>JBJMVK010000119.1:0-28514 GCA_045810725.1 Sphingomonas sp. | reverse complement strand
TCCTGCGACCAGGGAATGATGTCGATCTTCTCGCCCTGCAGTTCCTGGACGACGGCCTGGACCCGGCTGCCCTTCATGCCGACGCACGCGCCGACTGGGTCGATCGAGCTGTCATGGCTGATCACACCGATCTTGGCGCGGCTGCCCGGGTCGCGGGCGGCGGCCTTGATCTCGATGATCGCGTCGTAAATCTCCGGCACTTCCTGCGCGAACAGCTTTTTCATGAACTCGGGGTGCGCCCTCGAGAGGAAGATCTGCGGGCCTCGGGCCTCGCGCCGCACGGCCATGATGAGCGAGCGGATGCGGTCGCCGACGCGAACCATTTCACGCGGGATCTGCTGGTCCCGGCGAATGACGCCCTCGGCGCGGCCGAGGTCGACGACGACGTGCCCGAACTCGACCCGCTTGACGACGCCGGTGATGATCTCGTTCGCGCGGTCCTTGAATTCCTCGTACTGGCGCTCGCGCTCCGCGTCGCGAACCTTCTGGAAGATGACCTGCTTGGCGGCCTGGGCGGCGATCCGGCCGAATTCGATCGGGGGCAGCGGATCGACGATGAAGTCGCCGACGACGGCGCCTTTCTGGAGCTTCTGCGCGCTCTTTTCGTCGATCTGCTTGAAATAGTCCTCGACCTCTTCGACGACCTCGAGAACGCGCCATAGCCTCAAGTCACCGGTGTTCTGGTCGAGCTTGGCGCGAATGTCGTTCTCGGCGCCGTAGCGGGCGCGGGCCGCGCGCTGGATCGCGTCCTCCATCGCTTCAATGACGATGCCCTTGTCGATCAGCTTCTCGCGCGCGACCGCGTCGGCGATCGCGATCAATTCTGCCCTGTTGGCACTGACGGCAGCGGGTGCTGTGGCCATGAAAATTATTCCTCTACAGTCTCAATGGTGTCTGCGCCCTCGGTGCTGAGCGGCGCGGTGGCTTGAATGAGCTTGTCGGTCAAGACGAGCTTGGCCGAGGCGATGTCGGGGAACGGCAGGTCATAGACCTCGCCGTCCTTGGCGCGGAGCTTGACCGTCTGTCCCTCGAGACCGACGAGGCTGCCCGTGAATTGCTTGCGGCCGTCGCGCTGCTCGGCGAGCGTGACTCGAGCCTCATGGCCCGACCAGTCGGCAAAGTCCTTGAGGCGAGTGAGCGGGCGGTCGATGCCCGGCGAACTGACCTCGAGACGATAGCTACCCTCGATGGGGTCGGCGAGGTCGAGCATTTCCGAGAGGCGGCGCGAAATCCGCTCGCAGTCGACGATGTCGAGCTGGCGCGTGTCGGCTCGCTCGGCCATGACCTGGAGCGTCGGGTCCGATGTCCCGCCGATCATCATCAGGCGAACGAGCTCGTAGCCGAGGATCTTGATCTCGGGCTCGATCATCCTTTCAAGGCCGGCGATGTCCGCCACTGATGCTCCACTACCAAATCCAAAACTCTCTCGGACCGGGGCCGTGGGCCCCAGCCTCGGGCATCTAGCGATGTCGAGGAGAGAGTTGCGATATAAGCTTGAAGCAAGTTGACCGCAAGCGAAGCTTAGCGGCCGAGCGCCCGGTTCTCGGCGCGGATGCGAATCGCCAGCACGGCGCCATTCAGAAGTGTGAAAACGAGCGCCACCTGCCAAAGGCCGAATACCAAGGGAAGGGCGGCGATTTCGCCGATCACCACCCAGTAATTGGGATGATTGACGAAACGATACGGGCCGCGCCTCACGAGCGGAGCATCGCCAAGGACAATGATGCGGGTCGTCCAGCGCCGGCCGAGCGTCGTCAACACCCACAGCCGAGCGAGCTCGATCATGACGACGATGGCGAGCCAGAAGCCATCGACAGCGCGCTGCGGCGCCAGCCACCAGAGCGTCGCAAGCCAGGACGCGTGAACCGCGACGATCAGCGGATAATGCCCGCTCGAATGCTCTCGAGCACCTTGCTCGATGAGCCGGCGCGTGTTGCGCCTCGACACAAGCAGCTCCCCGGCGCGCTGCAGAGTGACGGCGGCGAGTATGACGAGGTTGAGGATCAAGCGGCTTCGAGCATCAGGCCGGCGCAGGTGAAGCCCGGTCCGAACGCAGTCATCAGCACTTTCTCGGGAAGACCCTGCTCGAGCAGGCGGTCGAGCACGAACAGCACGGTCGGCGCGCTCATATTCCCATAGTCGTTCAATATCTCGCGCTCGAGGTTGAGCTCGCCCTGGTTGAGTTGAAGCGCGCTTTCGATGGCGTCGATGACCTTGACCCCGCCCGGGTGGCAGCAGAGGCGATCGATATCGCCTCGCTGGACGCCCATCTTGGCGCACATTTCCTCGACGGCATCGGCGAGTCTCTCCTCGACGAATGGCGGGATTGCGCGGTCGAACACGACCTTGAAGCCCGGGTCCTCGATGTCCCAGCCAATGATCCTCAACGTATCGGGCCACAATTTCTCGGCCGAGGCGGTGATCCGGGCAAGGCTGTGCTCGCCGGCGGTCACGACGGCGCCGGCCGCGCCGTCGCCGAACAGCGCGGTCGCGACAACGGCCGCGGGATCGTCGCTGTCGATGCGGATCGAGATGGAGCAGGTTTCGACCGTCACGAACAACCAGTTCGTGCCGGGCTCGGCGGCGGCGAAGCGCGACGCGATCGAAAGGCCGTTGACCCCGCCCGCGCAGCCAAGACCGAACACCGGGACCCGGCGGACATCATCGCGCAGGCCGAGCTTGTGGGCGGCGCGCGCCTCGAGGCTCGGCGTCGCGATCCCGGTGGTCGAGACGCTGACGACGCCATCGATCTGCTCGGGCATAAGGCCCGATTTCTCGATCGCCGAGCTTGCGGCCTCGATGAACAGGCTTTCGGCAGCTTCCAGGTACACCCCATTGCGGTCACGCCAGCCGTGCGGCTGCATGTACCAGTCGTAGGGAGCGACGACGCGACGTCGGGCGATGCCGCTGTTGTCGAAGACGCCCGAGAGGCGGTCGAACAGCGCTTTCCTGCCGCCGAATGCCTCACGCGCAAGAACCTTGGCTTCCGCCTGTTCGATGACGTGGGGCGGAACGGCGGTCGCAAGCGACAGGAGGCTGCAAGGTTGCATCATATGCTTATAGGGCAGTGGAACCGTTATTTGGTTCAAATATTGAGCCAAGCCGAGGCAGCATGAAGTTCCGCTTGTTGCAATCCATCATAATGCTGATCCTTGCCGCATGCGGCTCGTCCGCGCGCACGAATGCGCAGGATTCACCTGAGAGCACCCCGGCCAACCTTCCCTCCGCGAACCCGCCCTTCACTGCAAAAGCGGTCGCGACGTTCGACAATCCATGGGCCATGGTATTCCTCCCCGGCACGAATATTGCCGTTGTGAGCGAAAAGCCGGGAAGCTTGTGGCTGGTCGACGCATCGACGGGCCAGAAGCAGCAGGTGACGGGAGCACCGCGGGTCCTCTACCGCGGCCAGGGCGGGCTGCTCGACGTCGTTGCCGCTCCATCTTTCGCCACTGACCAACGGATTTATCTTACCTATTCCGAGCCCTCGAGGAACGGCGGCAGCGGACTTGCGCTCGCGAGGGCCAGGCTGGTGCGCGACGCGGGCGGGCCGCGCCTCGATGGTCTCGAGGTGCGTTGGCGCGATCCGGCGGGCGGCGAGGGCGGCCAGTTCGGAGGGATCGTCGCCTTCGCGCCGGACGGGAAGTCGCTCTTCCTCGCATCGGGAGAACGTCAGCGCTTCACTCCGGCGCAGGACCCGGACCAGCCGATCGGCAAGATCCTGCACCTGACGCTCGACGGCAAGCCGGCGCCCGGTAACCCCGGTGCGGGAAGAGCGGGAGCAGCAACGGTAACGATCACCGATCCGCCGGAAGACACTGAGGAAGCTAAGGGCGCGGCGGGCCGGGCATTTCGATGGCCCTTTTCCAACCTCACCCCGGCCGAGACATGGACGCTTGGTCACCGCAATCCGTACGGGCTCGCGTTCGCTCCCGATGGCCGGCTGTGGGAAACGGAAATGGGCCCTCGAGGAGGCGACGAGCTGAACCTCATCGTCGCTGGCAAGAATTACGGCTGGCCCTGGGTCTCGGAAGGCAAGAACTATGACGGAGTGCCGATCCCGAGGCATTCGACCCGTCCTGACCTCGAGCGGCCGAAGCTCTACTGGGTGCCGTCCATCTCCCCGACCAGCCTCTTGATCTATTCGGGAAGGATGTTCCCCGAGTGGAAGGGCGACGGCCTCATCGGATCCTTGTCCGGGAAGGTGCTGATCCATGTCCGGATCCGGGGCGACAAGGCGAAGCAGGTTGACCAATGGGACATGGGCCAGCGCATCCGTTTCGTCGGGGAGGGCCCGGACGGCGCCATCTATCTCCTGGAGGACGGCCAGCGCGGGCGGATGATGAGGCTGACGCCCCCTCAGCAGCGGCGATAACGAAGATAATAAGGACGTCGGCCCTCCCGCCGCGACTTGGCGCCGTAGCGGGTTTCGATCCATCCGCCCGAAGGCTCCAGGAAATCCACTGGATGCTCGGCGAGCCATTCGAACTGGTCGGCGTGGCGCTGCATGATCATCAACGACCAGGTGAGATAGGTCGGGTCATCGGTCGCGAGGCGGAACTCGCCGCCGCGCTTCAGCTTCGCTGCGAAAAGATCGACAGGGCCGTCGTTCACCATCCTGCGCTTGGCATGGCGCGCCTTGGGCCAGGGATCGGGATGAAGGAGGTAGAGGAAGCTTAGAGCCTGGTCGGGAAGCCGCTGGAGCACTTCGAGCGCATCGCCGCGCCACAGGCGAACGTTGCGCAAATGGCTGTCGCGGAGGTGGGCGAGCGCTGCAGCGACCCCGTTGAGGAACGGTTCGGCGCCAATGAAGCCATGGTCCGGGAGCATGTCGGCGCGATGGGCGAGATGCTCGCCGGACCCGAACCCGATCTCGAAATGCAGCGGGCGATCCTCGCCGAACAGCAGCTTTGAGCTGATCTCTCCCTCGGCCGGCACCAGGATTTGGGGAAGAAGCTTGTCGACGAGCTCCTGCTGGCTCTTTCGAAGCTTGTGGCCGCTGGACCGGCCGTAGAGGCGGTTGAGGGTCAGCGGATCGCCTGATTTGAACGCCGTCATGAGCCAGCTCGACTAATGCGCACGCCTTCCCCGGGCAACGCAGCAGTGGGAACCATTTGCCGCCGGCAAGCATCAAGTGCCTCGCAGGAGGAGTGAAAGTCATGGCAACACGCGACGAGGGTCACGGGCATCCGCGCAGCACCGCGAAAATCGGAGGCCATCCCATTCACCCGATGTTGGTGCCGTTCCCGATCGTTTGCTTCATCCTGGCCTTCGTTTGCGACATCCTGGTTGCTCAAGGCCGCACCGAGCTTGTGACGGCGTCGGAATGGCTGCTCGGCATCGGGCTGGTGATGGGCGCCCTGGCGGCTGTCGCGGGCCTCCTCGACTTCCTCGGCGAGAAGAGAATCCAGGGCGGAGACGCCGTCCAACACATGCTTGCGAACGTGACCGTTGTCGTGCTCGAGGTGGTCAACCTTGTGCTTCGTATCGGGAACTCGGACTTCATCGCATCGACGGGAGTATACATCTCACTCGTCGTCGTTCTCATCCTCGTTTACAGCGGTTGGAAGGGCGGCGATCTCGTCTACAAGCACGGGATGGGTGTCCACGACGGGTCAAACCCGTAAGCGCTACTGCTGCGGACGGCAGGCCTTCCCTTCATATTCGAAGCGGTTCTGCACATAGGCCTTGCCGTTCCAGCGCACGACGAGGAAGCAGAAGCCGGGGCCCCCCACCGAAATGTCCGGCATCTTCGAAACGCCGCTCGTCGGAAGGAGTTCGGCGATGCCCTGCGACTGGTAGAGCTGGGCCCAGTGACCATCCGCCTTTTTCGAGAGCAGCCAGAAGCCCGCCCCGGTGTTTCCGTAGCAGAAGGTGCCGCCCTCGGTTACGATCGCCTCGGGGCGCCCATCGCCGTTCAAGTCGCGATAGGTGTCGATGGCGCCCGGTTCGTATCCCGACGAGCCGGGATCGTCGCAGTCGGTTCGCCACTTGCCAGAGCGGCGGGTAAAGCCCGCGACGGCGAAAATCGCCGCTTCGTCAGCCGTTGGTACCGCTGCTGCGATGAGGGCCGCGACCAGGAGCATTAGAGCCGCTTACCACGGCTGCGCCCGTGAGCCTATGCGTCGACCGCGGCCTTCAGCTCGTCGATGAGGTCGACGCGTTCCCATGGAAAGAAGTCGCCCTCGGCCCTTCGACCGAAGTGTCCGTAGGCCGCGGTCGCCTCGTAGATGGGCTTGTTGAGCTGGAGGTGCGTGCGGATCCCGCGCGGGGTCAGCCCGCCGAGCTTCCCGATCCGGCCGATCGCAGCCTCGATGCGGTCGTCGCCGACAATCCCCGTTCCGTGGGTGTCCACGTAGAGCGAAAGGGGCTCCGGTACCCCGATCGCATAGGCAAGCTGGATGGTGCAGCGGCGGGCGAGCCCCGCGGCGACGATGTTCTTGGCGAGATAGCGCGCGGCGTAGGCGGCCGAGCGGTCGACCTTGGTCGGGTCCTTGCCCGAGAAGGCGCCGCCGCCGTGCGGCGCCGCGCCGCCATAAGTGTCGACGATGATCTTGCGGCCGGTAAGCCCCGCGTCGCCGTCCGGGCCGCCGACGAGGAAGCTGCCGGTCGGATTGATGTGGTAGACAGTTTCGTTGCCGAGGAGCTCGGCCGGAAGCACCCGCGCCACCACCGATTTCACATAATCGCGCAGCTCGCCCTGCTTCACGCCCTCGTCGTAACCAGGCTTGTGCTGCGTCGAGACGACGATCGCCGTCGCCTTTGCCGCTTTGCCTTCCTCGAAGCGAAGCGTGACCTGACTTTTGGCGTCGGGTTCGAGGAACGGCGCGGCACCCGAGTGGCGGTCGGCGGCCATTTCCTGGAGGATCTTGTGGCTATAATCGAGGGTCGCCGGCATGAGATCGGGGGTCTCGTCGCAGGCATAGCCGAACATGATGCCCTGGTCGCCGGCACCTTCGTCCTTGTTCTCGGCGGCATCGACGCCCTGCGCGATGTCGGGCGACTGGCCGTGAAGGTGGTTCGAGAACTTGAACTCGGCCCAGTGGAAGCCCGCCTGCTCGTAGCCGATCTTCCTGACGACGCCGCGAACCGCTTCCTCGATCTCGTCCCGAGCGCCCGGCGCCCAGCCGCCCGTCTCGGGCCAGCGCTCTTCGTCGAACGCCGGCTTGCACCGGATTTCGCCGGCGAGGACGACGCGGTTGGTCGTCGTCATCGTCTCGCACGCGACGCGCGCTTCGGGGTCCTTGCTGAGCAGCAGGTCGACGATTGCATCGGAGATCTGGTCCGCGACCTTGTCGGGATGACCTTCGGAGACGGATTCGGACGTGAAGAGATAATTGCTTCGCATGAGCCTGAAGACGACCTCGGATTTTAGGATATAAAGAAGTCTTTATATGGCGCCTCTAGCGGCGGCGACGGCTCAGCACAATGCCGCCCGCGATGAGCAAAACGCCAAGAATTAGCGGGATAGAATTGCCGAACCGCGCGAAGAGCGGCGGAGCGTTGGCAGCCGCCGGGAGCACGGCATCGATCGCGCCCGCCTGCCTCCAGGCGATTTCCTTTACGACGTTTCCACGGGCATCGATGACAGCGCTGATGCCGGTGGGCGTCGCGCGGAGCACCGGGAGGCCCTCCTCGGCGGCGCGGAGCCTCGCCTGCGCGAGGTGCTGCGGCGGCCCCCACGAGCCGAACCAGGCGTCGTTCGAGGGATTGAAGATGAACTCGGGGCGGTTGTTTGCGTCGACCACGTGGCCCGAGAAAATGATTTCGTAGCAGAGATCGAACCCGATTTTGCCCCACTGGCCGCCGACGTCCACGGTCCGTGGTCCCGGGCCAGGAGTGAAGTCGAGGTCGCCAGGCGCCAGACGCGACAGGCCCAGATAGGAGAGCAGCGGCCGCATCGGCAGATATTCGCCATAAGGAACGAGATGGGCCTTGTCGTAGCGGCCGATGACGCGTCCCCCAGGAGCGATTGCGAAAATGCTGTTGGTCGCCCGTTCGACGCGGACGCCGTCCCGCGATTCGACGGCAAGCCCGCCGGTCAGAAGGACATCGTTCGGGCCAAGGAGCGATCCGGCGCGCGTCCGCTGGAAGGCCGCCGCGCCCTGCATCGCGATCCTCTGGTCTTCGACCGGATCGGTGATCGCCGCCTCCGGCCAGAGGAGGAGACGGGGCTCGGCGCCGGCTGGCCCTGAAAGCATCGCGAGCCGTCGCGTGGCTTCCTCGTCGAAGCCAGGGCGCCACTTGTCCTCCTGCCCGATGTTCGGCTGGACGATGCGGACGTTGCGGATGGTGAGGGGATCGGGCGGAACCGCCGAGGAGGGCAGGAGCCACAGGAGTGCGGTCGCCGCGAGGATGACGACGAGCGGAAGCCACTTGCGATAATATTCGAGCCAGACAGCGCCGCTGAGAAGAACGACGAGGCCCGACAGGCCATAAGTC
Source organism: Sphingomonas sp. (assembly GCA_045810725.1). Classification (GTDB taxonomy): domain Bacteria; phylum Pseudomonadota; class Alphaproteobacteria; order Sphingomonadales; family Sphingomonadaceae; genus Sphingomicrobium. Next base: position 20,075 of record JBJMVK010000119.1, on the reverse strand, counting down.
CCAATCAACGCCGTGATCGTGACAAGCGGGGTGGGGGCGAGGGCCGCGGCGAGCGGATTCCATGGAAAGCCCGTGAAGACCACGCTTCGGAGCCACTCGCTGATTGCCCAGGCGCCGCCCAACACCGTCACCATCACGACCCGGTCGTCGCGCCCGAACCACCAGGCCGCGCCTGTCGCGATCATCGGATAAACGGCGAGGTAGATCGAAAGGAGGACGACCGCGACCCAGCCGAGCCAGGCAGGCATGTTCGCCTGGTAGGTGAACGACGTCGCGATCCAGTTGAGGCCGACGACGAACTGGCCGAACCCAAATGCCCAGCCGAGGGCAAGACTGCGCCATAGCGACGTGTTGCGATCAAGAAGTTCGCACAGCGCCGCGATCGCGATGAGGAGGAGTGGCCACCAGCCGACCGGCTGGAAGGCAAACGCCGACAGGGCGCCGGCAAGGAGTGCGTACAGGACAAAGCGCATCGCAAGCGATGGCTAGCCGCAACCGCGCTTCAACGAAAGCCTCTCTGGGATGCGCGCTCGAAAGTGGCTGGTTGCGAGGCGGGGCTCGAGCGTTCAAACAATGGCGGCCATGTCCCTCCCGCCTTTTCACCTCGCATTTCCCGTCGATGACCTCGCGGGCGCGCGCCTCTTCTACGGCGAGCTACTGGGCTGTCCGGAAGGACGAAGCGCTCAAGAATGGATCGATTTCGACCTTCACGGCCACCAGATCGTTGCCCACCTTGCGCCCGGGGCGGCGCGGGCGCGCGCAACCAATCCGGTCGACGGCGACGACGTGCCGGTGCCTCATTTCGGCATCATCCTTCCGATGGAGGAATGGAAGTCGCTGGCAGCGCGGCTCGAAAGCGCTGGCGTCGACTTCGTGATCGCTCCGACGGTCCGGTTCGAAGGACAGCCTGGCGAGCAGGCGACGATGTTCTTCCTCGATCCCTCCGGCAATGCGCTCGAGTTCAAGGCAATGGCTGACCCGGCGAAACTGTTCGCGAGGAACTAGCCATCCGCCGACTGCGGGGCGTGGAGCCGGACGCGAATGATTCTGCGAGGATCGGAATCGACCGCTTCGAGCTTCCATCCGGACGGATGGGTCACGCACTCGCCCGTCGTGGGAATCCGGCCCGCCAGCAGGAAGACGAGGCCTCCGAGCGTGTCCACCTCATCCTCGTCCGACGAAAGCCGGGCGTCGACTGCTTCTGCGAGCTCCTCGAGTTCGATCCGTGCGTCGGCTTCCCAAACCCCGTCGTCGAGCAGCGTCAGCATGGCTGCCTCCGCGTCGTCATGTTCGTCCTCGATGTCGCCGACGATTTCCTCGACCACGTCCTCAATCGTCAGCAGGCCCTCGGTGCCGCCAAATTCGTCGACCACGATCGCGAGGTGGACGCGCTCCGTGCGCATCCGGGCGAGCAGCTCGATCGCGCCCATGGATTCCGGCACGAAGAGGGGTTCGCGCATGATCGCATCGAGCGAGCGGTCGCGGGCCGCATCGACGTTCGCCACGAACACGTCCTTGATGTGGACCATTCCGATGACCTCATCGAGGCTCTCGCGATAGACCGGCAGCCGGCTGTGTCCTGCTTCCGCGAACGCGCCGACCAGCTTTTCGAAGCTGATGTCGCTCGGCACGGCGACAATGTCGCCCCTGGTCACGCAGATCTCGCCGGCCGTCTGCTCGCCGAAATGCAGCAGGTTGCGAAGCATCTGGCGTTCGACCGGGCTGAGGTCCCCGGCGACCGGCCGCTCGCCGTCGGTCTCTTCGGCCTCGTCGATCGCGTCCTCGATTTCCGCGCGGAGCGTCGGCTCGGTCCCGTCGCCGAAGATGAGGTGCTGGATGCCTCGCCACAGGCGCGAACCGCTGTCGTCACCGCGGGTCGCCATCAGGCAATCCCTTCATAGGGGTTTTCGATGCCGAGCCGGGCAAGCGCCCGGACTTCGCGCGCCTCCATGTCGGCGGCCTCGCGCTCGTCGTGATGGTCGTAGCCCAGAAGGTGCAACGTGCCATGGACCAGGAGATGCGCGGCATGGGTCTCGACGCTGACACCTTTCTCGGCGGCTTCCGCCTCGCACACCCCGTGGGCGAGGATGATGTCGCCGAGCAACAATTCGGCTTCCACAACATTTGCGCGCCCCAAGTCCCGCTCGTCGGCCATCGGGAAAGAGAGGACGTTGGTGGGCTTGTCCTTGCCGCGCCACTTCGCGTTCAGCGCGCGCACCTCCTCGTCGCCCGTCAAAGTGACCGAGATCTCGACGGGCCGGTCGGACGCCGCGAGATCGGGATATGCGCTTTCGACGATCGCCGCTTCGGCGGCCCTTCGCGCGAGCGGGTTCCAGTCGAACGGCTTTCCGCCGCTACTGTCCCATTCCTCGTCGGTTTCGAGCGCGATCTCGAGCATCATGGGCCGACGTCCCGACCCGCGTTCGGGCCCTCGTAAGCGTCGACGATTCGGCCGACGAGCGGATGACGAACGACGTCGGCGGAGGTGAAGCGCACGACAGCAATCCCCTTCACGCGCTCGAGGCGGCCAACGGCATCGGCGAGGCCGGACTTCGTCGGGTCGGGAAGGTCGACCTGGTGCGGGTCCCCGCAGATCACCATTCGGCTGCGCATTCCGAAGCGGGTGAGGAACATCTTCATCTGCAGCGGAGTGGTATTCTGCGCTTCGTCGAGAATGATGAACGCATCGTTGAGAGTTCGGCCGCGCATGAAAGCGATGGGAGCAATCTCGATCTCGCCGGACGCGATTCGGCGCTCGACCTGCTCGGTTGGGAGCATGTCGTAAAGCGCGTCGTAGAGCGGACGCAGATAGGGATCGACCTTCTCCTTCATGTCGCCGGGAAGGAAGCCCAGTCGCTCGCCGGCTTCGACCGCCGGACGCGAGAGGATCAACCGGTCAACACTTCCGGTAATCAGCTGCGAGACCGCCTGCGCCACCGCGAGATAGGTCTTGCCGGTGCCGGCCGGCCCGAGCGCGAAGATCATGTCGTCGCGGGCGAGCGCCTCCATGTAGGTGGTCTGCACCGTCGAGCGCGGGACGATCGTCTTCTTCCGAGTGCGAATCATCACCCGCGGCCCCGAGACGACCTCGTCCTGGATGATCCCGTCGAGACTGGGCTGCGCGGCCATGCCGAGCACGGCCTCGACCGCTTCCGCATCGACGTCGTGACCCTGGTCGAGCCGATTGTAGAGACCGGTAAGCACGTCGCGCGCGCGCGATGCCGCGTCGGGCTCGCCCTCGATCTGGACCCGATTGCCCCGCGCCGAGATATGAACGCCGAGCCGCTGCTCGATCGTCAGGAGGTGCCGGTCGTAATCGCCGAACAGCGGGCCGAGGAGGTACGGCTGGTCGAACTCGATCTCGAGGCGTGCCCGCTCCGGAACGGCCTGCAATTCGCGTCTGGCCATCAGGCGGCGACCTTCTGCCGGAGGGCACCCGTCATGCTGTTCGGCCCTGCTGCGAGGAGCATGACATCGACGAGCTCACCCGGCTCGCCGTCGCTTTCCAGATGGACCGACTGCAGCCACGGCGAACGGCCGATCATCTGGTGCTCGTGCCTGCCCCTGCGTTCGATGAGGACCTTGGTCTCGACGCCAACTTTGGAGCGGTTGAAGGCAAGCTGGTGCGCATTGATCCGCGCCTGCAGCCGCTGAAGTCGATCATCCATGATCTCGCGCGGAATCTGGTCCTCCATCGTCGCCGCCGGAGTCCCCGGACGAGCGCTGTACTTGAACGAATAAGCCGAAGCGTAGCCAACTTCATCCACGATCTGCAGAGTCGCCTCGAAATCTTCCTCCGTCTCGCCGGGGAAGCCGACGATGAAGTCGCCCGAGAGCGCGATGTCGGACCGGGCCGAACGCACCTTCTCGAGTATCGCCAGATATGTTTCGACGCTGTGACTGCGGTTCATTGCTTTCAAGATCCGGTTGCTTCCCGACTGCACCGGGAGGTGGAGATAGGGCATCAGCTTGTCGATCTCGCCGTGGGCCGCGACTAGCTCATCGTTCATGTCGGCCGGGTGGCTCGTCGTGTAGCGGATCCGTTCGAGGCCATCGATCGCTGCGAGCGAGCGGATGAGGTCCGCAAGGCCGCGGCCCTCGTGCGCCCAGGCATTCACGTTCTGGCCGAGCAGCACGATCTCCTTGGCGCCGGCCGCAACGAGTGCCTCGGCTTCATCGACAATGTCCCGCGATGGCCGGGAGATCTCGGCGCCGCGCGTATAAGGCACGATGCAATAGGTACAGAATTTGTCGCATCCTTCCTGGATCGTCAGGAACGCGCTCGGGTTTGCCCGGCGGCGCGCGGGGAAGGCCTCGAACTTGCTGATCGCGGGCATGTCGGTGTCGATTGGACGAGCGCCGCGCACCGCTTGTGCCACCATCTCGGGCAAGCGGTGATAGGCCTGCGGGCCAACGACGATGTCGATCATCTGGGAGCGCCGCCTCGCTTCGGCGCCTTCCGCCTGCGCAACGCAGCCGGCAAGGGCGATCAGGGGCCTCGAACCGTCCTCGCGCCTCAGCCGTCCAACGTCCGAATAGGCCTTGTCGGCAGCCTTCTCGCGGATGTGGCACGTGTTGAGGACGACGAGGTCGGCATCGCCCGTTTCGCTCACGGCGGTCATTCCTCTGGAACCCAGGAGCTCGGCCATTCGCTCGCCGTCATAGACGTTCATCTGGCAACCGAAGCTTTTGATTTTGAAGGTCTTGGGAGTCATCTTGCCTCGCCTATAGGCGAGTGGGCCTGCGACTTGAAGCGAAGCCTTTCGAGGATTGCTTCACGCGCCTGGTGCGTCAGCTGCTTGCGATCGAGCCCCGGGTCGAGTGGCGCGAGGACGTGGACGGTGACGCCAAGCGTCCCGCGCCGGGAGAGGATCCGCTTCACGTTGCGGACGCCGCTTTCCTGGAACCAGCCGACCTCTTCCCGAGCAGCGCCATAATCGACGGCGACCGGCCGAACGCGAATGTCCCGGGACGCGAAATTCGCAGCTTCCAGCAAGGTCGAGCGGAAGGGGAGGAGGTATGTCCCCGGGCCGGTCGTTCCTTCGGGAAAGACAGTGACGGGCTTTCGTCCATCGAGCGCATTGGCGACAGCGACCGCCTGGTCCTTCGCGCCCTTGCGGTGGCTCCGCCTGACGTAGACGGTGTCGTTCTGGTCGGCGAGCCAGTGGATGAGCGCGTGACCGAGCTCATCCTTCGAGACGAACGCGCTTCGAAGCGTTCCGCCGAGGATCAGGATATCGAGCCAGCTCGTGTGGTTCGCGACAAGGAGCGCGTGGTGGGCGGGCGGATCGCCCGAGACGCGAACGCGAACCCCGATGATAAAGGCGGCACCGGCGAGAAACCGCCCGGGCCAGGGCGAGCGGCCAAGAAGCGCCTTCGTCGCGATATGGATGGGAGCGACAAGCGCGAACAACAGGAACACCCCCGCCAGGCGAAGGATTGCCCGGCTGTTCAGCTTCGCCCCTTGATCAGCGGTCGCGATCGAGCGCCACTCCGTAGAGTTCCATCCGATGGTCGACGAGGCGGAAGCCGAGCTTCTCGGCGATGCGCTTTTGCAATTGCTCCAGCTCGTCGTCGACGAACTCGATGACGTTTCCGGTCTCGACGTCGATCAGATGGTCGTGGTGGCTTTCCGAGGCTGCCTCGTAGCGCGAGCGTCCGTCGCCGAACTCGTGCCGCTCGAGTATCCCCGCTTCCTCGAACAGGCGCACGGTCCGGTAAACGGTCGCGATCGAAATGTTCGAATCGATTGCCGACGCGCGCGCGTGGAGCGTTTCGACGTCCGGATGATCCTCGCTGTCGCCGAGCACGCGCGCGATGACCTTGCGCTGCTCGGTAATGCGCAGGCCCTTGTCGGCGCACAGGGCCTCGATGTCGATGGTACGGGTCATTGGAGCAACCTAGGTCCGGCGCCCGCCATCGTCCAGAAGAAGAGCGCTATTTGCGCGTGCGCCGGCGCTTCGTGCCGAGCCCGATCGCCTTGGCGAGGGTGCGCCTCTGTTCAGCGTAATTCGGAGCGACCATCGGATAGTCGGGCGAAAGTCCCCACTTTTGACGATATTGGTCCGGAGTCATGTTGTAGTGGGTCATGAGATGCCTTTTGAGCATCTTCAGCTTCTTGCCGTCTTCGAGGCACACGATGAAATCGGGTTTCACCGAGGAGCGGATCGAGACTTTGGGTTCCAGCTTCGGCTCCGGAGCAGCGGAGGTCCGAGTGATCCCGCTGAGCGCCGCGTGGACGTTCTGGATGAGGTTTGGAAGGTCATTCACGGCAACGCTATTGTTGCTGACATGCGCGGCGACGATGTCGGCGGTGAGAGTCAGCAACGTGTCTTCGGCAACTTCAACATCGGCCATTGCAATAATCCTGAATTACGTGAGCAGAGGTCTCGTGCGAACTGTGCGCACGAGACTTGGCCCTAGTGACGAGTATAGATGGGCGCAAGTGCTGCGAAAGAACTGGATAAGTCGAGTTACTTAACTAAAGTTCACGGGCGAGCGTGATTGCATCGTACCTCTTGCCATCCACTGCATGGTAATAGTTGCGGCGTCGGCCGACCGGCGAAAAACCAGCGGTGCGGTAGATGCCGATCGCGGGATTACCGTCGCGCACCTCGAGGTGGACCCGGCGCACGCCTTCTTCGCGGCTTCCCTCGAGAAAGCGATCGAGAAGAAGGCCGCCGATGCCACGCCCCTGCTCGGGTGGAAGCACGGCGATGAGGAGTAGCTCCGATTCGTCGGCGACCGTTCGAACGAGCGAAAAACCGACGACAGCCTCGCTCGCGCAGTCGATCGCGAGCGTCAGGAAAACGCCCGCCATGGGAAGGATCCCGCTCAATTGCGACCGGGTCCAAGCCTCGCCGAACTTGTTGCCGAAAGCCGCGTCCATGACGTTCATGACCGGACCGATTTCATCCGCTGTCCCTGGCGTGATGCGGATTTCGTCGGCGAGCGCGGGCGTCGCCATCACGCGGCCTCCTTGGCCCGCGCGTCTGGAGCCCGGGCGTAAACTGGTTTCGCGGGCAGGCTTCGCAAATGCGAAGGAAGCTTCAGCGCATCCGCCGCGGAGGGCCACGCTTCGCGCGCTTCGCCCCAGCCGCGTGCCTCGACGAGTTGGGCGGCGCCCGACCCGATGACCAATTGGGCGGTGGCGAACATCGCCGCCTCAGCGGGCGCGAGATTGCGTAGCTCGGATGTGGGCTCGGCCGTCCTCGCACCGAATTGCTGGACGAAGAGCTCGCCATGGCCGCCGATAACGGCGGCAGCGACTTCGCCCCCGCCATCCGCGCCGGCCGCGATGAGGGCTAGCGAGAACATTCCTTGAAGTTTCGCACCCCAGCCGATTGCGAGCCCATGAGCAGCGGCAATCGCGACGCGGATGCCGGTGAAGCTTCCCGGCCCGACGCCGACCAGGAGTTGCTCCGCGCTCTTTCCATCCATGAGCTCGGCGAGCATCGGCACCAGGCGCTCGGCATGGCCGCGGCCGATCAGTTCGTCGGAATGAGCGACGCACGCCCCGTCGCCGTCGAACAGTGCGGCGGTACAGGCGGCGCTGGACGTGTCGAAAGCCAGCAACATCTCAGGGGCGATAGTGGTCACATGCGGCTCAACGCCGCAAGAGGTCAAACGGCCTCTACCGATTCGACCTCGGGAACATAGTGCCGGATCAGGCTCTCGATTCCGCGTTTAAGAGTCACCGCCGACGACGGGCAGCCGGAGCAGGCCCCGTGCATCGAGAGATATAGACGTCCGTCCTTGTATCCCTTGTACGCGATATCGCCGCCGTCCTGCGCGACGGCCGGGCGGACCCGGGTTTCAATGAGCTCCTTGATCTGGTCGATGATGTCCGAATCCTCCGGACTGTCCTCGAAAGCTGGCTCGTCGGCGATGTGGATGCCCGCAGCGCTTCCCGCGACGAACATCGGCGCGCCGCTGACGAAATGATCGAGCAAGGTCTCAAGGACGAGCGGCTCGAGGTCCGTCCACGACACCCCGGGGGCCACCGTCACGGAGATGAAATCACGGCCGTAGAAGACGCCCTCGACCATGCCGCTGTCGAACAGTGCCTCTGCGAGCGGCGAAGCGCGTGCCGACTGGGCGTCGGCGAAGTCGCGCGTCCCCGCTTCGATCACAGTCTGGCCCGGCAGGAATTTACGGGTCGCGGGGTTCGGCGTTTGTTCGGTTCGGATCAGCATGGACGCCGATGTGGTCGCGCATGGCCTTTCGATCAAGGATGAAGCGGCGGCACGCCGGCGATAATCCAGCGCGTTATCGCAATTGCGATTGCGAGACAGATGAGCGCCACCCACCATTTGCCGGGTCGCATCGGCTCGATGCCGGGCTCCTGTGCCGCCCGGCCCGTGATCATCGCAAGGGTGAGCTTCCTGCCCTTGAGGCGGTAGATGAGGATTGCGACAAGGTGCAGCGCGATCAGTCCGAGGATCACGTTGAACCAGAGTTCGTGAATGTCGCGCGCTTTGTCCGATGTCGCGATACTGACGAACTTCGCGAGCGGCCCCATGTAGATGCCGTCTTCGTCTTCGGACACAAGGCCGAGCGACACCTGCAGCGCGAGCGCTGCGAAGAGCGCGAGCACGCTCATTGCCCCCAAGGGGTTGTGGCCGATGCCCTTCCAGCTGCCGCTCATGTAGTTGGCGATGGCCCGAGGGCCTCGCACGAAGCTCGAAAAGCGCGCCGTCGAGCTTCCGACGAACCCCCAGAGCAGACGGAAGATAAGGAGCGTGAGGATCGCGCAGCCGGACCAGATGTGCCAGTCCGTGTGGTGGTTGTGTACCGACCACCAGCTGAAGATGATGAGCGCTCCGAGCAGCCAGTGGACCAGCCGTACGGCGAGATCCCAGACCGGCTGCTTTCGAGCGCCGGCCTCGCTCAGTGCTTCTCCTCCGCGCGATACTTGTCGTGACAGGCCTTGCAGGTCCCGTCGAGGTCGGCGAACCGTGCGTTCATGGCGGCAACGTCATTCCGGCGAGCGGCCGCGTCGAACGCTCGGGCAGCTTCCTGGAAATTGCGCATCTTGGCTGCGAAATCCTCCTTGTTCTCCCAGATTTCAGGCTTCGCGCGCGTCTTGCCGACATCCGGGCCCGTGCCCGCGGGGAACCATTTGGACGCTGCTCGCGACAACGAAACGATCTTCGTTGAACTCGCCCGCACGGCTGAAACGTCAGGCGTCTCGCCGAGCGCCCGGTGAGCGGCCTTTGCCGCGTCGGCGATCATGTGCATGCCGTCGTGGCGCTGTTTCATCACGACGAGCGCGCGATCTTTGGTGAGCGGCGCTGCGAGCGCTGCCACTGAAACGCAAACCGCGATCGCGGCTACAGGTACGAAGCGCATCTTTCCTCCTTATTGTTGGTCCGGAACCTTCCAGCTGTCGTCGATCATCATGATGATCCCAGAGAAATCCTTCGAGCCGCCGCCACGGGCGACGAACCTCTGGTACAGCTCCTCGGCTTCCCCGCCCAGAGGCGTATAAGCGCCGACGCTCTTGGCCGCCTCGTCGGCGAGCTTCAAATCCTTCAGCATCAGAGCAGCTGCAAATCCGCCTTCATAGTCATGGTCTGCGGGCGTCTCCGGGCCGACGCCCGGCACCGGCGCGTAGCTCGTCATCGACCAGCTCTGACCCGAGGCCTTCGATGAAATATCGAAGAAGACCTGGGGATCGAGCCCGAGCTTCTGGGCGAGCGTGAACGCTTCGCAGGTGACGATCATCGTCGCCCCGAGGATCATGTTGTTGCAGATCTTCGCCGCCTGCCCCGAACCGAGCTGGCCGGCGTGGATCACGGCCTTTGCCATCGGCTCGAGGAAGGGCCGTGCTCGTTCGAACTGTTCGTCTGTACCCCCGACCATCAAGGCGAGGGTTCCCCCTGCAGCGGCAGCGATACCACCGGAGACCGGCGCGTCGAGGAAGTCGAAGCCCCTGGTCTTCATCTCCTCTCCAACCTCGCGTGCGCTCTGAACGTCGATGGTCGAGCAATCGATGAGGAGCGCGCCCTCCTTGGCGTTGGGTGCAACGTCATCTTGGAATACCGCCCGCACATGCTTTGCGGCTGGAAGCATGGTGATCACCACATCTGCGTCCTTCACCGCGTCCGCTGCCGACGATGCAGGCGTGCAGCCTCCTTGCACGGCCTTCTCGACGGCTTCGGGCACGAGGTCGAACGCGCGCACGTCGTGGCCGGCCTTCGCGAGGTTCGGGGCCATTCCCCCTCCCATGTGCCCAAGCCCGATGAATGCGATGCGCGCCATGCTCAGCGTCCCTTCCAGTTACCTGGCCTTTTCTCGACGAAGGCGGCCATTCCTTCCTTCTGATCCTCGGTCCCGAACAGGCCGTGGAACAGCCGGCGCTCGAAGCGGATGCCCTGGCCGAGCGGGATCTCGAAGGCAGCGTTGACCATCTCCTTTACCGCGAGGGCGGCGAGCGGCGGCATTGCCGCGATCATTTCGGCGGTCTTCAGCGCTTCCTCGACGAGCTGGTCGGCGGGAACCACTTTCGCGACCAGCCCTGAGCGTTCGGCCTCGGCCGAGTCCATCATCCGGCCCGTGAGGCACATCTCCATCGCCTTGGCCTTGCCGACGGCCCGGGCGAGGCGCTGGGACCCGCCCATTCCAGGTGTAACTCCGAGCTTGATCTCGGGCTGGCCGAACTTCGCATTGTCGGCGGCGATGATGAAGTCCGCCATCATCGCGACCTCGCAGCCGCCACCGAGCGCATAGCCGGCGACCGCCGCGATCCACGGCTTGCGGGTCGCCGTCACCTTCTCCCAACCGGCGAAGAAATCGGACGAATACATGTCGGCGAAGCCCTGGCTGGACATCTCCTTGATGTCCGCGCCTGCGGCGAACGCCTTTTCCGAGCCCGTCAGCACGAGGCAGTGTTGGCTATCGTCCGTGTCATAGGCACCGAAAACCTCGATCAGCTCCCTTAGCACTTCGCTGTTGAGTGCATTGAGCGCCTGCGGACGGTTCAAGGTGACGAGAGTCACGGCCCCGCGCTTCTCGACCAGGATCGTGCTGTAGCTCATTCGATTGTCTCCGCTTCGGGGAAAGGCGTCCATTCCTCGGGTGCCGGAAGCGGGGCGAAGAGGATGTCGAGCATCTCGTCGGTGACGTCCTCGGGCCTTGCCGGGTCCCACTGCGGATTGCCCGTCTTGTCGATCAGCAGCGCACGCACGCCCTCGCGAAAATCGTGGGTCCTGACGACCCGCCCGGCGAGCGCATATTCAGAGCGCATCTCGTCGGCGAAGCTCGAGCGCTGCGCGCCCTCGGCCATGAGTCTCAGCGACACCTTGCACGACAGCGGGCTCTTGGTCTTGAGCGTCGCAAGCTCGCTCGACGCCCAGTCGCCCGCGTCGGCCTCCAAAGCCGCGAGGACATCCTCGAGGTGATCGGACGCGAAGACTTTGGTGATGTTGGGCAGGTTCGCCGCGATCCTGGCATCGGGCGGAGTGGCCGCGAATGCACCGATCGACCCCTGCACGCGCTGCGGGGTCCGGGCGACGCGCTCGACCATCTCCTCGAGCGACGCCTGAGCGACATAATGCGTGGCGAGCCCGAGATAGTGGCACTCCGACCCGTCAAGCCGGGCCCCGGTTAGCGCCATGAACTCGCCGACGCGGCCCGGCAGGCGCGGAAGGTACCAGCCGCCGCCGACGTCAGGGAACAGCCCGATCCCGGTCTCGGGCATCGCGAAGCGGGTGTTCTCCGTGGCGATCCTGACATCGCACGGCAAGGAGATGCCGACGCCCCCTCCCATCGTGATCCCGTCCATGATCGCGACGGTCGGCTTGGGATAGGTGAAGAGCAGGTGATTGAGGCGGTATTCCGCGAAGAAGAAGCGCTTGGCCTCGTCGGCGTTGGTGTTTCCGCTGCGCGCAAGCATAACGACGTCGCCGCCCGCGCAGAAGCCGCGGCCCTCGGCATGATCGAGGATGACCGCCTCGACATTCGAATCGTCGCGCCAGCGCAGCAACGCCTGGCTCATCGCCTCGCACATCTGGGTCGTCAGCGCGTGGATGGCCTTGGGCCTGTTGAGGCGCAGCCGGCCGATTCCCCGCTCGACGCTGGTCAGGACATCGTCGCTCACTGGCGAAGCATGTCCCGGCTGACGATGACGCGCATGATCTGGTTCGTGCCCTCGAGGATCGAATGGACCCGAAGGTCGCGCCAGAAGCGCTCGATCGGATAATCCATGAGATAGCCGTACCCGCCATGCAGCTGGAGCGCCCGGTCGACGACCGATGAACCGGTGTCGGTGGCAAGCCGCTTTGCCATCGCCGCGAAGCGCGTCTTGTCGGGCGCGTTCGCGGTAACCTTCGCGGCGGCCACATACAGGAGGTAGCGCGCGGCCTGGAGTTCCGTCTCCATGTCCGCGAGCGTGAACTGTGTCGCCTGGAAATCGGCGATCGGCTGGCCGAACTGCTGGCGCCCCTTGGTGTAGCCGACGGCTTCGTCGAGGCAGCGCTGACCCCCGCCCAGCGAGCAGGCGCCGATGTTGAGGCGCCCTCCGTCGAGGCCCGCCATCGCGATCCTGAATCCTTCGCCCTCGCCGCCGACCCGGTTTGCGACCGGCACCCGGACCTCGTCGAAATTGACCTGGGCCGTCGGCTGCGAATGCCAGCCGAGCTTGCGCTCCTGGGCACCGAAACTGACGCCCCGCATGTCCTTGTCGATGACGAGGCACGTGATGCCCTTGGGACCATCCTCGCCGGTGCGCGCCATGGTCACGTAAATCTCGTTCTCGCCGGCGCCGGAGATGAACGCTTTTGAGCCGCTGACGACATAATGATCGCCGTCGAGCACCGCTTTCGTCTTGAGCGCTGCCGCGTCGGAGCCCGACGAGGGCTCGGTGAGGCAGTAGCTGCCCATCCGTTCCATGGTGATCATCGACGGCAGATATTTCTGCTTCACGTCGGCCGACCCGAAGCGGTCGATCATCCAGCTCGCCATGTTGTGGATCGAGACGAACGCGCTGGTGCTTGGACAGCCATAGGCCATGGCCTCGAAGATGAGCGCGGCTTCGAGCCGCCCGAGCCCGATACCTCCGCTCTCCTCGGAGACGTAGATCGAGCCGAAACCGAGCCCGGCCGCCTCGCGGATCGTGTCCTTCGGGAAGATATGCTTCTCGTCCCACTCGGCAGCAAAGGGAGCGATCGCGTCCGCGGTGAACTTGCGGGCCATCTCCTGGATCTGGAGCTGGTCGTCAGTGAGATCGAACTGGGTCATTGCGCGGGCGGCTCTAGCCCGCGGGTTCCTCTTCTAGCAATCCTTCGAAGCGAAGCACGTTGCGAACCGAGTCGCGCTCCAGCATCCTCGCGTAGAAAGCATCGAGATTTGGCCAGCGCTCGAGGCCCATGATCTTGTCGGCCCAGCGCGTGATCACGAACAGATAAGGGTCGGGCAGCGTCAGCTCGTCGCCCATTAGAAAGGGGCCGGAGCCCAGGCGCTCGTTGATCCAGTCCAGCTTCTTCGAAAGGTCCGTCCGGACGAACCGCTTCACGTCGTCGGACGCATCGGGGCTGAAGAGCAGGCCGAAGCGCTTGTGCAGCTCGGTCGTGATGAAGTTGAGCAACTCGAGCACTCGGTAGCGGCCGAAGTTTCCGAGCGGCGGCAAGACCTCGGGCCATGAGGCGCGGTCGCCGATATACTGGAGGACGACCGCGTTCTCGGTGAGGACCTCCCCGCTCTCGAGCTGGAGCGCAGGCACTGCGCCCTTTGGATTGACCTGGAGATAGTCGCTGTCGTCCTCGAGGGTCTTCGAGCGCAGGTCCACCCGCTTCGCATCATGCTCGAGGCCGATCTCGTGCAACAGGATATGGGGCGCCTGACTGCAGGCTCCAGGAGAATAATAGAGGATCAGCATCGAGCCGCCTTACTTTCTACTGCGAATTGGTCGTGCCCGCATCGTTCACTTCCGGATTGTCGTAGCCGTTCTGCAGCTGGTTCGACGGGGTGGTGCTGCTTTCGTCCGCGGGAAGCGTTTCGATGTCGGCATTTCCGGCCATCTGGTTATCGGGAACGCCGTCGTCCATCGAGATATTCTGATCCTGCGCCGGCTGCTGCTTGTTGCATGCGCCGACTGCCAGGGCGGCCAATCCGAGCGCGGCGATCATCTTAGCATTTCGCATAGGTGTAACTCGCTGCTGGGTTGCTTTCCGTACGTACCAGTCTGTCCTTCCGCCGTTCTAAGGTCTCGAACTTGGTCCAGCTTTGTCCTTCACCAGTAAAGTCGAAATCGCCGTTGATCGAGTCGTTGTCTGCCTGCGCGCCGGATGTCGGCACGGCGCGGGATTCATAGAAGCGAAGTTCGTTGCTGCTGACGACGAGGAGGCCCTTCGCATCGCCTCGCGTCGAGGTGCAATCCAAGGGAGCAAGACCCCAGCGGCCCTGAAGCGCCGCGGGGATTAATCCTGCGCTCTCTCCCGGCGAGGGCGAAGCCTCGGCCGCGTTCTCAGGTGGCCCGCCGAGCGGCCTGGGCGCCGTGTCGTTCGCGGGCACGGGCAGGTTCACCGAGGTCGCGTTGTCCGCGACGGGGTCAGGTTTTCCGCAGGCTGCAAGGGCGCCAATCAGGGCGCAGCTGATGAAGGGGAGGCGAAGTCGCATTCCCCTCCAACGCTGCTCGGAGCTGGTCGTATCCCTGAGGGCGAGGCTCAGCCCATCGTCGGGATCATGAACGCAGTCTTGTTGTCGGCGTCCACGAAGCCGTCGGGCCAGCGCTGCGTGACCACCTTGGACTTGGTCCAGAAGCGCAGGCCCTCCTGTCCATATTGGCCGATGTCTCCGAAGCCCGAGCGCTTCCATCCGCCGAAGCTGTGGTACGAGACGGGCACCGGGATGGGTACGTTCACGCCCACCATTCCGACATTCACTCGAGCAGTGAATTCGCGCGCCGCGTGGCCGTTGCGGGTGAAGATCGCGACGCCGTTGCCAAAATCGTGCTGGGAGGGAAGCCGCACCGCCTCCTCGAAGTCCTTTGCGCGGACCATCTGGAGGACGGGCCCGAAAATCTCGTCCTGGTAGCTTTTGAAGCTCGGCTGCACGTGATCGAAGAAAGTCGGGCCGATGAAGAAGCCCTCCTCGTGCCCCTGCAGCGTAAAGCCGCGGCCGTCGACGACGAGCTCGCCGCCTTCCTCGATGCACATCTGGATGTAATGCTCGATGCGTTCCCTGTGGGCCTTGCTGACGACGGGCCCGTAATGTGCCTCGGGGTCGGTCGATACGCCGACGCGGAGGCTCTCGATTGCGGGCACCAGCTTTTCGCGCAGCCGCTCGGCCGTCTCCTCGCCCACCGGAACCACGACGGGGAGCGCCATGCAGCGCTCGCCGGCGGAGCCGAAAGCCGCGCCGGCGAGGTCGTTGACGACCTGGTCGAGGTCGGCGTCCGGCATGACGATGCCGTGGTTCTTGGCGCCGCCGAAGGCCTGCACCCGCTTGCTGTTCGCCGTTCCGCGCGAATAGATATATTGGGCGATGTCGCTACTGCCGACGAAGCTCACGGCCGCGATGTCCGGATGGTCGAGGATTGCATCGACCATCTCCTTGTCGCCGTGCACGACGTTGAGGATGCCGTCCGGAAGCCCAGCCTCCTTCATCAGCTCGGCGAGGCGAACCGGAACGCTCGGGTCGCGCTCGGACGGCTTCAGGATGAAGGCGTTGCCGCAGGCGATGGCCATCCCGAACATCCACATCGGGATCATCGCGGGGAAGTTGAACGGCGTGATTCCGGCGCCGATTCCGAGCGGCTGGCGCATCGAATAGACGTCGATGCCGGGTCCTGCGCCCTGCGTATATTCGCCCTTCAGCGCCTGCGGGATCCCGCAGGCATATTCGATCACTTCGAGACCCCGCTGAACGTCGCCCTTGGCGTCCGCGATGACCTTGCCGTGCTCCGAGGAGAGCAGGTAGGCGAGGTCGTCCATGTTCTTTTCGACGAGTTCGCGAAACTTGAACATCACCCGGGCGCGGCGCTGCGGGTTGGTCGCGGCCCAGGCCGGCTGGGCCTCCTTGGCGGCGTCGACCGCCTGCTGCAGGTCGGCAGCAGAGCCGAGGCGAACATTGGCCTGAACCTGGCCCTGGTTGGGATCGAACACATCGCCCTGACGCTCGCCGGAAGCGAAGCTGGAACCGCCGATGAAATGATCGATGCTGCGAAGCATGGGTTAAGCGTCCTCGATTTGTGCTTTCTGGGGTGGCGGCTCCCTAGACCCGGCAGGCTGCAAATGCCAGTTGGCAGACCCGGAAAGTAGGGGAGAGTCGAATGCGCAAGGCCGCGATCTTGATGTGCGTCAGCCTCGTTGGAGCGGCACCGCCGCCACCCTCCACCGACGCGAGGCTCCGAGCGATCGTCGCTCCTGTAAGCCAGGCCCAGCTTCGCCATACGATCGAGACTCTCGTGAGCTTCGGAACTCGCCACACCCTCTCGTCGCAGACCGATCCGAAACGCGGGATCGGAGCGGCTCTTGGCTGGACGAAAAGCCAGTTCGAGAGCTTCAGCCTGCCGACGGTGCGCCCGTGCGAGACGGTCACGGGGTCGCGCATCCCGGCGCCGACGCAGGTCTGCGACATGGTCGCGATCCAGCGCGGCACCGAGCGCCCGGGCGACGTCGTCATCATCCAGGGCCATCTCGACAGCCGGGTGAGCGACGTCATGAACTTCACCTCGGACGCGCCGGGCGCAAATGACGACGGGTCGGGCAGCGCCGCGGTGATCGAGGCTGCACGCGTGCTCTCGAAGCACAAGTTCAAAGGTACCATCGTCTATGCGGGGCTCTCTGGCGAAGAGCAGGGTCTTTATGGCGGCAAGGCGCTTGCCGATTATGCAAAAGCGCAGGGCTGGAACGTCGTCACGGTCCTCAACAACGACATCATCGGCAACAGCTGCGGCTCGGACGGCGTTTGCGACGCCGCTCATGCGCGCGTTCTCTCGGAAGGTCCAAGATCGCAGGGTCAGGGGGATCTCGCTGCCAGTACGCACAGCCTCGGCGGCGAGAACGACGCGCCCTCGCGCAATATCTCGCGCTTCCTCGCGAGCCTTGCCGACCGGCTCAAGATCGGGCTCGACGTGCGCCAGATCTGGCGCACCGACCGGTTCGGCCGGGGCGGGGACCATATTCCGTTCCTGGAGCTCGGCTACCCGGCCGCCCGGATCAGCGTCGCGATCGAGAATTACAATTGGCAGCACCAGGACCTGAGGACCGAAAACGGCATCAAATATGGCGACACGATCGACCACGTCGACTTTGCCTATCTTGCCAAGATGACGAAGCTCAACATCGCCGCGCTCGCGGCGATCGCGAGCGCCCCGCCGCCTCCCGAGCCGACGGTTGAAGGCGCGGTAAGCACCGATACCACGATCAGCTGGACACCGGTCCCGAGCGCCGCCTCGTACAAGGTGTGGTGGCGGCGAACCGACGCGAACCAATGGCAAGTTTCGCGCGCTGCAGGTCAGTGCAGTGCGACGTGCAAGATCGTCCTCCCGCACATCCGCGTCGACGACTGGGTGTTTGGAGTCTCTTCGGTGAGCAGTGACGGGTTCGAAAGCCCGGTCGCCTCGGCGGTTCCGGGGGGCGAGTTCAAGCCCTACGTGGCTCCGCCCGACAGTTCCAAATAGATGGGGCTTGCTGGGTCTTACGAGACTGACAGGCCGGCCGAGCAGCAACCCCTTGCCGGGATCGCGCTTCGTCTCCTCACTGCCCTCCTCCTCGCGATCATGTTCGCGCTCGTGAAGCTGCTCTCGCTGCGCGGCGTCAACGTCGTCGAGAGCCTCTTCTACCGGCAGTGCGGCTCGGCGCTCTGCGCGACCGGGCTCGTTGCTCTTCGGCCGGGCTTTGCTTCGCTTCGAACCCGGCGCGTTTCCGCGCATGTCGGGCGGATGGCCCTGGGCCTCGGCGCCATGGGTTTCAATTTTCTCGCCTTCATCCTTCTTCCGCTGGCGGAGGCGACGACGATCGGCTTCTCGGTGCCGATCTTCTCGGTGATCCTCGCTGCGGTCGTGCTCGACGAGCCGACGGGGAAGTGGCGATGGGGCGCGGTGGCGGCGGGTTTTGCCGGGGTCCTTCTCATCGTGCAGCCCGGGAGCGGCCATGTTCCGCTTCTCGGCGCATCGGTCGCCCTCGTGGCGGCGTTGATGACGGCCTCAGTGACGATCGTCATCCGGCGTTTGGGTGCTACCGAGCGCGCCGCAACCACGGTCTTCTGGTTCGCCGTCAGCTCGCTCGTTCCGCTCGGCCTTGCGATGCTCGTCTTCGGCAGGTCTCACGACACGAGGTCGTGGATGATGCTTGGCGGCCTGGCGCTCGCCGGCGGCCTCGCCCAGTTGACGCTGACCGGGGCCCTGCGGCTGGCGCCCGTCGCGCTGGTGATGCCGATGGACTATACGAGCCTGCTGTGGGCCCTGCTTCTCGGCGCATCGATCTTCGGTGAGGTGCCGACGCCCTGGATCTGGATCGGGGCGCCGATCATTGTCTGCAGTGGGCTGGTCATCGTCTGGCGCGAGCAACGGCTGCACCGCCAGGCGGCATTGTCGGCCGCGGGTGCGGTACCCACTTAGGAGGCGAAGGAGCTGACATGGCCGGCGGATGGACGCGCGACGGCGCGGTTCAGGACCAGATCGACGACACGGTGAAGGACGCGATCCTTCGCGCCCGCGCTCTGACGCCCAAGGGCGAGAGCGCCGATGAATGCGACGATTGCGGCGAGCAGATCCCCAAGAAGCGGCGCGAGGCGCTCCCGGGAGTGCGCACCTGCGTCGCCTGCCAGTCCGAACGCGACAAGGCCGTCATCCATTCCACGATCAATCGGCGAGGAAGCAAGGATAGCCAGCTGCGCTAGGCGCGTTTAGGGCCCCGTCATGGCCCGCAAGCGATCCCCCGACCTGCCCAGCCGCAAGCAGATCCTCGACTTCATCGCGACGTCCGACCAGCCCGCCGGGAAGCGCGAGATCGCGCGTGCGTTCGGGCTACGGGGCGATGCCAAGATCGCGCTCAAACGGTTACTGAACGACATGGCGGACGAGGGACTTATCGAGACCGGCCGCGCCCGCGCCTTCAACAAGGCGGGCGGCGTCCCGCGCGTGACCGTGTTCAAGATCGTCGAGGCCGACGACAGCGGCACGATCTGGGCCCAGCCGGAGCTTTGGGAAGCCGACAGCCCTCCCCCCAGGGTCCGGGTGATCGAGAAAGAGAGGCGCGGGGCCCTGGGGATCGGGGACCGTGTGCTTGCGCGTACCGAAGAGCGCGGCGAGCACCTCGTCGCGCATCCGCTGAAGAAGCTCGAACGAAAGGCGCAGCTTGTCCTGGGAGTGCTCCGCAAGGAGGGAACGCGGTTCTGGCTGACGCCCGTGGAGAAGAAGGAACGGCGCGAGCTTGCCGTCAGCGACGTCGGCGAGGGCGAGGCGGGCGACCTCGTGCTCTGCGAGGTCTCCGGCCGCGGGCCGCGCGTCACCGCGCGCGTCGACGCGGTGCTCGGCGATCCGTTCGCACCCAAAAGCTTCAGCTTGATCGCCATCCACAAGTACGAGCTGCCCCACGAGTTCGGCGACGCTGCGCTCGAGGAGGCGAAGCGCGTGGCGAAGCTTGCCCTGCGCGAACGCGAGGACCTCACTCACCTGCCGATCGTCGCCATCGACCCCGCCGACGCGCGCGACCACGACGATGCGATCTGGGCGGCGCGCGACGAAGACGAGGACAATGAAGGCGGGTGGAAGGCGATCGTCGCGATCGCCGATGTGAGCTTCTACGTGCGGCCGGAGAGCGCCCTCGACAAGGCGGCGAGATCGCGCGGCAACAGCGTTTATTTCCCCGATCGGGTAGTGCCGATGCTTCCAGAGGAGCTCTCAGCGAACATCTGCTCGCTGAAGGAAGGCGAGGACCGAGCAGCGCTCGCCTGCCATCTGAAGATCGCGAAGGACGGAACGCTGAAGGGTTGGCGGTTCACTCGCGCGAAGATCCGTGTCGCTGCCAATATCGCCTATGAAGATGCACAGGCGGCGATCGACGCGTCCGAGGAGGACCGGATCGAGGTCGCCTCGCCGGTCTGCTCCATGCCCGAGGTGGAAGGGCCGG
>JBJMVK010000118.1:0-30942 GCA_045810725.1 Sphingomonas sp. | reverse complement strand
GTTGTGCGCTCGACTTCGCTAATGGATGCGGCTGTTGCCGGCAACGCGAAAGATTAAGCGAAATCGGGGTTCGCCCCGATACTGCCAAACGCCGAATTGATGGAAGTGACCTCGAGTTCGCGCCAATCACAGCTTGCGGGCGGGGGTTGAAATGACGATGTCATGCGAAGAGAGCGCCAAGCTGCTCATCAGGCGCGCCAATCTCTTGGACTGGATAGCAGAGGCGCGATCGCAGCTGGACCAGCGCGAGTTTGCGCAAAACACGATCGGGTATCGGCTCAGTCTTGAGGCGGTGGAGGAGCAGCTTCGGCAGAACGGCGTGTCACTCGACAATTTGGACAGTGGCAACCCGGATCTCTGACTGCGGACACCGACACCCTGGTCAGCCAAGATCAAAAGCCGTTCTCCCGAGCGAAAGCATGGGGCGTCATTCGATCCAACTTGCGGCCAGCGCCCCCGTGCACAGAAAGGTGAGGAGGGTCGCAGTCCACCCGAGGACATTCGTGCTCGTCGAATTGATTCGGGCACCCATCACTTTCTTGTCGTTGGTGAGGAGCATCATGATGAGAAGCAATGGAGGAACCGAGAAACCCTGGACGATGCCCGACCAGACAAGCGCCCGCATTGGGTTGAAACCCAGGAAGTCCATCCCAACTGCCAACACCGTCACGACCGCGATGATGCCGTAGAAGAGCGTGTTCTCCTCGGGCTGCTCATGAAGACTGGCATGCATGCCAATGCCCTGAATGACATCGTAAGCGGCACCCGTTGTCATCACCGGCACCGCGAGGAAGCCCACGCCGATAACGCCGAATGCGAACAGCCACTTGGCTGCTGGTCCTGCGAGCGGCTCCAGAGCCGACGCTGCTTGCGATGCAGTTTCGATGTTCGTGTGGCCTGCGGGATGGAGCGTCGCGCCCGTCGCCATCAGGATAAAATAAAGAATGAGGTTCGAGAAAATCATTCCCGTCAGGACGTCGCGACGGGTGCGCATCAACTCCCGGCGGGTAGCCCCCTTGCGCTGCCACAGTCGAACTCGACCGATGGCAATCTCTTCCTCCACTTCCTGGTTCGATTGCCAAGTATAGATGTAGGCCGAGAGCGACGTTCCGATGCACGCAACAATGATGCTCAGGAACTCCGCGTTGAAACGAATGTGCGGAACGAACGTGTTGTAAAGGACTTCGGCCGGCCGAGGGCGCGCCATGATCGCCGCTCCGACATATGCGAATAACATGAGCGCGAGCCAGCGAAAGAGGGCGCGGATCGCCTCGTAGGAGCCGAAGTATTGAATAGCGTAAATAATCATTGCGGAGCCCGTCACCAGGATCGGGATTGGAACGGGCAGAAGGAGGTTCAACGCCGAACCGATGCCTCCTAGGTCGGCCGCGGCTTCGATGATGTTGCCGACGAATGCGAGAACGAGGAGCGGACCGAGAACCCAGCGAGGAAACTGGTCGCGAATACAGGCAAAGAGGCCCTTGCCGTAAACCTGGCCGATCTTGGCCGAGATGTAGACGACCACGTACATCATCGGCAGCAGGACGGGGGCGACCCACAGGATGGAAAGGCCGAAGGCCGCGCCAGCGCTCGAGTATGTTCCTATGGCCGATGGATCGTCATCGGCTGCACCGGTTACGACGCCTTTGCCGACGAGAGAGACGATGCCGCTTCGGGGTTTAGCCTCCGAAACTTGCTCAGCGGGACCTTGCGGCTTCACATCCCATTTCAACACTTACACTCGCTGCAGCTGCTCATCTGCTGCCCAACCGCCCGCTCGCATGCGGCGTTCCTACTGCAGCTCGCGTAAGGACGCGCAAGGCGTGCCGATATTAGCCGTCACGAACTCTCGCATGGCCGGATCCAAACCGCTCGACTGTCCGGGTGAGCGGCATCGCGGCTCTCTCAAGTGCCCGCGTATCGCCGCTGTCGGAGCCTTGCGCGCCATTGGTATTGCCATGCCGACAAGGAGGAGGAGAACGACTTGGCCCGACCTAGGTTCGCCGCAAGTCGGCCGCTTCGTAGAGGCGGCAGATCATCGTTCGCTCATCGTCGCTGAGGTACGGGTTCCAAACGTCGATGATGAGGATGGCGCGGTCTTGTTCGCTGCGGTTCCATGCCTCGTGCTCGATCGTGTCGTCGAAGCCAAATGCCTGTCCTTGAACCCAGCTGCGCGTCTCACCGCCCACCCGGAACTCGCATGCTTCCGGAACGATCAAGGGGAGATGGATGACACTACGGACATTGGTCACCCCGGTGTGTGCAGGGATATGGCTGCCAGCCTTCAACACAGAGAAGAAGACGTTGGGCGCCCGACCCGTGATTCGACAGAGCGGGAGCGATTCCACCAGAGCCGCCGTACGCGGCGCTCGAGCACAGGCCTCATCGAAGCGCTCACCCTCCTTCCACAGGTGGAAAGCCCCCCAGTCCAGCGACTTGTCCAGTCCTGACCATTTGCTAGTTGGAACCCCGGCCGGCAGCGAAATATATGGTGTGAGTTTCGCCCCCGGGTCACGAAGGATGGCCTTTAGCTCGGCGACGATTGTCTTCGTGGCAGCTTCCAACTCGCCGAGCCAGGGGAAGTGCTCGCGGTCGAAGAATTCGTCGCCGGGCAGAAATGGGTAATGCAAGCCCTCGCAATGGTTCGCGTAAATTCGCCGGCGTCCAAGCCACGCAT
The DNA here is from genome assembly GCA_045810725.1 of Sphingomonas sp. Classification (GTDB taxonomy): domain Bacteria; phylum Pseudomonadota; class Alphaproteobacteria; order Sphingomonadales; family Sphingomonadaceae; genus Sphingomicrobium. The sequence continues at coordinate 28,265 of JBJMVK010000118.1, read as the reverse complement.
CGGCCGCCGTCCGCATTCGTCGGCGGTCTCGGGGATTAGCCTTGGTCAACTCCTCAGCCAACGCGCCGTCGATGGCACCGACGAGCTTCGTTTGCTGCTCTTCGACATACCGGCCGGCGTGGCGAAGAATTTCGGCGAACTCGGGCGAGGGGTCATTGATGCTGCGCGAGAACGCAAGAACGGCAGTCCAGCGCTCAGCGGCCGACGTCTCTTCACCCAACTTCTCGTGAAGCTCTGCAGTGCGGACGAGCGCTAGAAGGTCAGTCCGATCGATCGCGAGGGCGCTCTCAAGCGCCGCCCGTTCGAGCTCGACATCGCCGAGGCTCCGGTGAGCCGTTGCAAGATTGATCCAGTGCGACCGTTCACCGGGCTCGCGTCTGCAGGCGATTTCAAAATGCATGGCGGCCGTGCGTGCGTCCGTTCGCACGAGAGCTTCCGCCCCGAGCCAGTTGCGCGCCGTGGGTTCCTCGCTGTCAATCGCGAGCACCGCTTCGAAATGACATCGAGCCTGATCCGGTAGTCCTGCGTCCCTAGCGCGCTGGGCCTCTGCCAGATGCAGACGGATGCCATCGGCCGACATGTCCCGATTGACGCAGAGCAGACTCAGTCCGTCAAGCGGGACCTACTAAGACTGCAGGCGTGATATTCTCATGCTCCAACGACTCAGATGGGAATTAGGACTTCTGAGTGCCGCCAGTGCTTGGACAATTTCACCGTCCGAGCGCTGCTAGTCCAGAGTTGAGAGTCGTTTGTCGCCGCCGACGCTTCGGCCGCGAGGCTCTCAGAGGCAAGCTTCGATCAGATGGCGCGTGCTGAATGCAAGCTTTGACGTCACAGTGACGGACGGCGGCGCAAGATCGATCGTCATCGGACCGTCTGGAATATTGCGCAACACCAATGTCGTCGTGTCTTTGTCCGACCTGACGGCTACAACCTCCCCGATATTCGCCAGCTTCTCAGTCAGGCACCTTTGAAGCGCCGCGAGACTCTTGGTCGAGTGATAGGTGGCTGCCGCCCCCGGGTCTTTCGCACCGGAGGCTGCCGTCGCTCCCGCGACCAGCAATGCTGCAACGAGGCTCGGCCACATGGGCGCGGCTTAGCGCGATGGGCGCGTCATTCACATCCGGTGAACTCCCGAGGTCATGGGTCCGCGTGCGTTTCGAGCAAACCGCTATTTGGGACCATCAGGAAGGGCCTCCTCGCAAGGCCACGCTCCGTGTAGAGGCAAGCCCTATGACCATTGTCGTCTTCGACGCTGCGAGAGTGGAAAAGCTGCTTGATTATCCGGGCTGCATCAAAGCGATGCGGCGAGCCATGATCGCCCTGTCGAGCAGCGAGCGGCCCCAGCCGCTGCGGCAGATCTTCACGGTCGGTGACAACCAGATGTTTGGAACCATGCCAGGGGAACTGCAGGCGCTTTCAACATTCGGCGCAAAGCTGGTTAGCGTGTTCGTCGACGCGGATCGGCAGGGACGGTCGCGGCACCAGGGAGTGGTCGTCTCCTACGATGGGAAGACCGGCGCCGTAACATGCATTGCCGACGCCGAGCCGGTGACCCAGATCCGCACCGGTTGCGCAAGCGCGACCGCGACCGATGCGCTTGCCCGCACCGATGCCGAGGTTCTCGCGATCTTCGGCACTGGAATCCAAGCGCAATCCCATCTTCGAGCGCTGCCCCTGGTTCGGCCGTTTCGGGAGATCCTGACGTGGGGTCGATCCCCAGAGAGAACCGCTGAATTCGCCGAACAGATGAGCAACGAGCTCGGCCGCGCAGTGACTGCAGTTTCCGACGGAAAAGAAGCCGCTGGGCGGGCCGACGTCATCTGTACGGTCACGTCGTCATCCGAACCGGTGCTTCTGGGCGAGTGGGTAAAGCCCGGAACTCATATCAACCTCGTCGGGTCGAGCTATATCGGACCGGTGGAAGTGGACGGGGCACTTGTCGCGAAGGCGCGCTACGTTGCCGATTATCGCCCCGGGGTCCTTGCCCAGGCCGCCGAACTCGCCGCCGCTCGCGAGGCGAAACTTATCGACGACGGCCATGTCATTGGCGAGATCGGGGATGTGCTCGCTGGGCGCGTCCGGGGGCGCGAGGATGATAGCCAGATCACCATCTACAAGTCCCTGGGACACGTCGCTCAGGACCTCGCCGCACTCGTTTATCTCATTGAGCGAGCAGATGCTCTAGGGTCGCTGCCGAGCTAGCTTCCTGGCGGCTGCCACAGCTCTACCGGATTGCCCTCCGGATCGTGGATTCGGGCGAAGCGGCCAACGCTCGGGTCGTTCCACTCGTCCCTCGTTTCGACTTCGATTCCCGCGCCCTTCAGCCGGCCGATGAGTTCAGCGATGTCGCTGACCCTGAGGTTGAGCATGTAGCCCTTGTCGGCGCCGAAATAATCAGTGTCCGCCTTGAACGGCATGAAGACGACAGGCCCCCCTGTGGCCATCCAGCTATACTCGTCTCCGCCGCTGGCCCCTTCCGCGCTGCAGCCGGGCCCGACGTTCAGATGTTCGCGATACCATGCAGTCAGCGCTTCCGGGTCCCGAGCCCGGAAGAAGAGACCGCCAATCCCAACAACTCCCATGCTTGCCTCCTGACATGCCGTTTCGAAGATATCGGTTGCTTGTGCGAGACGCGACTCACGCCCGCTTGCAAGGCTGATGGAACGTTGCCGCAACGATTTCGTTGGCGAACGGGTTGAAAAGGAGACGGAGATGAAACGGATCGTACTTCTATTCGCGGCGACAGCCGTGCTTTCGGCTTGTGCGACCACGCCGCCGCCGATGCAAACCTGCGCCGATGGATCGCAGGTTGCAGCAGGGCAACCCTGCCCGCCTCCGCCGCCACCGCCGCCACCTCCGCCGCCGCCGCCGACGGTCTGCCCCGATGGAACGTCCGTGCCGGCTGGAGCAGCGTGCCCGCTCCCACCGCCTCCGCCTCCGCCTCCGTCCCCGACCCACGCCGGGGAGCGCGGCTGAGCAGCCGGCCGACAGCCGCCTGATCTGCGGCTGAACATTGGGTTTCGAGGCGCGGTACTAACTCCGCGCCTCGACGACCTAGGGATGCCATGACGGCGCACGCTTTTCGAGGAAGGCGCTGATCCCTTCCTCGGCGTCGGGTGCGAGCATGTTTTCGACCATCGCCCTCGATGCGCAGTCGTAGGCTTCGGCAAGACCCAATCCGGCCTGGCTCGTGACCGCGGCCTTTCCAAGCTTCACCGCAGTGGCGGACTTGGCCGCGATCGCCCTTGCAAGTTCCCTGACGATTCCAGCCAAGGATTGCGCGGGAACCACGCGGTTCACAAGGCCGAACTCGAGCGCGGTCAGCGCGTCGATCATTTCCCCAGTCAGCAACATTTCCATCGCGCGCTTGGCAGGGATGTTTCGAGTGAGAGCGACCGCTGGGGTCGAGCAGAACAGGCCGACATCAATCCCGTTCACTCCGAACTTCGACTGGTCCGAGGCGACCGCGAGGTCGCAGGATGCGACCAGCTGGCATCCTGCCGCCGTCGCCATCCCTTGCACTTGCGCGATGACGGGCTTCGGAAGGCTCACGATCGACTGCATCACGCGCGAACAGAGCGCGAAAGTTTGATCGAAAAAGGCCCTGCCCTTGTCGCGATCGGCGCGATGCGAGCTCATTTCCTTAAGGTCGTGCCCCGCCGAGAAAAGCTTGCCCGCGGCGGCGATGACGATGATGCGAATTGAATCGTCGCCGCGGACCTCGTCCAATTCCCCCTGGAGCAATTGCATGACTTCCAGCGAGAGCGCGTTTACCGGTGGGTTCTCCAGGGTCAGGTGAAGGACCGCGCCGTCGCGCTCCGCGCGGAGTGGACGGTTGGAGGCCACGCCTAGGGCCTTCGCCGTTCGATTCCTCCGGGCGCGCCGATGTTGATCTTTCGCCGCTCGCCCTTGCGGCGGTCGCCGGAGCGGCGCTCGCCTTCCTCGGAGCGCGGCGCAGCGCTGGAGCTTAGAGTATCGAGGACAATCGTATCCGCCTCGGGGTTGGCGCGGAGCCATGCGGTTGCAGCGCCGACAACGACCCCGAGATGAGTTCGGACGAACTCGCGTCGGTCGGTTTCGCCCATCGACGCGGCGGCGTCGGGCGCCAGCCGGAGGTAGGATTCGATCGCCTGGCGCGCGACAATTATCGCGCGGAACTTTCCTTCGATCCACAGGTCGACGAGCGTGCTGTCGCCCATGGTCCGCACCGAATCACTTTCCATCTGCCCTCTTTCCCGATCAGTCCCAGCCGCGTTCCAGGAACCTTGTTGCACAGCCCGCAAGAAATGCCGTTCCGCGCGGTAGAACGCTTTCATCAACCATCATGTGGCTCGAATGAATTGAGCAGCACTGCGACCAGTCGGCACCGGATTCGGCAACGCCGAGAAATGCCATGGCGCCGGGAACCTTTTCGAGCACGTAGGAAAAATCTTCGGCGCCCATGATCGGCACTTCGAGGCTCCTGTACTCGCCGTGCGGGAGGGAAATTGCCACGGCTTCCGCCAAAGCGACCGCCTGCGCATCGTTGACCGTCGGCGGGAAGCCCTGAGTGATCGTCACGTCAGCATCGCATTCGTGCGCCTGGGCGATGTTCTCGGCGAGGCTCTTGATCGCGTTCCAGACGTCGCGGCGGCGTTCGGGCGTCAAGGTCCGAATGGTGCCCTTGAGCAGCGCTCGCTCGGGAATGATGTTGTGGGCGTTCGCCGCCTCGAGCTGGGTGACCGTGATGATCATCGCTTCGTGCGCGTTGAAACGGCGCGTGACCATGGTCTGAAGGGCGGTCACGATCTCGCAGGCGACCGGCACGGGATCTCGCGTGTCGTGCGGCATCGACGCGTGGCCACCGCGGCCTTCGACCGAGATCTCGAGCATGTCGGCGGAGGCGAGCAGCGTTCCCACCCGACTGCCGACGGTCCCGTGGGGGGCGTTGGGCATGATATGAAGCGCGAAGGCGGCTTGCGGCAGCGGGTCTAGCAATCCCTCGTCGATCATGAAGCGGGCGCCGTGATAACCCTCTTCGCCGGGCTGGAACATGAAGCGGACCTCGCCGGCAAGGGTATCGGCGCGGCGTGAAAGAACGCGGGCCGCGCCGGCGAGCATCGCGGTATGCGTATCGTGACCGCAGGCATGCATTCGCCCGGCGATGGTGGACGAGAACGGAAGGCCCGTGTGCTCCTCCATTGGAAGTGCATCCATGTCGCCGCGAAGAAGTACGCTGCGGCCCTGCTTGCCCGCGTTCAGCACTGCCACCGCGCCCGTGCACGTAGAACCCTCGCGCCATTCGAGCGGAAGGTCGGAGAGCTCGGCGCGCACCTTGGCCAAGGTCTTGGGAGTTTCGAGCCCCACTTCGGGCTCGGCATGGATTGCGCGGCGGAGCGCGGTGATCCGATCAGCGATTCCGCGGGCATCTTGAAGCAGGTCTTCGGTCAGCATGCCGGCGATGATAACGGCCGTTCGGCCAAGGCGCTATCCGGCGCGAAGGGGTGCCTCCTTCAATCGAGCTCAACTTGCCCGATCCGCGGCACTCCCCACATCCACCAGGCCGACCCGACGGCCGCTATTGCCGCCGTAAGGACAAAGGCGCTGTCGTAGCCGGCGCGGTGGACCACGATCCCCGTCACGATCGGACCGACGACGCCCGACAGGTTGCCGATGGCGTTCTGTATCCCAACCCAGGAGCCGGATGCCCGCGGACCGGCGAACATCTGCGCGACCGCGTAGAGGTTGAGTGACAGCGACGCCGAAGCCGCTCCGGCGAGGCAAAGCAGGAGTCCGATTGCCAATGCGCTCTGCGCGAACGCCAGGCCGAGGATCGCGATCGCCGCAAGCCCCTGGCTCGCGACCATCATCCAGCGGCGGCACGCGGCCTCGGAGCGGCCCGAGCGCGTCCACCAATCGGAAAAATGGCCGTAACTAAGTGCGCAGGCGCCCTGCACGACATAACCGAGCGTCGCGAGGAACGTCATTTCGCCGATCGAGAACCCACGCGCCTTCGTCAGGAACAGGGGCAGCCACGCGAGCAGGAAATAGAAGCAATAATTACCGAGGCAATGGACGATGGACATCGACCAGAGTGGCCACTTCCTCAGGAGGACCGCGATCGGGACCCCCGCCCTTCGATCTTTATCGATCGTGGGAAGCGACCGAACCGTTTCGGTCCAGGGCAGAAGCCAGAGCAGGGTCGCGAGCCCGAACGCGAGGAAAATTACGCGCCAGCCCCATTGCCCAAGGATTAGTCCGCCCGCCAGCGTGCCGGCCGCGGGCCCGAGCGCGAGACCCGAGGCGATCGCGGCGTTCGCGACCCCGCGACGTTCAGCCGGAACGTGCCGGGCAATGATTTTCGAGCTTCCTGGGAAGGAGATGCTTTCCCCAACCCCGAGCATCAGTCGAAGAACGAGCAGGGATGCGAAGCCTCCGGCCAATCCCATCAAAAGGGTACTGGCGGCCCACAGCAAGATGCCCGCCGCCATCAGCTTGTAGACGGAGAAGCGATCGCACAGCCATCCGGCGAAAAACTGGACCGGCGCGTAGATCCAGAAGAAAGCCGAGAAGGCGAGGCCGTAGGCTTCGTCGGACAGGCCGAGCTCCGACTTCATGAGCGGCGCGGCGATGCCGATCGCCCCCCGGTCGACATAGTTGAGGAAGACCGCGGCGCCGAGCAGCAGGACCAGCAGGGACGCGGTGCGGCGGGACCCTCTGACTGCTGCTGTGGCCATCCGCGGTGCCCCCTTCAAGCCTCAGGCTTAATAGCCGCCCTTGATCGCTGCGATGAAGCGGCCAACCATCCCCTTGGGTGGTCGGGCGCGGGCGATTGGCCCGATGTCGCGGATGTCGCCCCGGCCCTTGGCGGCCAGCAGCGCGAGTCCGACGAGCGTCGAGAATGCGGGGCCGCTATGGGCGTCGGGGAGCCCGGTGATCTGTTTCGGGCGCCCGAGGCGCACAGCCCGCCCGAGAACGCCCTGCATATAGTCGGCGACGTTCTTCAATTCGGCACCGCCGCCGGTCAGCACGACCTGCCGACCGACGGGGCCGGTGAACCCAAGGGCTTTCAGGGAAGCTTCGATCTCGTTCGTCAGCTCCTCGACGCGCTGGCGGATGACCATCATCAGCTGGGCGCGAGTAATCTTCATCGGCTCCGCCCCCTGTTCGGCGCCGATCTGGGTCGCTTCGATCATTTCGTGATTGTCCCGAGGGCTCGTCATCGCCGAGCCGTAAAAGCATTTCAGCCGCTCGGCGTCGCGCCGCTGGACCGCGAACGCACAGGCGATATCGTTGGTAATGTCCTTGGCGCCGAGCTGGATCGAGCGCAGCCCGACGAGCATGCCCCCATAATGGACCGAGACGTTCGTCACCTCGGCGCCCATCTCGACCAATGCCACCCCGAGCTCGCGCTCCTCGTCGCTCAAACATGCGAGCGCAGCCGCAATCGGAGAGGCGACGATCGCCTTCACGCCCAGGTGCGCCTGCCGGATCACGGTATCGATGTTGCGGAGCGGAGACGGATCGGCCGCGATCACGTGGATGTCCACGCCGAGGCGGCTGGCGTGAAGCCCGATCGGCTGCTGAACGCCTTGCGCGCGGTCGATCGTGTACAGTGCGGGATGGGCGTGGAGTACGACCTGGCCGTTGCGGTCGATCGCTCGCTTCCCGGCGTCGAGAAGCTCATCCACGTCGGCTTGTTCGACCGCGTGCCCGCCGAGCTCCACTTCGACATTGGCAAGATCGCTGACGAGTCCCGGAGCACCGTAGCTTGCCCACACATCCTCGACGGTGAGCCCCGACATGCGCTCCGCAAGCTCGACTGCCTCACGCACCGCGAACTCGCTTGCCCCCATATCCGTGATGTAGCCGCGTTTAACGCCCCGGCTCTCGCGCTGGCCGGTCCCGAGCACGGTCGGACGGCCCTCGTTATCGAGCCGTGCGATCATCGCACTCACCTTCGACGAGCCGATGTCGAGCGCGGCGATAAGGTCGTGCTGCACGGCCTGTGCCATCAGCCCTCCTGCGGCGCGGCCGGCTTTGCCGGTTCGAGCGCGTGCGGAAGGCGGACGATCATCTTGCCCGGGACTCGAAGGTCAAAGCGGACCATGCCGCGGCCGAGCAATGCGTTCTGCTTGTCGGACTTTGCGAACTTGTCGAGCGCCGCTCGCGCCGCCTCAAAGCCCTCGGGCAGCGCGACCGTCTCGCCCGACTGGAAGCTCAGGTCCCAGCGGCGACCGCCGACCCAGGTCGCCGAGGCGAGCTGCGGCTTCAGCGTCGGCACATCGGCCATGAGGCTCGAAAGCTCCTGCTCTTCAGCATTGGCCCCCGGTCCAATGAGCAGCGGCAGGTCCGGCATGCGATCGACGGGCACCCGGTCGAGAACTACGCCCTCTGAGTCGATGAGGGCGAGCTGGCCCTGGCTCTGCCACAGCGCCGCTGGCTTGCGTTCGACGATGTCGATGACCAGCGTGTCGGGAAGGCGGCGGAGGACGCGAGCATCCTTGACCCAGCCGAAGCGCAGAAGACGCTGGCGGATGGCGCCTGCGTCGACCAGCGCCTGAGGCGCCTTGGCGGTCCCAGCCTCGTCCGCGGCGCGACGGAGCTCGTCATTGACGACTTCGTCGACTCGGCTGCGGTCCATGTGGGCGATGCCGACGATCTGGTAGCCGCTCACCGTGAAGCCGGCGTGGGCGACCGCTGCGGCGGCCGAGCGCTCGGCCTTTGCCGGTATGTCCAGCGCAACCAGGACGACGAGCGCGATCGCGAGCATGAATGCGCCGAATACGAGTCCCGCCACCTTGTTCGCACGCGCCTGATTGACGGGCAGCCGCCTCGCGATCTTCTTTGGAACCGCAACCTTTGCGCCGGTTCGGTTCTTGGCGCGACCGCCACCGCCGCGGCGGACGTGCGCGGCGCTCACTGCAGCGCCTCGGCGATCAAACGCTCCACGAGCTCTTCGTAGGCGATGCCCTTGGACTTGGCTTGCTCGGGAACGAGGCTCAGCGGGGTCATTCCAGGCTGCGTATTCACCTCGAGGAGGTACAATCCCGCTTCGCCAAGTTCATCGTCCCAGCGGAAATCGGAGCGAGATGCGCCCTTGCAGCCGAGAAGTGCATGGGCCCGCGCCGCCATGTCCATCATCGCGCAGGCAATTTCATATGGGACTTGGGCGGGACAGACATGCTGGGTCAGGCCGTCGGTGTATTTTGCATCATAATCGTAAAAGCCCGCCTTGGGCTTGAGCTCGGTGACCGCCAGTGGCTCGGTCCCCAGCACCGCGACGGTCAGCTCGCGACCCTTGATGAACGGCTCCGCGAGGAGTTCGTCGAAGTGGAGCCACGGGCCCTCGACATCGCGCCCGATCGGGTTTCCGTAATTGCCATCTTCGGTCACGATCGCGACTCCCACCGACGAGCCTTCGTTGACCGGTTTCACAACATAAGGGCGAGGCAGCGGGTCTTCCTGGTGCAGGCTCTCGCTTGTGACCACCCGCCCCGACGGCATTCGGATCCCGTGGGGTACAAGGACCATCTTGGTCAGCTCCTTGTCGATGGCGATGACCGACGTCTCGAGCCCGCTGTGGGTGTACCGAAGGCCCATCAGGTCCATCATTCCCTGGACGGTTCCGTCCTCGCCGGGCGTACCGTGAAGGGCGTTGAACACCACGTCCGGTTTTAGCTCGGCGAGCCGAACTGCGACGTCCCGATCCATGTCGAGTTCCGTGACGTTCGACCAGCCGCGCGCGCGCAGGGCGTCAGCGACGCCCTTCCCGCTCGTCAGCGACACTTCACGCTCGGAGGACCAGCCGCCCATCAGGACGACGACATTGATATCGCTCTTCATTCCCTCCCGACCCGCTGGATTTCCCACTCCAGCACGATGTGGGTTTTCGCCTCGACCCGGCGCCGGACCTCCTCGCCCAGCGCCTCGATTTGGGCACTTGTCGCGCTACCGAGATTGAGCAGGAAATTGCAATGCTTTTCCGACACTTGGGCATCACCCATCGTGAGGCCACGGCAACCCGCAGCGTCGACCAGCGCCCAAGCCTTGTGGCCCGGAGGATTCTTGAACGTCGAGCCGCCGGTGCGACTTCTGAGCGGCTGCGATTCTTCGCGCGCGCGCGCAATCGCATCCATTTCCGCGCCGATGGCCCCAGGGTCGCCGGGAGTTCCTCGGAACACTGCCTCGAGAACGACGGCGCCTGCCGGCACGTCGCTGTGGCGGTAGGTGTAGCCAAGCTTTTCCGCGGACCATTCGACGACTTCGCCGGTGCGGAGCGCCAGCCTCGCCGAAACGAGAATATCCCTGACCTCGCGGCCATAGGCGCCGCCGTTCATCCGCACGAACCCTCCCACGGTGCCGGGGATTCCGCGCAGGAACTCGAGGCCGGCAATTCCGTGATCCCTCGAAGTCGAGGAGACGAGGATTCCGCTCGCGCCGCCGCCGCAGCGAAGGGTGGTTTCGTCCAGTTGCTCGATGCTCGCGAACGGCTTTCCAAGCCGCACTACGACACCCGGGATCCCACCATCGCGCACGATGAGGTTCGAGCCTAAACCGAGCGCCATAACCGGCACTTCGCGATCGAGCTCACGCAGGAGCTGGACGAGATCGTCTTCGTCCCGGGGCTCGAACAGCCACTCGGCATTGCCGCCGCTCTTGAACCAGACGAGCGGCGCGAGAGGAGCATCTGCCGTCAGCTTGCCGCGCACCTGGGGCATGGTCGCGACGGCCGTCACTTGCGCGCCCTCGCCTCGCTGACGCCATTGGGCAAAGCGGCGGCCCATTTCGTGATGTCACCGGCGCCCATGCAAATCACCATGTCGCCTGCGGCCGCGAGGTCGCGCAGATTACGGCTCAAGTCTTCAAGATCGGCCACCGTGTTCACCATCCGGTGGCCGTGTGCGCGAAGCCCTTCCGCAAGTGCACTCGAATCGACGCCATCGATCGGGTCCTCCCCCGCCGGATAGACCGGCGCCACGAACACCACGTCGGCGTCGTTGAAGGCACTCTGAAAGTCTTCCATCAGGGACTGCAGGCGGGTGAAGCGGTGCGGCTGGACGACCGCGATCACGCGCCCTTCGGCGCCTTCGCGGGCGGCGGCAAGCACCGCCCGGATTTCAGTGGGGTGATGGGCGTAATCGTCGATGACGATCGCGCCGTCCGCCTCGCCCACCTTGGTGAAGCGACGCTTGACCCCCTCGAAGCGTTCAAATCCTGCAACGATTGCTTCGTCCGAAATTCCGAGCTCAAGCGCGACTGCGATCGCCGCCAGCGCGTTCTGGACGTTGTGGCGACCCGGGATCGGGACGTGAACGGCGAGCCTCCGGCGCTCCCCGTCCTTGTCGAGGATGAGCGCGTCGAAAGTGGTCCCGCCCGGCACCGGAGTGACATTCTCGGCCCTGACGTCGGCCAGCGCCGAAAATCCGTAAGTCACGATCCGCCTGTCCCGGATCCGACCGATGATGTTCTGAACCTCGGGATGATCGACGCAGAGCACGGCAAGCCCGTAGAAAGGCACGTTCTCGACGAACTCGACGAAAGCGTCCTTGACGCAGTCGAAGCTGCCGTAATGCTCCAGATGCTCCGGATCGATGTTGGTGACGACGGCGATCGTTCCATCCAGTCGAAGGAAGCTGCCGTCGCTCTCGTCCGCTTCGATCACCCACCAGTCGCTCTTTCCGAGCCGGGCATTCGAGCCGTACCGATTGATGATGCCGCCGTTGATGACCGTCGGATCGACGCCGCCGGTGTCGAGCAGCGCTGCGACCATCGACGTCGTCGTGGTCTTGCCGTGCGTGCCGGCCACTGCCACCGTCTTTTGCATCCGCATCAGCTCGGCGAGCATCTCGGCTCGCCTGACCCGCGGTAGGCGTCGTTCGGCCGCAGCCTGGACCTCGGGGTTATTTTCCTTGATCGCGGTCGAGCAGACCACGACCGCGGCCTCGCCGAGATTCTCGGCCGAGTGGCCGATGCTGACCGGAATTCCTTCTTTGCGAAGCTTCTCGACGACGTACGAATCGGACAGGTCCGAACCCTGCACTTTGTAGCCGAGCTGGTGCATCACCTCGGCGATACCGGACATGCCTATTCCGCCGATCCCGACGAAATGGATCGTTCCGATGTCGGTGCCGAGCGCCTTCATCATGCGGGCACGCCGCCTTCCGGGACGATAGCTTGAACGCGCGGCGCGAGCGAGGGTCCGACGGGCAGCGGCGAAAGCCCTTTGCCGACGCGCTCGACGAGATCAGCAAGGTCGCGCGCCGCGTGCGGACGGCCGACCGACAGCGCCCGAGCCGCGGCATTGGCGAGCGCAATCGGGTCCATCGCCAGCGCCTCGATCTGGCGCGCGAGAATCTCGGGCGTGAAGGTCGCTTCTTGGATCGCGCGAGCGCCGCCGGCCCTCACCATTTCTCGAGCATTGGCGGTCTGGTGATCGTCCGTGGCCGCGGCAAAAGGAACGAGGATCGCCGGACGACCCGCGGCGGTAAGCTCCGCGACCGTCGAAGCACCCGCGCGACCGATCACGAGGTGCGCATCGGCGAGCTTCTCCGGCATATCCTCGATATAGGTCATCAGCTCCGCCGGGATGCCGAGTTCGGAATATTGAGAACGGACCCGCTCGATGTCCTCGGGACGACATTGCTGCACGACCTGCAGTCGGCGCCGGAGCGAAAGAGCGAGCATTCCAAGACCCGCTGGCACGATCTTGCTCAGGATATTGGCACCCTGGCTTCCCCCAGTGACGAGGATTTTCAAGGGCGCCACTTCGTCGAACGGCGGGAAGGGCAGCTCGCCGAGACGCGCGATCTCGGCGCGGACCGGATTGCCGATGAGGACGGCCTTGTCGGCGGTGGCCGGCTTGAGGCGATCGACTTCATCATAGGCGGTACCGATCGCGGCGGCCTCTCCCGCCAGCAGGCGATTGACTCGGCCAAGCACCGCATTCTGCTCGTGAAGAACGGTCGGGATGCGCATTGAGCTCGCGGCGAGCAGCGAAGGGAAGGCAGGGTAGCCTCCAAAGCCGACCACGGCATCCGGCCGATGCTCGCGATAGAGCCGTTTGGCCTCGCCCCTCCCCCTCACGACCGCGCCTGCTGCCTTCAAGAGTCCGATGATCCCGCCTCCCAGCCGCCCGGCGGGAAGTATGTGCACCGGAACACCTTCGAAAAGGCCGGGGAACCGCGCGCCGCGCTCGTCGGTGATCAGAAGCACGCCGTGGCCGCGAGCCTTGAGCTCGGCGGCCAGCGCATGCGCCGGGATCATGTGTCCGCCGGTGCCACCGGCGGCGAGGACGAAGTTCATGCCGGTAGCGCTTCCCCGCTCCATTTCACGACATAGGGTGAACGCGTGAGATACGGGTTCCGCCGGGTAAAGGCGAGCAGCAACCCCATGCCGATGGAGAGTGCCAGCATAGAGCTTCCGCCGTAGCTGATGAAGGGCAGGGTCATGCCCTTCGAAGGCGCGAGCTGGACGTTGACCATCATGTTGATCAGCGCCTGCAGGCCGAATTCAATGACGAGCCCCGCAGCTCCAAGAATGGCGAATGGGGATTCCTCGTCGAGCAGCTTAATGAGGACTCGCGCGACGATGCCGAGATAGAGAAGCGCGATTGCGAGGCAAGCGATCAGGCCGAACTCCTCGCCGACGACGGAAAAGATGTAGTCGGTGTGGGGTTCCGGCAGGCCGAACTTGCGGGTGCCGCCGCCTGGTCCCATGCCGAAGAGGCCGCCTGCAGTCAGCGTCCGCATGGCGTTCTCGACCTGGAAATTGTCGCCGGTGCCGAACAGGAACTCATCAATGCGCTGCGTGGCGACGTCATAAAAGAAGTAAGCGAGCACGATCCCCACAAGTCCCGCCACTGCAAGTCCGATGAGGATGCGGATGTTGATTCCGGCAAGCGCAAGCATCGCCACCCACACTGCGCAGAAGATGATCGTGCTTCCAAAGTCCGGCTGTTTCATCAGCAGATAGGCGATGCCGCCTACGATGACCGCGGAGATGGGATAGACCGGCAGCGATTTGTCGGCGTCCTTTAGGCTCAACAGCCAGGCCATCGAGACGACGAAAAAGGGCTTGAGGAATTCCGAGGGCTGGACCTGACCGAGGCCGAACTCGATCCACCGGCGCGCGCCATTATGCTCGGGCCCGATGATCGGGACGAAAACCAGCAGGACGAAAAAGAATGCCGCGCCGAACAGGCTGAGCCGCCGGGCCCGCTCCTTGGGCATCATCGAGATGCCGATCATCACCGGCACTCCAACCGCTATCCACGCGAGCTGCCGCCAGAAATAATAGAGCTCCGAGAAGCGGACATTCCCCCCCGAATAACGATCAGCCGCAGCCGGTGAAGCGGCGGCGACCGCAATCAGGCCGATCGCGATAAGGACCGTGATGAGCAGCAGCAAGACCTTGTCGATCTCCCAGAACCAGCGGCCCATCGCGCTCGTGTCGGAGCGGCCGTAATGGCTCGGGTCGATGAGCGCCGCTTTCTCCTTGATCTTCCCTGGAATGCTTCCGATCATAAGCCCTCCACCAGTTCCCTGAACTGGTCCCCCCGGTCTTCGAAATCGCGGAACTGGTCAAAGCTGGCGCAGGCCGGCGACAGGAGCACCGTGTCACCGGTCTCCGCCTCGGCAGCCGCTATTCCCACCGCTCGTTCGAGCGTTTTGCACTCTGCCACAGCCATGTGCGGCGACAAGAGAGAAGCGAACAATTCGCTTGCTTGGCCAATGGTATAGGCTTTGCGCACATGGCCGAAGAACGGCGAGCATTCTTCGAGATTGTCGGTCTTCGCCTGGCCGCCGCAGATCCAGCGAATGCGCTCGAATGCCGCGAGAGCCGGTGCAGTGGCCGTCGGATTGGTCGCCTTGCTATCGTTGATGAAAATTATGCCGTCCTTGTCGCCGACGCGCTCCATTCGGTGCGGGAGACCAGGATAAGTGCGAAGCCCGTCTTCGATCTCCTTGCGAGCAACGTCCAAAACCTCACAAACAGCGATGGCGGCGGCCGCATTTTGCGCGTTATGCGGACCTTGAAGTGCTGGCCATTCTGCCTGTCGTGCCCATCGAGGCAAGGCGATACCGTTGAACTTCGCAGCTGGATTGACCAGTCCGGCCGTGAAAGAATCCCAGTTCACGAAGGCGAATTGGGGCGCTGACTGAATTTCGAACAATCGTCCCTTCGATGCCGCATAAGCCTCAAAGCTCTCGTACCGGTCGAGGTGGTCGGGCGTGACGTTCAGCAGCACGGCGACGTCGCAGTCGAGGCTCTTCGTAAGGTCGATCTGGTAGCTCGACAGCTCGAGCACGTAGACGCCGCCCTCTGGCAGCGGGTCCTGCCCAAGGATCGGAAGGCCGATGTTGCCGCCCATGGTCGTCGGCACGCCAGCAGCCCTGAGAATATGGTGGACGAGCGCCGTCGTCGTCGACTTGCCGTTGGTGCCGGTGATGCCGACCACCTTGTGCCGCGGAAGTTCGCTCCGGGCGCGCGCGAACAGCTCGATGTCGCCGATAATTTCGAGCCCGGCATCGAGGGCACGACCTGCGACCGGGTGGCGGTTGAGAGGAAGACCCGGAGTGACGACCAGGCTTTCGAACTGGGAAAGGTCGGCTTCATCGAGGCTCGCGATCCTTATGCCCGCGGGCGCGCTCGCCCTCGCCCCCTCGTCCGCGTCCCACGCGGTGACCCGGGCGTCGCTCGCGGCAAGCGCTTCGGCGGTCGCAAGGCCCGATCGAGCGAGGCCATAAACTGCGTAGTGATTGCCCGCGAAGGCCTTCGCCGTGATCACCTCAGTTTCAACGTCGCGAGGCCCGCTAGCGCGAGCACGAAGCTGATGATCCAGAAGCGGATCACGACGGTCGGCTCGGACCAGCCGAGATGTTCGAAATGGTGGTGGATGGGCGCCATCAGAAAGACGCGCTTACCCGTCCGCTTATAGACCGCGACCTGGATGACCACCGACAGGGCTTCCACGACGAATATCCCGCCAACGATCGCAAGCACGAACTCGTGGTGGGTAGCGACCGAGATTGCCCCAAGCGCTCCGCCGAGCGCCAGGCTGCCGGTATCGCCCATGAAGACGGCTGCCGGAGGCGCGTTGAACCACAGGAACGCGAGGCCCGCACCGATGATTGCCATCAGGAGCACAGTCAGGTCACCGGCCCCTGGGACGTGCGGAATTCCAAGGTAGCCCGCGAACTTCACATTGCCGACCAAATAGGAGATCACGAGGAACGCGATGCTGGCGATGATCACCGGCATGGTAGCGAGCCCATCGAGCCCGTCGGTGAGGTTCACCGCATTGCCGAAGGCGACGATCACGAAGGCGCCGAAGACGATGTAGAACCAGCCGAGGTCGGCCACGGTGTCTTTGACGAACGGCAGGTGAAGCCCGGTGCCTCCGGTGCGGACAATCAGCCAGGTGGCGCTCCCCGCGATCAGGAATTCCAGGAGCAGCCGCACCTTTCCGGAAAGTCCGGCGTGGTGCGCCTTCTTTACCTTGTCATAATCGTCGAGCCACCCGATCAGGCCGAACCCTGCGGTTACGAGCAGGCACGCCCATACGTAAGGGTTTGCAAGGTTCATCCATAGCAGGACGGAGATCGACACCGAGATCAGGATGAGCAGGCCGCCCATGGTCGGAGTCCCGCGCTTGGCCAGATGGCTCTGCGGCCCGTCCGAGCGGATCGGCTGCCCCTTCCCCTGGGTTGCGCGCAGCCAGCTGATGAACTTCGGGCCGAGCAAGAGGCCGATCAGGAGCGCGGTCGCGCTTGCCGCGCCCGCTCGAAAACTGATGTAGCGAATAAGGTTGAGGATGCCCGGGAAGCCGAGCTGGTCGGCGATCACGTAGAGCATGGCATCCCCTTCACCATTTGCTCGACAAGACTTGCAAGTCCGACAGAGTTCGACGCTTTCACGAGGACTGCATCGCCCGGGCGAACGAGCCGAATCAACGCGGCGGTGGCCTCCTCAACGTTCGCAACCAGGTCGTACGAGATCGTCCCGACTATCTTCTCGGCAAGCGGGCGCATCTCGTCGCCGATCAGGATCAGGCGGTCGACATTGGCATCGCAGACGCGCCCGGCGAGGCCGGCGTGAAGAGCCTCGCTATGCTCCCCGAGCTCCCGCATTGGGCCAAGAACCGCGATTCGCCGCACTGCGTCCCGCTCCGCGCCGAGGCTCTTCAGTGTCGCAGCCATCGAAGCCGGGTTGGCGTTGTAGCTCTCGTCGATCAGGATCATCTCGCCGCCGTCGAGGCCGATCGTGTGGCGTTCGCCGCGGCCTTTCAGCCCACCGAGGTCGGCCAAAGCGAGCGCTGCGACCGCGACGTCCTCGCCGACCGCTTCCACGGCTGCCAATACCGCGAGGGCATTCGATACCCAATGTTCGCCGCGCTGGGAGATTGTGAAGGTGAGTTCGCGCTCGAGGAGCGCGGCGCAGATGAGGCTCCCGCCTGTCTCGGCGCTGACGGCGTGGATCGCATGCACGTCGGCATCTCCACCGCCGAATGTGATGATCCGGTCGGCGTGACGCCGCGCCGCCTTTACGAGCCGGCCGCGCTGCTCGGTATCGTTCGGCACGATAGCAATAGCATTTGCCTGCAGCCCCTCGAAAATTTCGGCCTTCGCGTCGGCGATCGCCGCTTCCGAGCCCAAATTCTCGATATGCGCCGGGGCAATCGCAGTGATGAGCGCTAAGTGCGGCCGGACCTGCGCGGTGAGGACGCGGATCTCGCCGGAATGGTTCATGCCCATTTCCAGCACGGCGAACTCGGCGTCGCGCGACATGCGGGCCAGGCTCAGCGGCACGCCGGTATGATTATTGTAGCTCTTCACGGAACGATGGACCCTGCCCGGCCGGTTACGGTCGAGCGCGGCGTAGAGCGCTTCCTTCGTGCTGGTCTTGCCTACCGAACCGGTGACCGCGAGGATCGTCGCTCGGCTGCGCTCGCGCGAAGCACGGCCCAGCGCCTGGAGCGCTGCAAACGTGTCCTCGACCAGCACGTGCGGGCCGCTGACGGGCTTTGAAACCATCGCGGCGCCAGCGCCGGCGGCAAACGCGGCATCGACGAACTTGTGCCCGTCGTGAACCGTCCCCGGCATCGCCACGAAGAGGTCGCCGCGTCCAACCTCGCGGCTGTCGAAGGTAACCCCCGTGACTCCGAACGGCTCGTTCGCGGTCCCGCCCGTCGCTGCAGCGATTTCATCGGAGGTCCAGAGCGCGTTCATGCCGCGCACTCCCGCGCCACCAGCGCGTCGTCGAAGGGCAGCACTCGGTCGCCGACAATCTGGCCGGTCTCATGGCCCTTGCCGGCGACGAGGATGATATCGCCTTCCCGCGCCGTCGCGATGGCCTCCGCAATTGCTTCGCGGCGGCCCGAGACCTCGGTCGCGCCGGGAGCTCCGGCCATGATCGCCGAGCGGATGACCGAAGGATCCTCGGTTCGCGGATTATCGTCGGTGACGATAACGAGGTCGGACATCCGCACTGCAACCGCGCCCATCTGCGGCCTTTTGCCCTGATCGCGATCACCGCCCGCACCGAACACTGTGATCAGCCGGCCGTCGACATGCGGCCTGAGGGCGGCGATGGCGGCTTCGAGCGCGTCGGGCGTGTGCGCATAGTCGATGTATACCGGAACGCCCGCGCGGCTGATCACCGCCCGCTCCAGCCGTCCCGGCACCGGTGCCACGCGCTGCATCGCGGAGAACACGCGGTCAAAGCCAATGCCGGTCGCCATGGCCAGGCCCGCCGCCACCAGGACGTTCGCCGCCGGGTTGGCGCCGATCAGCGGAAGCGAGAGCTTGAGGCTACGATCCTCGTGCTCGAGCAGCAATGACTGGCCGAGCGGCGTGGCAGATTGATCGACAAGCCGGATCGTGTCACCGCTGCTTCCGACGGTCAGCACGCGGTGGCCGCGGCTGATCGATCGCTCGATGACCTCTTCCGACTTTGCGTCGTCGGTCCAGATCACCGCCGGCTTCCCGGGCTCGAGAAGCTCCTCGAACAGGCGCATCTTCGCTTCGAAATAGGATTCCATCGTGTCGTGGTAATCGAGATGGTCGCGGCTGAAATTCGTGAACGCTGCGGCCGAAAGCCGAACTCCCTCGCAGCGATGCTGGTCAAGTCCGTGGCTCGACGCTTCGTAGGCGACATGCGTCACGCCCATGCGATCGAGGCCAGCCATGTTGTGAAGGAAGGTGACGATGTCGGGCGTAGTGAGGCCCGTCTTAACCTGGTCGTCCGAGGTCGTCACTCCGAGGGTACCGATGGAGGCGGAGCGGTGACCCAAGATGCGCCAGATCTGGCGCGTCATTTCGACTGTCGACGTCTTTCCGTTCGTGCCGGTGACCGCCACGACGGCGTTCGGATAGGGCGCATAGAATCTGGCCGCCAATGCGGCGAACAACCGCCGCGGCTCGGCGTCCGCGAGTAGGGGGACGCGTTGGACCTCGGCTTCGGGCTGCGCGACGACAGCAATTGCGCCGCGCTCGACCGCCTTTGCGATGAAATCTTCGCCGTTGAAAACGGAGCCCTTGAACGCTCCGAATACGCTCCCGGGCACCACCTTCCGATGATCGATGGCAAAGCCGGTCACTTCGGAATCGGAATCGACCTCGGCGATTTCCCGCAATTTCACGCCGGTCAGTCCTTCTTCGCGTCTTGCTTGGCTTCCTCGACGAACGGCAGCACCTCACTCATATTGGGTTCGCGGTTCATTTCGGGCGCCACGCCAAGCATCGGCGCGATGCGGCTGACGGTGCGGCTGACGACCGGCGCCACGTTCCAGCCCGCGGTCGTGAAGCCATAAGTCTCGGGCGTTGCCTTCGGTTCGTCGAGCATCACGACGATCACATAGCGCGGGTCATCCATCGGGAACACACCGGCGAAGCTCGTGATGTTGATGGTCTTGCTGTAATGCCCGTCGATGATCTTCTGCGCGGTCCCCGTCTTGCCGCCGACGCGGTAGCCGGGCGCGTCGGCCTTCTTGCCGGTGCCCCTCATCACCACGAGGCGAAGGAGCGAGCGCATGCGATAGCTCGTGTCCGCACTGAACACGCGCCTGCCTGACGCCAGGGGGTGATCGCGACTGATCTTGATGACGGTCGGCCGGTGATAGACGCCGTCGTCGAACAAGGTCGCGTAACCCATCGCGAGCTGCAGCGGGGCGACGGCGATGCCCTGCCCGAAGCCGATCGTCATGGTCTCGAACGGTCCCCACCGTGAACCGGGTGTCAGTGGATGGCCCCGTTCCTTGATCTCGGTTTCGACGGTGTCGAGGAAACCCATTTTCTTCAGCCAGGCCTTCTGCCGTTCCTTTCCGAGCTGGTCGGCCATCTGGGCCATGCCGATGTTCGAGCTTTCCATCATGATCTCGGCGACCGAGCATTGTCGGCCGAACGGGTGCGTGTCATGGACCAGGTGGCCATAAGCGGGGAGAACCTGCGGGCAATTGTAGATTTGTCCCGGTCCGGAAACCACGCCCGAATCCATCGACATTGCGAGCGTGAACGGCTTGAAGGTGGATCCCAGTTCGAAGACGCCCAGGGTCGCACGGTTGAACATCTGTTCGGGCGTCGCCTGGCCCGGCGCGTTGGGATTGAACGCCGGGAGCGAGGTCATGGCGAGGATTTCCCCGGTGTGGACATCCATGATTACGCCCGCAGCGCCGATCGCAGAGAAATGCTGCATCGCATCGCCGAGTTCAGCCTCCAGCGCCTGCTGGATTCGGCTCGAGATCGAAAGGACGAGTGGCTGCCCCCGCGTGCGGGGGTCTGAAAGATAGGTGTCGAACGCCCGCTCCACGCCTGCCCCGCCGCGGCCGTCGATATTGGTAAACCCGAGCACGTGCGCGGCAAGGGTCGTTTGCGGGTAGAGCCGGTCGGGCTCGCGCTCGAGCGCAAGGCCCGGCTCGCCGATGGCGTTCACGGCTTCGACGAGGTCGGGCGGTGCCCGGCGACGGAGATAGAAGAAGGTCTTGCTCGACCGAAGCAGCGCAAAATATTGCTCGGCGGAGTGCTCGGGCATCAGCTGGGCGAGCTTCTGAGCGAGCGCGAGCTTGTCGCCGATCACCCTGTTCGGATGGACTGCGATGGTCCAGGCGTCGATTGTTCTTGCGAGCGGCTCGCCATCGCGATCGAGGATGTCACCGCGCTCCGGAATGAGGGCAGTCAGCCCCTCCTTTCGGCCGGCGTGGTCGCCGAACGCCGCGAGATAGGTGATCCTAAGAGCAATCAGCGCGATGAGCCCGGCATAGACGAGCATGCCGAACATGAGCCGCTGGTGCATGACGGCGAGCATCTGCCGCCGTTGGCCGACGAGTCGGAGCCGCTCGGGCCGGGGCGCGACGAGAGCGGGCTGCGGAGCGTTCATCGGCCGGTAGGTGAATCCTTGGTCTTGCCAGAATGCTTGTCCGGAAGGGGTGCAAGCGGATCGGTCTTCGCAAGCTGGACCCGCTTTGTCATCGCCTTCGCCCCGGCAAGTGCCGGTTTATCCACTGATTTCTTTTGCGCCGGCTTCGCTCCAACGGCATGCGCCGATGCGTTCGCCTGCAGTGATTTGGCGGCCGCGAGGCCCGGCATATCCGCAGACTTGACGGGGGCCGGCCTCGCCGCCGTAACCGGCCTGTCTGCGGACTTCATCGCGATCGGTCGGGGCTGATCAACGACCGCTCTTGCCGGGACCTCGCGCGTCTCGGTCTTGAGGCTTGCTTCATGAAGCATTGCGCCCGGCGCAAGCGCCGGCACTGCTGTGTCATCCGAAACCGCTTCGCCGAGCGGCGCCTTCGCGGCCGGAGCCGGCGCGGAAGCGAGCACCACTGGCGCTTTGAAGTCGACCTGATGCTCAGGCTGGGTCAGCTTGGCGAGTTCGAAGCCACCTTCGAGGAACTGGTTCGCGGCAGGCGCCGACAATGAAAACGCGCCGGCGTTCCATCGCTCCAGCTGAGAAAGCCGGCCACGCGTCCCGATCTCCGTCTGGAGCATTCTCATGTCGCGCTGAGCGAGAACGATGCGGGTCTCCACAGTCTCGAGCGCCGCGCGCTCCGACGCGACCCGCAACGAAACGAGATAGCAGCCGAGCGCGGCGCCGGCACAGCTGGCAACCAGGAAAAGGGAGCCAAAGCTTCGGGCGCTCATTGCAGTCTTTCCTTGCGGGCTGGAGCTGAGGTGCGGATCGCGCTTCGGAGACGCGCCGAGCGGGCCCGTGGATTCGCCGCCAGTTCGCGCTCCGTCGGGGAAACCGGCTTAGCAACCCGCTCGAACGTCGGTTCGGCCGGATCTCTAAGCACAGGACGATGGCGCGAACCGGCAGGCGATCCTCCGCTACGCTCGCGGAAGAAGCGTTTCACGATACGGTCCTCGAGGCTGTGAAATGTAACGACGGCTAGCCGGCCGCCAGGGCCGAGCGCGCGCTCTGCCGCCTCAAGGCCCCCTTCGAGCTCGTCGAGCTCGGCATTCAAATGGATCCGGATCGCCTGGAAAGTCCGCGTTGCTGGATCGCTTTTCTGACCAGGCCTGAAACCCGCCGCGCGACGGACGATGGCGGCGAGCTGGCTCGTGCGCTCGACCGGACGCTGGGCAACGATTGCGCGTGCGATCGCCCGGGCGCGCGGCTCCTCCCCATAGTCGCGCAGGACCCGGGCGATGTCGGCCTCGTCGGCCGAATTCAAGAACTCGGCGGCAGTTAGGCCCGACCTGCTCATGCGCATGTCGAGCGGTCCGTCCGCCTGGAACGAGAAACCGCGTTCGGCGCGGTCGAGCTGCATAGAGCTGACTCCGATGTCGAGCGCGATGGCGTCGACCCGCTCAATCCCGCGCGCGAGGAGGGCGCGGTCCATCTGGCTGAACCGCTCTTCGACGAGCGCCAAGCGCGAGTCCGGGACGAGTGATTTCCCAGCTTCGATCGCCTCGGGGTCTCGATCGAAGCCTATCACTCGTCCCGCCCCCGCCCCGAGCATGGCGCGCGTGTAGCCGCCCGCTCCGAAAGTGCCGTCGACGATCGTGTCCCCATGCTGGATCGCCAGCGCGCCGATCACTTCGTTGACCAGCACCGGCACATGTGGGGCCTGGTTTGTGCCGGTGCTGGTCATGAAGCGCCTCGTTCTTCGAGGCGAAAGCGCGCGATATCCTTAAGATCATCCGGGATGCGCCGCTCGTCGAGGAGCCGCTGCGGGTTCCAGATCTGGAACGTCTCGCCCGTACCGAGAAACAGGGCAAGATCGCCGATCTCGCCCTTCCTGCGCATCATCGGGGGCATGAGTATGCGCCCCGAACTGTCGTATGGAACCTCCTCCGTAGCGGCGAAGGCCATCAGGTTGCGCTGCTGGTACTCCAGCTGCGCATCAGGGTTGGTTTCTTCCTTTTCGAGAAGCCGCTCGAGCTTGGCATGCTTCAGCGCGGCGTAGCCGGGATCGTAGGCGCTGAGGCACGGGAAGGAATCGTGCTTGGCGAGGACAATCGTTCGGGCGTCGCCGCGGCGCTCGATGACGGAACGAAGGAATGCGGGAATGGAGACGCGGCCCTTCTGGTCGACCGCGTTCAGTGCGCTGCCCTGAAACAGATGCTCTAGCGCCACGCCTAAAAAACTCCCCGTTCGCAGCGCGAGCAAGGGCGTCCACGAAGACACGTGCCATCACACGCGCCGTGTCAGCTTCGAATCAACGGGTTAGCCCCCCGCGCTACAGCCCCTGTAGGTAACTCAAGAGCTTAAGGGATACAATGGGTTTTCGTGGGAATCTATGGGAATGTATGGGAAAGGCCGGATTTCCGCGGTTTTCCGGCCCCGTTAAGAGGGGATGTTCTGGCGCCGTTCTGGCGTTCCTCGCTTGTGGATAAGTCTGTTGCTGAGCGAATCACCGATGCTCGAGAAGCGCAAGCTCCCCGAGTAGGCCGTCGAGATTGTTTTTTGCCCCGGGACCGAGACGGCCGGCATCGAGAAGATCGGCGTCGGCGACGACCGTCACTCGTCCTTCTCCAATGCTGCAATGGGCGACCAGCCGATCGCTCGAAACGCGGCACGTCCCTGACAATCGGCCAGGCGAGACGGTCAGGATCTTCAGGCCGGCGAGCTCCCGGCTTTGCTCGCCGTGCTCATCCGGACCGTCGAGCCGCAATCCCCAATGGGCAAGCAAGCCCGTGTCCATGAACATGAGCGGGGGCCTGAGCGCGTCGCCGAGTGGACGCCGGCTCGGCCATTCGAGCAGTGGATCGGCGAACAGGAGCAGTCGGCCGCCGCGGCGCACCCACGCGTCGAGGGCGACCAGGTCCTCGGCCGGCTGCGCGAGCGGCTGCGCCATCAGCAGGAGCCTGCCCCTCGCAAGCTCCGCCGGGTCGGTAACGCTGATCGAGACGACGCTGTAGCGTGCCTGGAGCGCCCGCAAAGCCGGAGATCCGGTCCGCTCGACCGAGAAATCCTCGCCGAACACCAAAGGGAGGCTCGTCAGGATAAGCAGCGCAGGGCGATCTTTCCCTTGTCGCACCGGCAGCCGAGCTGGTCGATGGGACTTCGAGAGCGCGAGCGCGACTGATGCCGCGAGGAGGGCTGCAAGTCCGGCGAAGACCAGGGCGCGCCGGCGCGCCCTGCTCATTTCTCGTTTGTGCTGACGTTGTTCGCTGTGTCGGAGGCACCCGGGGCAACGCCAAGCTCGGCAAGCGGCTCGCTCGGCTCGTTCGTGCTCGCCTGCTGGGCGGCATTCATGTCTTCGTGGCTCGACCGACTGATGATCATGCCGAGCATTACCACGAGGAACGCGAAGGCGAGGCCCGTCAGCCCGATACGGATGCGTTGAGCGCTGCTGCCGGCCGGATTAGGCATTCGTGTCGACAAAGCTATGGCTCACGTCGACAATATGCAAGCATTCAGCTTGACGGCTGTACTTCCGCTCGCGCAGGGGCAGAGCATGACTCGCACCCCCATGCTCATCATGCTTGCTGCGACCGCCGCGGTAGCCGGCTGCAACAAGGAAAACCACACGATCGTCGCTGGCGGAGAGCCAGGCGATCCCCAGGCCAACAGCGCCGCCAATGCAAACGTGCAGCTGCCGCCGTCGATTGTGGCGACGAAGCTTTATCGCTGCGCCGACAACAGTGTCGTCACGATCGACTATCTGTCCGACAACCAGTCGGCGAACGTTCACGCCGGGAAAGGAGTCGCATCAACGAAGGTCGTCGCGGCCCAAGCCGGCATGCCGATGACCGCCGAGGGCGGCTATTCGGTCGAAGGCTCTCCAACCTCCTCGAGCGCGAAGATCGCCGTGCCGGGCCACGCGTCACAGACCTGCAACGCCTGACCTTCTTGACTCTCCCTCCGCGCCGCTCGAACAGCGGCCGCGGAGGGAAGCCACAAAAATGCTGATCAGCAGACGCGCATTCACTGGCGGAGCGCTGGGCCTCGCGCTCGGGAGCCAGCTCGCGACGCGCGCGCTTGCCGAGGACTCGAGGTTCGCGGCAGCCCTTCAAACGATCCGCGCCTATGGAGAGGCGCATCTCAGGCACTTCGGCCTCCCAGGCATGACTCTGAGCGTCGTCACTCCCGGCGGCTTCAGCTCGGCGATGAACTTCGGCTTTGCCAATGCCGACGCGCGCACTCCGATCACCCCCGATACGCTGTTCCAGATCGGATCGATCAGCAAAGTTTTTACGGCCGCGATGCTCCACCAGTTCGTTGGCGAGGGACGGCTCGCGCTGACGGACCGGGTCAGTGCATTGCTGCCGGGGGTTTTACTTCCACCTGGAAACACGATCGAGGTCCAGCACTTGCTTGACCATGTTGCCGGCCTTCCCGGTGACGCACCAATGTTCCCCGAGGGCGGGCTCTGGACCGCCTATCCTCCGGGAACTCACTGGCATTATTCGAACACCGGCTACGACATCCTCGGCAAGCTCGCGGAGCATATCGGTGGCAAGCCGCTCGACCGCCTGCTGTTCGAACGCATCTTCACTCCCTTGGGTATGAGCCGCAGCCGCGGCGCGATCACCAACAACGACCGGCAGCTCTACGCGCAGGGCTACGAGGCTGCCGACGAATTGCCGTTCGCTCTTGGCGTGCCGCTCGCGCCCGCGGCCTGGGTCGACACCACAAGCGCTGCAGGAAGCATCGCCTCGACCGCGGACGACATGGTCCGGTTCCTCCGCTCGATCGCAAACGGCGCGCAGGGACGCGGCGGAATGGGACTTTCTCCGCAGGCCGCAAAGGTCTTCACGACCCATGCAGTGCCGAGCGACGAGTCGGCCGTGAGCTATGGCAACGGCATCATGCACGTGACAAGCGGGAAGCGTTCGTACCTCCATCACACAGGCGGGATGGTCAGCTTTTCCTCGTCGTACCACGTCGACGTCGCCAGCGGGGTCGGCGCCTTCGCGAGTTCGACGATCAGCGCCTTCGCCGAGTATCGGCCGCGGCTGTTGACGCGCTTTGCGGTCGACGCGCTGACCAACGCCGGCGAGGGTCACCCCTTGCCGGTCCCGCCCCGGCTCGACACACCGATCGCTTATGCCGCCGCTTATGTGGGGCGCTATGCGGGTCCCGACGGCAATTTCGAAATTCAAGCCGGAAGCCCGCTGGCGATCGTCGCCGAGGGGAAGTCTGCGCCTTTACAGCCATGGGGCGGAGAAATCTTCCGCACCACTCATCCGGCGTTTCGAGCCTTCAGCTTCCTGTTCGAACGCAAGGGAAGCACCGTCACTTCGGCGAGCTGGGGCTCTTCGACTTATTTGCGCAACGGGAGCGCGGCGCGCCTTCCTACGTCCGATCGGGAGCTTGCCAAGCTCGCGGGCCGGTACGTGAACGACAGCCCATGGTTGGGCATGGCCCAAATAGTCGAACGTGGTGGGCGGCTGTGGCTCGGGACCGAGGTGCCAATGGAACGGATCGGCGACAACCAATGGCGTATCGGCCAGGCAAGCTGGTCGCCCGAACGCGGCGCCTTTGCCAATGTCGTCGACGGTCGTCCGCAGACCTTCATCTTCTCCGGCGAGAAGTTCATCCGCCACGAGGTCTAGCCGGTTGCTCCAGGCGGGCAGGCGCGACCTAGCGGCGGCTGTCGGACCCGTCTAAGGCGCCGCGCATGGACGTTCTCGAAGCTCCCCGCATCACGCCCAAAATGGTCGCTGAACATGGCCTCAACGATGAGGAATATGGCCGCATCCTGAAGGCGCTAGGCCGCGAGCCTAACCTCGTCGAGCTCGGCATCTTCTCCGTGATGTGGTCGGAGCATTGCAGCTACAAGAGCTCGCGGGTTCACCTCAAGAAGCTACCGACCTCCGCCCCTTGGGTGATCCAGGGGCCCGGCGAGAATGCCGGCGTGATCGACATCGGCGACGGGGACGCGGCGATCTTCAAGATGGAGAGCCACAACCATCCCTCCTACATCGAGCCGTACCAAGGGGCAGCGACGGGGGTCGGCGGAATCCTCCGAGACGTCTTCACCATGGGCGCCCGTCCAGTGGCGAACATGAATGCGCTGCGCTTCGGGCGGCCCGATCACCCGAAGACGCGGCACCTCGTCGCGGGAGTCGTCGCGGGCGTTGGCGGCTATGGTAATTGCGTCGGCGTTCCGACGGTCGGCGGCGAAGTCAATTTCGACGCTGCCTACGATGGAAATATCCTCGTCAACGCGATGACCGTTGGCATCGCGAAGACCGACAAGATTTTCTATTCGGCCGCGACGGGTATCGGCAATCCGATTGTCTATGTCGGGTCGAAGACCGGCCGCGACGGAATTCACGGCGCGACAATGGCATCCGCCGACTTCGACGAGGACAGCGAGGAGAAGCGGCCCACCGTCCAGGTCGGCGACCCGTTCACCGAGAAGCTTTTAATCGAGGCGTGCCTCGAGCTCATGGCCACCGACGCGATCGTTGCAATCCAGGACATGGGCGCGGCTGGCCTCACCAGCTCGTCAGTGGAGATGGCCTCCAAAGGCGGCGCCGGCATCCTCCTCGACATGAACAAGGTGCCCTGTCGCGAACAGGGGATGACACCATATGAGATGATGCTCTCCGAGAGCCAGGAGCGCATGCTGATGGTGCTTAAGCCCGGCCGCGAGGCCGGAGCGAAAGCGATTTTCGACAAGTGGGAGCTGGACTTCGCGGTCATTGGCGAAGTCACCGATACGGGGCACATGGTCCTGGAGTTCGACGGCGAGGTCGTCTGCGACATCCCGCTTGGCCCCCTCGCCGACGACGCGCCTTGTTACGAACGTCCATATTCGATCCCGAAACCGCCCGAGCCGCTCACGGACATCCCCCAGGGCGGTGACATCGGAGCGGATTTGATCAGTC
>JBJMVK010000117.1:0-5543 GCA_045810725.1 Sphingomonas sp. | reverse complement strand
GGGCGGCCATGGGTACGTCTCTGGGACTCTACGTCGTCAATATGGTCGAGCCCGTCAGCGGAAGGGACGCCGTCCACATCATTGTCACCATGGCGGTGGCGACGGCGCTCCTCAATTTCGGCATGCTCGAGCGCCGCGCGCTTCGCGATGGCTGAACGGCTCGCCAACCGCCTGAAGGAACGACGGTCCGAGCTCGGCCTCACCCAGGCCGAGCTGGCGGAGAAAGTTGGCGTCACTCGCAAGACCGTGAACACGGTCGAAAATGGAGTGTTCACTCCATCAGCAACGCTTGCGATCAAGCTTGCCGCCGCGCTCGAGCTCAGTGTCGAAACCCTGTTCTGGATCGAGCACTGATTTCTGCGACCCTGGCAAGCAGGTCGCCCTGCGCTTCCGCGACGTCGGCAAGATGCATGCCCCAGCCCGGCAGGAACATGCCGAGGACGGCGACCTCGCCGCCGACATGGTCGGTCCACTTGTCGCCCGGCGCATGGTTGGTCCGGATCGAAAGATAGCCCCTCGGGCCATCATTGACGCACCTTCCCGAAACCAGACCTCGAGTATGGACGTAGGGCGTTGAGGGCTGGCCCTCGCTCGACCATTGGACGGGACCGCCGGGCACCGGCAGCGTCGAGCGCGTGAACCAATAGCTCTCGAGCTTGACCCAGCCGGTCGAGCCCGGAAGGCCCGGATTGACGCAGCCGACAGTCATGCCGGGCCGGTCCGAATAGCCGAACATCGCGCCTTGCGGGGGAGCGTTCTTCTCGCGAAAGCTGGTCCAGCTGATGACGCAGCCGGTCTCGCCCGGACGGCTGCACAGCGGCGTCTTCTTGAAAGTGCCGCCGACGAGCTTCCCTTGCGGCACCAGCACGTCGAACCCGGGAAGGATCGCGAGCTTCATCCGAGCGGCGATCGCGGGATTGGTCTCGATCTCGCGCTGGATCAGCTGCTCGAGCATCAGGCTGCCCT
Source organism: Sphingomonas sp. (assembly GCA_045810725.1). Taxonomy (GTDB): domain Bacteria; phylum Pseudomonadota; class Alphaproteobacteria; order Sphingomonadales; family Sphingomonadaceae; genus Sphingomicrobium. The sequence continues at coordinate 4,577 of JBJMVK010000117.1, read as the reverse complement.
GGCTGTGGCCGACGAGGACGAACGGCCGCCCCGCGCTCCGGGCCCCAAGGTACTCGCGCCAGGCGGCGAGCACGTCCGCATAGGCGAGGCTAGCGGCGTCGGTGATGTCCGCACCCGCAGAATAAGCGGCGACGGCTGCAAGCGTCATCTGCCGGTAGATGGGAACGAAGGGGCGGCAGACTGACGCGAAACGCGCGAACTGTGTCTCGATTGCGAGCTTCTCCTCCCGACCTGTAACGAGATCGCTGTTCAGCCCTCCGTCGCTCGAGACCGTCGGATATACGTAGAAACAATCGAGCGGCGGCTCCTTGGCGGGCGCGCTGTCCCGAGCGGCGCCATAACCCTCAGGCGCGAGGTCCGTGGTTGCGAGCGCGCCCGAGCAGCTGTCGGCGCGGCTGGGGAGGCAGAGCCAGCTCTCGTCCTTCGAATAGTCCGGAGCTGCCGCTCGCGGGTTCGGCTGAGCCGCGAGCGGGGAAGGCAGCAGAAGCGCCGCCAAAGCCAATATCATCTGACGCATTACTTCGAAGATGCTCCACTATCGAACAAACCGCCTTGGCTCGCGTGGGGCACCGGGAGGCCCAAATGGCCATAGCCGCGCCCGTTGAGGCAACGTCCCCGTGCCGTCCGCGCGATGAGGCCGAGCTGAATGAGATAGGGCTCGATCACGTCCTCGATCGTGTCGCGAGGCTCGGAAAGGCCCGCGGCGAGCGTCTCCACGCCGACGGGACCGCCCCCGTAGAGATCGGCGATCATCGTGAGGTAGCGCCGGTCCATGGCGTCGAGGCCGAGGCTGTCGATCTCGAGCCTAGACAGGGCCTTGTCGGCGGCTTCCGCGCTGATCGTGTCGGAGCCGGATGCGTGGGCGAAGTCGCGGACGCGACGAAGCAGTCGGCCGGAGATTCGGGGTGTTCCGCGAGAGCGGCGGGCGATCTCGCGCGCACCATCCTCGGTGAGGTCCGTGCCGAGTAGCCGCCCGGCCCGGCGGACCACCTGCTCGAGTTCCTGGACCGTGTAGAAATTGAGACGCACGGGGATGCCGAACCGGTCCCTCAGTGGGGTCGTCAGAAGCCCCTGGCGCGTGGTTGCGCCGATCAGCGTGAATCGGGGAAGCTCGATCCTCACCGATCTGGCCGAGGGCCCCTCGCCAATCATGAGGTCGAGAGCGCGGTCCTCCATCGCGGGATAAAGGACCTCCTCGACCGCGGGGTTCAGCCGGTGAATCTCGTCGATGAAGAGGACATCGCCGTCCTCGAGGTTGGTGAGCAGCGCCGCGAGGTCGCCCGACTTGGCGATGACCGGCCCCGAGGTCGCGCGGAAGCCGACGCCCATCTCGCGCGCGAGAATCCCGGCGAGCGTGGTCTTGCCGAGCCCTGGAGGGCCATGGAGCAGGACATGGTCGAGGGGCTCGTTTCGGCTCCTCGCGGCCTGGACGAAGACCCTGAGGTTCTCCCGGGCGGCCTGCTGTCCGATGAACTCGTCGAGGGTTTTCGGGCGAAGCGCCGCGTCGGCGTCTTCGCTCGTCCGCTCCGGAGTCGTGATGCGGGCAGGATCAGTCGCCATCCCCGTTGATTCGCAGATGGATGGTCTTACGACAAGCAGCGAAGGCCGTTCTAAATGTCGTGGGGGGAACAGGACATGCAAGTCGATCGACGGACCGTGCTTGGAGGAATGCTGGCTGCGGCGCTCGTCCGCCCGGCTCTTGCGGGGAAGCCGGCTACGCCCTCCTGGTATTCGAACGCGATCGTCATCGACGGGCTCGGGGGCATTAATGATCCCTATGGAGCGGAGGATGACCTACGCTTGAGCGATCGCGCGTGGGGAGAGATGCGCCGGACCGGCGTCACGGCGTTTCGCGACACGATCGTTCCAGTGGGCAACCAGGTCGATGCGTGGGAGCAGTTCCAGAAGACGCTGAGCGGATATCACGACTATTTTCGCGCCAATCCCGACCGCTTGAGGCTCGTCGACAAGGCCGCCGATATCACGGCTTCCAAGCAAACCGGCAGGCTCGGCGTGATTCTCGGCACGCAGGATACGGCGATGGTCGGGGCCGCGCTCGACCGGATCGCCGAGATGAAGAAGAGCGGCATCCGCGCTGTCCAGCTTACCTACAATCTCGCAAACTTGAGCGGCGACGGTTCGATCGAGCCCCGCAATGGCGGTCTCACCAATCTCGGGAAGGACACGATCCGCCGCATCGAATCGGAAAAGCTGTTGCTGGACCTTGCCCACGGGGGCGCACGTACCATCGAGGAAGCGATCGCGTTTGCGACGCGACCGCTGACGATCAGCCACACGGGCGCTCGCTCGCTTTACGACCACCCTCGCAATGTTTCCGATGCCGCGATCAAGTCGGTGGCCGACAAGGGCGGCGTCGTGGGCGTCTACTTCATGCCCTATCTCGCGGCGGACATGCACCCAACGGGCGGCACTCTGCTCGATAATATCGACCACGTCGCGAAGGTTGCCGGAGAGGATCACGTCGCGATTGGGACCGACGGCGGAGTGCTCCCGCTCGTCATCGACGCGAAGGCGCGCGAGAATGCCCGCAAGGACTACGAGCAGCGCAAGGCGGCCGGCATCGCGGCGCCCGGCGAAGGGCCGGACGTGTTCACCATCGTCGCGGATTATAATTCGATCGACAAGCTCGAGCGGCTCGGAATGGACCTGATGAAGCGCGGCTGGACCGCCGCGCAGGTCGAGAAGCTCCTCGGTGCCAATCTCATGAGGCTCTATGCCGAAGTGTGGGGCGGCTAGAGCCGTTTGCGAACGATAGTTCCGACGGCCTTGCCGACGTCAGCTAGGACGAGTGCTCCACGCCTTCGCCCGAAATTTCGACCCAGTCGTGCTTGCGTTCCTCCCACACCGAAAATTGCGGCCGAGCGAAATAAGGGTCGTGGAATGCCCCGAGCGGGATCGCGACCAGGCCGTCGAACTTGCCCTGGATTTCGTAGTGCACGTCGGAGCCGCACTCGGGGCAGAAATGGAACGTCACGCGATTGCCGCTGTCGCTGAACTGGGACCAGCTCTTCGACTGCCCCTCGATACCTACCTTCTCGCAGGACCAGCGGGCCTGGACGGCGAAGGCGCTCCCCGAGCGCTTCTTGCAGGAGAGGCAATGGCAAACCGAAATGCGTACCGGGTCGCCCTCAACCGTGGCCTTCAACTGACCGCAGCGGCACGAGGCAATTCGGCTCCCCGTCACTTGGCGGCTTTGCGAAGAGCGAGGCGGACCAGCGCATCTAGAGACGCATCCGTGCCGAGCTCGTCCTGCGCGGCGCTGACTGCAGCGCTCGCTTCGGCCGGCCTGAAGCCCAAATTTGCAAGCGCCGAGAGCGCATCCGCTGCCGCGCCGGCGCGGGGCGCCGGTTGGGAACCTGCGGAGCCGGCGCTTCCGAGCTTGCCCTGGAGCTCGTTGGCGATTCGCGCCGCGAGCTTGGGTCCGACGCCATTGGCCCGGCCAATCATCGCCTTGTCGTCCTGGGTGACCGCGACTGCCAACTCGTCCGGCGAGAGCACCGAAAGGATCGCGAGCGCGAGCCGGCCCCCCACCCCCTGGATCGAGGTCAGCGCTCGAAATGCATCCCGCTCGCCCGGCGAGCCGAAGCCGAACAAGGTCCATGCGTCCTCCCGCACCTGGAGCTCGGTGAGTATCAGCACCTCGCCTCCGACTGGACCAATGCCCGCGAGCGTCCGTCCGCTGAGATGCACGAGATAGCCGACGCCACTAACGTCGATCACCGCGCTGTCGGCGGTGGTTTCAGCAAGGATCCCGGAGAGGCGCGCGATCATCGGCCGCAAGGCTTATGCGATGCGGCGGCTTGTCGCCAGATGATGCGCGTGGGTGATGGCGATTGCGAGCGCATCGGCCGCGTCTGGACCGGCGATCTTAACGCCCGGGAGGAGGCGCGCGACCATTGCGTGCACCTGCGCTTTTTCGGCATTGCCGACGCCGACGACAGCCTTTTTGACAAGCCGCGCGGCATATTCGCCGATATCGAGGCGAGCCCTGGCGGCAATCATGATCACGACACCGCGCGCTTGCCCGAGCTTCAGCGTCGATTGCGGGTTCTGATTGACGAACACTTCCTCGACGGCCGCGCTGTCGGGCCGCTGCCGGGTGATCACCTCGTCGAGCTGGTCGGCAAGACAGGCCAGTCGCGTCGGCAGGCCATCGGAAGAATTGGTTTGAAGCTGCCCGTTCGCAACGTGGACGAGACGGTTGCCTTCGGCCTGTATCAATCCCCAGCCGGTCGTTCGAAGACCAGGATCGAGGCCGAGAATCCTCAGGCGAGCTTCTCCAGCTCCTCGTCGGGGATCTTCTCATTGCCCCAGACAGTCTGGACATCGTCGTCCTCGTCGAGTGCGTCGATGAGCTTCATGAGCTGCTGCGCGTCGTCACCGTGAACTTCGACCTCGGTCGAGGGTTTCCACGCGAGCTTCGCTCCTTCGCCTTCCCCCAGCATCGGCTCCAAGGACCGGGCGACCTCGTGGAGATTTTCGATGCTGGTCCAGATTCGGTGGCCGTCCTCGTCGCTTTCGACGTCCTCGGCGCCGGCCTCGATGGCCGCTTCGAG
>JBJMVK010000116.1:0-11923 GCA_045810725.1 Sphingomonas sp. | reverse complement strand
TCACTCGCCGGAGCATAGCCGGTCGCATGGAATTTATCGATTAAAAGCCGCGCTCAAGGATCTCGATTGCGCGCTCGAGAGCGCGCAGTTCGCTATGAGCGAGCCGCTCGAGCTTGGCCAGCAGGTTCGAGCTTCCGGCGGTTGGCGCGGCGAGCCGCTCGCGACCCTCGTTGGTCAGGCGAAGCGCGAGCCGGCGGCGATTGTCGGGGTCCTGCGTGCGCTCTACGAGGCCGGCGCGCACTAGGGCGTCGATCGAGCGGCTGACCGCCGGAGCGCCGCGGCCGATCCCCTTGGCGACCTGATTGAGCGTCGCGGGTTCGTTCGACGCGATTGTCGAGAGGAGCTGCCGGCGAGCGCGGTCGGTGCGCTCCCGCGGGCCGTCCGCGACCCACAGCTGGGCCACGGCCGCAAAACGCGCGGCGATCGCCTGCGGTGTCGATCCCCCAATCACGCTTGCAGCCTAGCAAACATTTTTGCCTCTGCAATGTTGCTCGCAACTAATTCGCTGTGACTCTTGCACAAGTTTTGATGGCCACCCAATGGAGGAGAGTGTCTCCGCGCCCTTCCCTGCCCCGGAATGTCTGGGTGCTCGGCTTCGTCAGCCTGTTCATGGACCTCTCGAGCGAGGTCTATCACGCCCTTCTTCCGGCATTCATCACGCTGGTTCTCGGCCTTCCGGCGACTGCGCTAGGCGCCATCGACGGGATTGCTGAAGCGACGGCAAACTTCGCGAAGCTGTTCTCGGGGCGCCTTTCGGACAGGAGCCTCAGGCGCAAGCCCTGGATCATGGGCGGCTATGGCCTCGCGGCGCTCTCGAAGCCCTTGTTTCCGCTCGCGAGCAGCGCGCCGATGATCATGGTCGCACGCTTCGCGGACCGGATCGGCAAGGGCATTCGCGGCTCTCCGCGGGACGCGATGATCGCCGATGAGACCGCGCCCGAAATTCGAGGCCGGGCCTTTGGCCTCAGGCAAGCACTGGATACGGCCGGTGCCTTATTGGCGCCGCTCCTCGCCATTGGCCTCATGGCTCTCCTCGCGAGCAACATCCGCGCGGTCTTCTGGCTCGCGGCGATCCCGGCGGGGATCTCGTTCCTGCTCGCCTGGCTCGTCCTCAGGGAACCGGAGCAGCGCCTCGCCCCGATCAAGAAGTCGCCATTCTTCTCGGGCTTCCGGCAGCTCGACAAGGAAACCAAGCGCCTGCTCCAGGTAGGCTTCCTGTTCACTCTCGCGCGATTCTCGGAGGGGTTCCTCATTCTGAAGGGGATCGACATCGGGCTCTCGGAAGCCATGTCGCCGCTGACGCTCGCGATCTTCAACCTCGCTTATGTCGCGCTCGCTTATCCCGCCGGGTCGCTGAGCGACCGGATGAGCCCGCGCCTGATCCTCATTGCAGGGATGGCCGTGCTCGTCGCTGGCGACCTGGTGCTCGCCAAGACGAACAGCTTCCCAGGCCTTGTCTTGGGGACCGTGCTTTGGGGTACCCACATGGCGCTGACGCAAGGCATCTTCGCCCGGATGATCGCCGACAGCGCGCCCGAGGAGCTCCGCGCGACGAGCTTTGGCGCATTCTACTTCGTGAGCGGCATCGGAGGCCTGTTCGCAAGCCTTGGAGCAGGCTGGCTGTGGGACCGCCAAGGCCCCGAATCGACCTTCCTCACCAGCGCCGGAGTCGCTGCCGCGGCCCTGGCGATGCTTAGCCTCCTGAACGAGCGCAAACAGACAAGGCGCTGAAATCACAAGCTTCTTAGCACTTGGGGATTTGTGTGGCGATAGTATATAACTGACTGGTCAGTTATGAAAAAGTCCCAACCGCGCTGGAAGCGCCGTGCCGAGGACCGGCCGCGCGAGATTTGCGCGGCAGCGCTCGAGGTGTTCGCGGAAAAAGGCTTCGCGGCCGCGAAGCTCGACGAAATCGCGAAGCGCGCCGGCGTCTCTAAGGGCACGCTCTACCTCTACTTCGAAGACAAGGAGCAGCTGTTCCGCGCCGTGGTGCGCGATTCGATTGCGCCCAACGTCGAGGCGATCACGTCGGCCATCGCGTTGGCCGAGACCAGCTTCGCTCAAATCGTCCCGGTGTTCCTGTCGGGCTTCGCGCAGAACATCGGCAAGATCCCGGTGGGCGCCGTCGCCAAGATGGTGATCGGGGAATCGCGTAACTTCCCCGAGCTTGCCCGCGTGTGGCACGACGAGGTCGCGTCCAAGGCCATCGGGGCGATGGCATCCTTAGTGGCTCGGGCGCAGGAGCGTGGCGAAGTCCGCGCAGGCGACCCGCGTCTCTACGCATTCACCTTGATGGGACCGATGATCCTCGGGGCGCTGTGGACCGCGACCCTCGTTCCAGCGGGAGGCGAACCGGTCGATTTGGAGAGGCTCGCGGCCCAGCATGCCCAGGCCGTGCTGCACGGCCTGCTGACGGAGCGGGACAAGTGAACCGGGGCGCGCTCACCATCGTCGTCGCCCTCCTTTCCGGGTGCACCGTTGGTCCGAACTACCACGCGCCCGACGCGCCTCTTGCGCCATCCTACATCGAGCCGCACTCGGCAGCCGCTTTGAGCGATGCTGCGCTTGGCTCCTGGTGGACGGCCTTCCGCGATCCTCAGCTCGACAGGCTCGTCGATCGCGCCATCGCCCAGAACCTCGACGTCGAGACTGCCGCGGCCCGGATTCGCGAAGCCCGGGCGCAGGAGCGTGTCGCTGGCGCAGCGGCGCTCCCCGAAGTCTCGGCAAACAGCTCGGTCATGCATGAGCGCATCAGCGAACATGCCATTCCAGTGCCGCCGGGTTCCGGAGGGGGCGGCACTGGCTTCGGCCTTCCCGGATCCGAGTTCACGACGTTCCGGATTGGCTTTGACGCCAGTTGGGAACTCGATTTCTTCGGCAAGTCCCGGCGTGAGATCGAAGCTGCAAGGGCTCGCACCGGCGCTGCTATCTGGAGCCACCGCGACGCCGAGGTCTCGACCGCCGCCGAGGTCGCGGACGCCTACCTGGCGCTTCGATCGCTGCAGCAGCAGATCGCAATCGCCAAGCTCGAGGTGGAGCGCCAGCAGCGCTCGCTGCACCTGGTCGGCGCCCGAGTCCGTGGAGGCCTCGTGACGGGGCAGGACCTCGAGCAGCAAAGTTCAGAGCTGAGCGCGGCCAAGGCCGCCATTCCCCCGCTTCGCGCGGAGGCAGAAGCGCAAATCCACAAGATCGGTGTCCTCACGGGCGATTCCCCGGAATCGCTGGTCGCCGAGCTCAGCCCGGGAGGGGCGTTACTCCCCTCCCCTCCAAGCGTTCCAGCGGGGCTCCCCTCGGACCTCCTTCGCCGACGCCCGGACATTCGCGCAGCAGAGCGCAATCTCGCCGCCGCAACTGCCGAGATCGGCGTTGCTACGGCGGACCTCTACCCGCGCTTCTCGCTGAGCGCCGCTCCGGCGCTGGTGAGCACGGCGCTGGCGAGCCTGCTCGAATGGGGCAGCCGCAATTTCTCGGGCGGAGCGGCGGTCGACTGGCCGATCTTCAATGGCGGCAGGACGCGCGCGACGATCGACGTCAGGACCGCGCAGCAGGAGCAGGCGCTCATCGCCTATCGCAAGGCCATCCTTACCGCGCTGCAGGACGTCGAAGACGCGCTCGCGAACATCGACAATGACCGGACGGAGGCGCGGGATCTCGGCGGAGCCCTGAGCGCGGCGCGCCGCGCAGAGGAGATCGCGCGCAGCCGCTACTCAGGCGGTCTCGTCACATATTCGGACGTGCTGCAGGCCGAGGGCAAGCGCATCGCATTGGAGAACAGGGTGGTCGAGAAAAGGGGCGCGGAGGCGCGCGACACGGTGGCGCTTTACAAGGCGCTAGGCGGCGGCTGGCCGGGCGGAGACCAAGGGGAGGCACGACCATGAAGCGCCTGCGTCCGTTCCTCATCGTCATCGTCATCGTCAGCGCAGCTTTGGCCGCCTGGTTCCTGTTCGGCCCGAGGGCTCGAACCCCTTACCTCTCGGGCTACATAGTGGGCGACAATCTTGATCTCGCGGCGCCGGTATCGGGAACGCTCGAGGCCGTCTCACTGGTGGATGGGCAGCGAGTCTCGGCGGGCGAGGCGGCGTTCCGGATCGAACCCGCGACGCTTGCTGCTGAAGGGGAACAGGCGAGCGCGAACGTCCGGGCGAACCGGACTCAAATCTCGACCGCAGAAGCAAATCTGAGGCAAGCGGCCGCGAATGTCGCAGCGAACGAGGCCGTTCAAGTGAACGCCAGGCAGAACCTGGCGCGTTTGGAAGCAGTGAAGCACGACGATCCCGCCGCAGTCGCCGGCACCGATCTCGACAAGGCGCGGGCGGCGCTTCGAGAGGCTTTGGCCAACGTCGTCGCTGCTCAAAAGACGGCTGAGGCTCGGCGCGCCGAAATCGCGCAGGCGACTGCGCAGACCCAGCAGGCCGTCGGAGGCAAGCGCAGCGTCGACATCCAGGTCCGGCAACTCTCGCCCGTCGTGCCCGCGGCGGGCCGGGTCGACCAGGTTTATTTCCAGGTCGGCGAATGGGTCCCGGCGAACCAGGCGATCGTCAGCATCATCCCCGACCACAAGGTGAAGGTGCGGTTCTTCGTGCCCGAGGCGAAGGTCTCGCACTACCATCGAGGCAAGGCAGTGCATTTCTCGTGCGACGGCTGCGCGGGCAATCTCACGGCCCGCATCGGCTATGTCAGCCCCAGTTCCGAATTCACTCCACCGATCATCTTCAGCCGCGACAGCCGCGAAAGGATGGTCTTCATGGTTGAGGCCTACCCGACCAATCCAGACAAGCTGAACCCCGGCCAGCCGGTCGAAGTCGAGCCACTGCCTTGACCCTCGCGATCGACGTCACGGGGCTCACCAAGAGCTTTGGCGAAAGGCGCGTCGTGAACGACGTCGCGCTGCAGATTGAAGAAGGGCACATCACCGGCTTCCTTGGTCCAAACGGGTCCGGCAAGACGACGACGCTGAGAATGCTCTGCGGACTACTGACTCCCGACGGCGGTCGGGGCACGGTGCTCGGTCTCGATTTCCGGGGCGAAGCGGCCGCGATCAAGCGCCAGACCGGCTACATGACGCAGCGCTTCTCGCTCTACGAAGACCTCACGATCGAGGAGAATCTGGCGTTCATCGGGAGGGTCTACAGCCTCGATCACGTCCATGACCGGGTGGGAGAAGCGCTGGAGAAGCTGGGGCTCCAGGACCGGCGAAAGCAGCTTGCAGCGCAGCTCTCCGGTGGGTGGAAGCAGCGCCTGGCGCTCGCGGCCGCGACCCTTCACGAACCAAGGCTGCTGCTTCTCGATGAACCGACGGCGGGTGTCGATCCGCAGGCAAGGCGCGACTTCTGGGACGAAATCCACGCCCTCTCGGATACCGGGATCACCGTCCTCGTCTCGACGCACTACATGGACGAGGCCGAGCGCTGCCACGACATCGCCTATATCTTCAATGGCGAGCTTATCGCGCGCGGCACCGCGGACGAGATCATCTCACAATCGCATCTCGTCACCTACGAAGCCGAGGGCCCCCGAGCGGACCGCCTCGCGGGCGATCTCCGTGGAAAGCCCGGGATCGAAATGGTTTCGCCGTTCGGCGCTGCCCTCCACGTCAGCGGCACGGACCGGCGATCGCTCGAAAAAGCAATCGAACCGTTTCGCCGCGAACCGTGGCGCTGGGTCGAAGTCGAGCCGAGCCTCGAGGACGTTTTCATCCACCTGATGCGGACGCAAGTCCCGGAAGAATTGGGCAAGGCGGCATGATGGGCGTGTCTTCCTCGCGGATCCTCGCCGTTCTTTCGAAAGAATTCACGCAGCTCGTGCGCGACCGGCTCACCTACGCAATGATGATCGGCATTCCGATCCTCCAGCTCTTGTTGTTCGGCTATGCGATCAACACCGATCCCAAGCACTTGCCGACCGCAGTGCTGGTCCAGGACCAGGGCGATTTCTCAAGGTCGGTGCTCGCGTCCTTGAGGAACAGCGAATATTTCGACGTCGTCGCCTCCGTTGGCACCCCGGCCGAGCTCAATCGACTGATCGAAGAAGGCAAGGTCCAGTTCGCGGTGACAATCCCCGGCGATTTCACTCGCAAGGTGGTGCGCGGCGAGAGCCCGCAGATCCTCGTCGAAGCCGATGCATCGGATCCCGCGGCAACAGGTCCCGCGGTCTCCGCCCTTGCAATGCTTCCGCAATATGCGCTTCGGGACGATCTTGAGGGACCGCTCGCGTCGCAAGGCGTGTCGAAGAAGCCCTTCGAGGTCGTGGTCCAGGATCGCTACAACCCGGAAAACGAGACGTCCTTCAATATCGTGCCCGGTCTCGTCGCGACGATCCTGACGATGACGCTCGTAATGATGACCTCGCTCGCGATGACCCGCGAGATCGAACGCGGAACGATGGAAACGCTGCTCGCCACTCCGCTCCGGCCGATCGAGGTGATGGTCGGAAAGTTGACGCCGTTCGTGCTCGTCGGGATCGTTCAGGCGACGCTGATACTGGGGCTCGCCCGGATATTGTTCGGGGTGCCGATGGCCGGCGGCTGGGCCGCGCTCATCTTGGGCCTCTTCCTGTTCATCGTTGGAAGCCTCTCGCTCGGCTTTTTGGTCTCGACCATCGCCCGCAATCAGCTCCAGGCGATGCAGATGAGCTTCTTCTATTTCCTTCCCTCGATCCTTCTCTCGGGTTTCCTCTTCCCCTTCCGCGGCATGCCGCAATGGGCGCAATGGCTCGGAAGCCTCTTGCCCGTGACCTACATGCTGCGCGTGGTGAGGGGCGCGATGCTGAAAGGCGTCGGGATCAACGAATCCTTCTCCAGCCTCGCGGCTCTCACATTGTTCATGGTGATCGTCGCGGGGCTCGCGATCCGCGCCTATCGCACCACGCTCGATTAACGGGTGAAGGTCTCGCCCTTCGAGGCTTTCTCGAGCAGCAGGTCCGAGAAGGTAAATTCGGGCTTCATCCGTTCTTCCTGTCGCTTCAGGCCCTCGACGAGCTTCTGGAGGCCGACGCCATCGGCCCAGAACATCGGGCCGCCGCGATAGACCGGCCAGCCGTAGCCGTAGACCCACACCACATCGATGTCGGAAGCGCGCTGCGCGATCCCTTCCTCGAGGATCTTCGCGCCCTCGTTCACCATCGTGTAGAGGGTACGCTCGACGATCTCATCGTCGCCGACATCGCGTCGCTCGACCCCCTGTTTCTTTGCGAAATCCTCGATGATCTGCTGCACCAGGGCGGACGGGCTCGGGCGGCGCTTCTCGTCGTAATCGTAGAACCCCGCACCCTTCTTCTGGCCCCAGCGGTCGATCGCGCAGAGCGCGTCGCGGATCGTCTCGATCCGTCTCGGATCTCGATGCCAGCCGATGTCCACACCGGCGAGATCCGCCATCTGGAACGGGCCCATGGGCATTCCGAACTCGACGTGGACCCGATCGATCTGCTCAGGCGTCGCACCCTCCAACAGGAGCTTGGTCGCTTCGAGCTGGCGCGGCATCAGCATCCGGTTGCCGATGAAGCCATGGCAGACGCCCGCCACGACCGGCACCTTCCTGATCTTTTTCCCGATCTGCATCGCGGTCAGAAGCACGTCGGGGGCGGTCTTCGCTCCGCGAACGACTTCGAGCAGCTTCATGATGTTCGCCGGCGAGAAGAAGTGCATCCCGACGACGTCGCCGGGACGAGAAATGCTCGCGGCGATCTCGTCGATATTGAGATAGGAAGTGTTGGAGGCGAGGATGGCGCCCGCTTTGGCGATCTTGTCGATCCTGGCGAAGACCTCCTTCTTCACGTCCATGTTCTCGTAGACCGCTTCGATGATGAGGTCGCAGTCCGCGAGCTCGGCGAAATCGAGCGTCGGCTGGAGATAGCCCATCGCGGTTTCCGCCTGCTCGGCGGTAAGCTTTCCCCTGGCGGCGCTCCCCTCGTAATTTTTGCGCATCAAGCCGGTCCCGCGGTCGAGCGCTTCCTGGCTCATTTCGACGATCGTGACCGGGATATTGGCGGCAAGGAAATTCATCGAAATGCCGCCGCCCATGGTGCCGGCGCCAATCACGCCGACCTTGTGGATGGGGCGTGGCTCGGTGTTTTCGGGCAGGCCCTCGATCTTGTTCGCCTTGCGCTCGGCGAAGAAGAAATAACGTTGGGCCGCGGTCTGCTCGCCGCCCATCAGCTGCTTGAACAGCTTGCGCTCTTCGATGACCCCTTCGCTGTACGGCTTCTCGGTCGCGATCCTGACCGCCTCGATATTCTTGAGCGGCGCCTCGAACCCGCGGAAGCGCTTCGCATTCTCTTTTTTGAAGTCGTCGAAGATAGCAGGATCAGAGCCTTCGATCCGGTCCCTGCGTTCGGATGATTTGCCGAGCGGCCGGATGTCGCGAACTTCCTCGGCGAACGCGACTGCGTGAGGGATGAGGTCACCTTCTGCGAGCCGGTCGACCAACCCGCAGTCGAACGCCTCTTTCGCGCCGATGGGATTGCCCGTCGCGCACATCTGCAAGGCTTTCGCGACACCGGCAACGCGAGGAAGTCGCTGCGTCCCGCCAGCGCCCGGAAGGAGACCGAGTTTCACCTCCGGGGTGCCGAGCTTGGCCGACCTGTCGGCCACGCGGTAATGGCAGGCGAGCGCCACCTCGAGGCCGCCGCCAAGCGCCGTTCCATGGATGGCGGCAACAACGGGCTTCGAACAATTCTCGATCGTGTCGACGACAGCCGGGAGCCAAGGCTGCTGCGGAGGCTTGCCGAACTCCGTGATGTCGGTGCCGGCGAAAAAGGTCTGCCCCTCGCAGGCGATGACGGCCGCCCTGACGCTGTCGTCTGCCTCGGCCTTCGCGATCGCGTCGACGAGCCCCTGCCGGACCGCGGTCGAGAGCGCGTTCACTGGAGGGTTGTTGGAGAGGACGATGAGAACGTCCCCATGCTTGCGGATCGAGATCGGGCTGGTCGCCGCCTTTTCCATCACGTCTTCCATTTCGGTTCTCCGGACGGAAGGCGCTACGGCTGTGCTGACAGCGTTGCAAGTGGCGCAAGCCAGCAGCTATCCTGGCGTCGTCTCTCGTTCGCAAGGGAGTGTCAGATGGACGATGCTGAGCCCAAGTCGAGGCAATCGCGCCAGCAGACGGCCGCGCTCAAGCAAACCGCGCACGACATCCAGCACAGTACGGCCGAGCTGGCCGATGCAGCCGACCGACGGACGATCCTCGCCACCGACCGTACCTATCTGGCTTCCGAACGAACTTATGCCGCCTGGATGCGCACCGCGCTTGCCGCCTTGGCAAGCGCCGTCGGGGCACGAGCATTGATGCGCGACATCCTGCCCGGATGGGCCGGGAAGTTGAGCGGCTCGGCGCTGGTGATTTTCGCGATCTTTTGCCTTGTTGCCGCAGTCTGGAGACAGCTTCAGGGCGTGAGCCCACCGCCGCATCCCGACATTCAGCCGATCCCGAACACTCTGTTGATCCCGACGAACGTGGTGCTTGGGCTCGTCGCGATCATTGTTCTTGTTGGAATTTGGGCCGCCTAGCGCAGCCCAGCATCAGCCCTTAGCTTTGTAGCCGCCGATGATCCCGAGGATGAAGGCCGTGACAAGCGCCAGCTGGACCTTCCCGGTCGGGTCTTCCCAACCGAAATACTTGCCGCCCCACCCGACGAGAGCGACGAACATGCCAATTGCGACGGCGCCAACCATTTGATGCTCCCTCCGGCGCCGGTGAAGAACTGACCGGTCCGTGCCAATTGTCCAAGGTCAAGGTAAACAGAGCGTAAAGCTTGCCCCCGCTGGGCCTCGCAGCCATAGGGGCGGCACACTCAAAAAATGCAGGCGATCATATGAAGGCGCGCGTTTTCATCACCCTCAAATCGGGCGTGCTCGATCCCCAGGGCAAGGCGATCCACCACGCGCTCGAAGGCCTCGGCTTTTCGGGCGTGAACGACGTGCGCGCCGGCAAGCTGATCGAGCTCGACCTCGCCGAGACGACCAGCGATTCCGAGATCGAGGACATGTGCCGCAAATTGCTTGCCAATACGGTCATTGAGAATTTTCGGATCGAGCGGCTGGAGAACGCATGAAAAGCGCCGTCATCGTCTTCCCCGGGTCCAACTGCGACCGCGACCTTGCCGTTGCGCTGGAACAGGTGACCGGGCGCAAGCCCGAGATGGTATGGCACAAGGAAGCGGAGCTTCCCCAAGGCATCGACTTCATCGGGATTCCGGGAGGCTTTTCGTACGGCGATTACCTTCGTTCAGGGGCCATGGCGGCGCGGTCTCCGGTCATGGGTGCAGTGAAGGACGCGGCCTCGCGAGGCGTACCCGTGATCGGCATCTGCAACGGTTTCCAGGTCCTCACCGAGACGGGACTGCTCCCCGGGGCGCTCATGCGAAACGCGGGCCTGAGCTTCGTTTGCCGAGGTGTTCGGCTGAAGGTCGAGAACAGCCAGAGCCTTTTCACGAGCGGTTACGATTCAGGCGAGGAAATCGTCTTTCCGGTCGCCCATCACGACGGCAACTACCAGGCGGATGAAGGAACCCTCGATCGCCTCGAAGGCGAGGGGCGCGTCGCGTTCCGCTATCTCGAGGAGTGCAACGGCTCGGCGCGCAACATCGCCGGCATCCTCAACGACGCCGGCAACGTCCTTGGTCTCATGCCGCACCCGGAGCGGGTCATCGAGCCCGCCCATGGCGGGGACGACGGCAGGCGGTTGTTCGAAGGCCTGCTCGAGACCATCGCCGCATAAGCATGCGCTTTTATATCGGCATCACCGGCCTGGTGTTCGCCTTGATGTTCGCAGCCCATGTCGCGCGGATCCTCGCCGAGGGGCCCGGGCTCATGCGCGAGCCGATCATCGTCGTTACGTCGATCCTGTCGCTGGGTCTCGCGATCTGGGCCGTGGTACTGCTGTCTAGTCGTCGACGGTGAAAGGCGTGAAATCGGTTCCGACGTCATAGACGTCGACACCCTCCTTGGTTTTCAGCCAGCCAACTACTGCGTAGGTGACTGGAGTGAGCACCACTTCCCAGCTGACCTTCAGGACGAACTGGCTGAGCATGACCTGCAGCATGATGGCGGCCGGCCAGTCGGGCATGCCGAGGAAGGCAAGGGGATAGAAGATCAGGCTGTCCGCTCCCTCGCCGACAACCGTGCTGCCGATCGTCCTCGTCCAGAGCAGCCTTCCCTCCGTCCAGATTTTCATCTTTGCGAGGACGACGGAATTGAGGAAATCGCCGACGAAGAAAGCGCAGATCGACGCGGCGATGATCCTCCACCCGGAGCCAAACACGCGCTCGTACGCCGGCTGACCGGTCCACCCAGGCGCCACTGGGAGGCGAACGACGGTCCACTCCATCACGGCCATGAATAGGAGCGCTCCAAAGCCCGCCCAGATCGCCCGCCGGGCACGGGCGTAACCGTAAACCTCGGTCAGCACGTCATCGATGACGTAGGATATGGGGAAGAAAAGGATCCCGGCCCCGAACGGCCACGGACCGATGCTCGGCAAGGTGACGATCGAGCGCTTCTCCGCCCCGACCACGTTGGAAAGGAGGAGCACGACCACAAACGCCACCATGACGAAGTCGAAATATCGGAAGCGGGCGCCGTGCAGCGTTCGCGCTTCGACGTGCCGCAGCCCCTCCCCTTCGGCTTTCATGAGAGTGAGGCTAGCGCGGTTCCGCTTCGCGTCAATTGCGGTTAGTCATCCGGGCACGCGCCCGTAGCTCAGCTGGATAGAGCACGAGCCTTCTAAGCTTGGGGTCGCAGGTTCGAGTCCTGCCGGGCGCGCCACTTACTCAGATCCGCAGAATACCGTCATTCTTCATCTCACCCGACAGGATGAAGATAGGCACGAACGTCCGTTGTTGGCCGATAACAGACGGTCCGTTTAAGGGCGCAAGATCGTCAAAGTCGAGCATTGCTGGAGCTCGCTATACGTTCATCCGGGCGCGATCG
>JBJMVK010000115.1:0-7326 GCA_045810725.1 Sphingomonas sp. | reverse complement strand
GGTTGCGCGCAGCAGCCGGTCCTGCGCAGGCATCGAGAGCGTTCCCAACTCATCGAGGAACAGGGTCCCGCTGTCCGCTTCCTCGAACCGCCCGTGACGAGTCTTGGCAGCGCCGGTGAAGCTCCCCGCCTCATGGCCGAAGAGCTCGGCCTCGATTAGATTCTCGGGAAGCGCCGCGCAGTTCATGATAATCAGCGGGCCAGTCCACCTCGTGGAAAGGTGGTGAAGGCGCTCGGCGATCAGCTCCTTGCCGGTGCCGCGCTCGCCGATGACGAGGACCGGACGATTGAGCGCCGCGGCACGGCTGGCCCGCTCGACGGCGTCGAGAAAAGCCAAGCTCTGCCCAATGAACTGTTCAGCGCGCTCCATGACCCCGTTCGTTCAAAGATCAGGCCGACTGTTGGTGGCAAATCCCACCATTTGGCAAGGATTTTCGCTTTGTTTCCAAGCGCAAAAAGAAGCTTTTCTCAAATATCTGCCGTTTACGGAAATATGGCACGCCTCTTGTATGGTTAGAAGCAGGTTTAGGGCCCTATGATTTCGAATTTCGGAGTGACTGAATGAGCATCTTTTCCCGAACGCGGGACATTTTCGCTGCGAACATCACCGAGATGCTCGACCGGTCGGAAGACCCGGCGAAGATGATCCGCATGGTTATCCTCGAAATGGAGGAGACGTTGGTCGAGGTCCGTGCCTCGGCCGCGCGCTGTATTGCCGACGCCAAGGAAATGCGCCGCGCGCTTTCGCGCCTCGACGAGCTTCAGAAGAATTGGACGGAGAAAGCGGAACTGGCGCTGTCGAAGGCACGCGAGGACCTCGCAAAGGCCGCTCTCATCGAACGCCAGAAGGCCGCCGACATGAGCGCAGGCCTTCGCGACGAGATCAAGGTCATCGACGATACGCTGAAAGGCTATGAAACGGACATCGCCAAGCTCCAGGGCAAGCTTCGTGAAGCGCGGGCGCGCCAGAACGCGATTGCGGCAAGGTTCGAGAGCGCGGTTACACGCGCCCGGGCCCGCGAGCTGCTCAATGGCAATCGTACCGAGGACGCCTTCTCCAAGTTCGAGCTGCTTGAGCGCCGCGCCGACTTCGCCGAAGGGCGCGCAGACGCTTTGGGAATGACGGGGCCAAAGAGCCTCGAGGAAGAAATCGCCGAGCTGAAGGCCGCTGAATCGGTCGACAAGGAGCTCGAAGCCATGAAGGCCGCCCTAAAGGCCAGGGGGAAGTAATCGATGGAAGATGTCTTGGGTTATGTTGTCGGGGCGATCGCGATCGTTTCGATCTTTGTCGGCCTTCCGTGGCTGATCTTCCACTATGTTACGAAGTGGAAAACCGCAGCAACGCTCACGAGCGGCGACGAGAAATTGCTGGACGAGCTTCATGACGCGGCGCGGCGCCTGGACGACCGGCTGTGCACGATCGAGCGGATCATGACCGCGGAAAACCCCGATTGGCGCCAGCAGTGCCTTCCCGGCCGCGAACGCGACGAAATGCGCCGCCTGCTGGCAGAGGGCGAGTGAAGATGGCGTACGATCGCTACCAGACGCGCGAGCACCGCTCCAACCAGCCGCAGCTCGTCAGCAACCAGCCCCAATATGTGAGCGAACGCCACGGTTACGGCCAGCCGGCAAGCCGCACCCGTTTCTACCGCGACAAGGAGAACGGCAAGGTCATGGGCGTCTGCGCCGGCATCGCGGACTATACGGGCTTCGACGTTGCGCTCGTGAGGATCTGCTTCCTTGCGGCCATGTTCATGAGCGGCGGATCGGTCCTTCCATTCTACTTCATCGCCGGCTGGGTCGCTCCGACGAAGCCACGCGAGCTTGAATACCAGGGCACCGAGGACAGGCAGTTCTGGCAGGGCGTTCGCGCTTCGCCGACGCGTGCGGCCCGCGACATCCGCTCGCGCTTCAAGGACATCGACCGCCGCCTCGCCGACATCGAGAGCTACGTGACGACCGAGAATCGATCGCTGGCGCGCGAAATCGAGCAGCTCCGCTAAAACTCGCAACAGGGGGAAAAGCAGTAATGGATCCCGAGGTCACCGAAGTCTTCAATTTCGTTCTTCGGCTCTTTCCGTTCATCGCCATCGTCGTCGTGGTGAGCGTTGCAGGGTCGCTCCTGAACAACTGGCTCAAGATCAAGAACGGCTATCCGCTCTCGACGAGCTGGGGAATGCCGCTTCATCCGAGGAAGGATGGAGAAACGCTCGAACGCGTGAGGTTGATTACGGCCGAGAACGCGCAGCTTCGGGCGGAACTCGGATCGGTGAAAGACCGCCTCGCGACGCTCGAGCGGATCGCCACCGACCAGCCTTCGAAGCTCGCGCGCGACATCGACGCTCTGGCGATCGACAAGGGAGGAAATGCATAATGGGTCCGGGTGATGTGTTCCTTGCGCTGATCGTTGTCGGCCTTCCCGTCATGCTGTTGATGATCATCGCCAATCGTTACTTTCGCCTGCGCGAGAAGAAGCTCGAGGTCGAAGCCGGCAACGCGGCCGAGAAAGCGGCGCAATATGCGTCGCGGACCAGCGAGCTCGAGCAGCGCGTCAGGGTCCTCGAGCAGATCGTCACCGATGGCGGCGCCCAAACGGCGGCACAGATCGAAGCGCTGCGCGCAGTCCCTCAGGCACAAGCAACCGGCGCTCGAAAGGCGAAGCGGGAGCGTCTCGGCTAAACAAGCTCGGCATTTCTAGGAGACCGTCGTGGCACCTTCGCTGCTCATTTTCTTCATGATCGTCGTCGGAATCCCAGTGATCGGCGGGATCGCCATGAGCGCGTTCCAGCGTTGGCTCCAGCACAAGGAAAAAATGAGCCAGCTGATCGCAAACGAGACCGCGGAAAAGGCCGCTCAATATGCATCGCACGTCGAGCGTATCGAAGCGCGGCTTCGGGTTCTCGAGGAGATCGTCACCGACGGCGGCGTGCAGACCGCCGCGCAGATCGAGGCGCTCCGCAAGCCTCCGCGCCTCAGTGGCAAGTCCAGCGCAGTGACCGGCGACACGGCTGCTTGAATCGGCTAATAACCGTCACGACATGATACATCTAAGATACATCGCAGAACGAAAGGAGCAGCGGCCGCAATGAACCCCTTCGAATTCGTCATTGCCGTCCTCTTCTTGGTGTTCGCCTTCACCATCATCAGGCACAAGCTTGGGATCCCGGTACGTTCTATGCGGGAGATGCGGGGCGATCCTCCCGTGGACGACGGCGAGAACCGGCGACTGCGGGGCCAGGTGCAGCAATTGCAAGAGCGGCTCAAAGTGCTGGAGCGGATCGTCACTGACCGCGGCGCGGAGACCGCGGCCCAGATCGAGGCGCTTCGCGACCACGACCGGATTTCTGAAGAGGACAGGACCTGATGGACAGCGGGCAGCTCACGGCGATCTTGATCGTCGCGATCGTGATGATCGCGTCGATTTTCCGGGCGCGGCTACGGGGCCCCTATCGCCGCAATGATAATCTGGTCGGGGACAATGGGCGGGCCGAAGTCGAGAACAGTCGCCTGCGCGACGAGGTCTCGGGATTGAAGGAACGGATCAAGGTCCTCGAGCGGATCACGGTCGAAAAAGAGAACAGTCTCGCCAATGAAATCGAGTCGCTCCGCGACCGATAAGGCGTTAGGGCGCCGCCATGGCCGGCCTACCCGCCCTTTCCGACATCCTCGAGGAATACCAGCTGGTCGATGTCGAGGACCGTTACCGGCTCCTCATTGACCTCGGGCGGCAGCTCGAACCCATGCCCGACGCCTTGAAGACCGATGCGACGAGGGTCAAAGGCTGCTCGGCATCGGTCTGGGTCTATCCCAAGGCAAACGAGGGACGGCTGCATTTCCTCGCGGACAGCAATGCCGCGATCACGAAGGGCATCGTCGCGCTCATCCTCTCCGCGGTCCAGGACAAGCCCGCCGCGGAGGTCGCCCAGCTGGACATCAGCCAGGCACTGGCCCCGTTCGAATTGAGGAAACATTTGAGCGCGAACCGCACGCAGGGCGTCCCCAGCATGATCGAGCTCGTGAACGAGACGGCGCAGCGCTACGCTGCCACCGCCTAGCCTTTCGTCAAGGAGAGTGCCTTAATTCGCTTTCGCAACGAGCAGCCGCGCCATATGTCGGACGTCCATGCCGAACTCGCTTAAGCCCAATGAACTGGAAGGTGGCGGACCGGTGTCCCGTCCCGGCAGCGAACATCCAAGCTCCTACCTCAACCCCATTCTCGATGCCGATTTCCCTGATCCCGCCGTAATCCTCGCGCCCGACGGCTATTATTACGTGTACGGGACGCAGACCCTGCAGGACGGGAAATGGATCAACATCCAGGTCGCGCGTTCGAGCGACCTTCTCCACTGGGAGCATCTGGGCGACGCGCTTCCCGAAAAGCCCCAATGGGCAAACAGCACGCAGGATTTCTGGGCGCCGAGCGTGATTTACGACGGCGAGGCCTACTTCATGTACTATTCGGCAACGCCCGACGTTTGCCAGCACCACGAGCGTGGACACGCGCTTGCCGTCGCAACCGCATCGTCACCCGCGGGGCCCTTCGTCGACATGGGGATGCCGCTGCTTCTGGGCGCGGGCTTCGAATTCATCGACCCCCACGCCTTCGACGATCCAGCGACGGGAAAACATCTTCTCTACTGGGGTTCCGGCTTCCAGCCAATCAAGGTCCAGGAGCTCGGCCCCGATCGAATGTCGTTCGCTCCCGATAGCGCGCCTATCGACCTCATCTGGCCGAACGGTGAGAATGGCAGCTTCCCGCGGCTCGTCGAGGCCGCCTGGGTGATCCGCCACGACGGCTATTATTACCTCTTCTACTCGGGCGACAATTGTTGCGGGGTGGATGCCGACTATGGCGTGATGGTCGCCCGTTCGGAGCGCGCCACGGGCCCGTTCGAGACGCTCGAGAAGGCCAAGGGCGTTCCCCACAGCCTGATCCTCTTCAAGAACGATCGCTGGCTTGCGCCCGGACATAATTGCATCGCGATCGACGAGGCCGGGGAGCATTGGATCATCTATCATGCGATCGACGTCGAGAAGCCTCGGCAGACACAGGCCGACGAGATCAACTCCCGCCGGATCCTCCTCATGGACCGCATCGAATGGCACGAGGGCTGGCCCTGGGTCGGCACGCCCTCTGACGAGCCGCGATTGGCGCCGGGCGTCTAGTTTCGTCCTCCAGCCACCATCCGGGGCCGGCTTCGCTTGCGTTCCGCGGCCGCGAACTGCTCGCGCTGTGCGTCGAATTCGGCCAAGAGGCGCTCGTTGACGTGGCGGCTTCCGTCCGCGACCACGCTCGAAAGCAGCCCCGTCTCGGCATGGCGTGAATTGTCCCAGCCGGGATAGGAAGTGATCGGGTACCAGCAGATGCCGCGGACATCGACGCCGCGGTCCATGGCTTCGCGGACCTCGTTGGAGACATAGTGGAGCCAGGACGGCTTCCCCGTCCCTTCGGCGCCGGTTTCGGACAGTAGAAGCGGCTTTTCATACCGCTCTGCCATCTGGGCGAGCATGTCGGCGAGCGGCCGATATTCGTGGTGGCCCATGGGGATCGTCGGGCCGTTCCAATACCATTGATTGTGCGGGTAGAAGTTCAAGCCGACGAGGTCGACCAGCGAGGGGTCCCCGCCAAGTTCGGGCCTCGCCTTGCCCATCAGCCAATCATAGGCCTCGTACATCCCTTTGAGGTTTCGCTCGGCGCCGCGCTGGGTCGAACGGCGCTGATCGTGCGGGGCAATGTGGATGAGGGGCTCGGCCCAGATAATCCGCGCCTCGGGCCAGCGATCCTTGACCGCCCGTGAAGCGGTGATGCCGGTCTTCACCAGCTGGTCCTTGAACCAGCCCTGCTCATCCGGGCCGACGCGCGGAAAATAGCCCTCGTCCACCGCCCACGCGATGAAATTGATCTCGTTCAACGGGCAGACGAGCGGCGGCCCTGCGGTGACCGACTGCCGAACCTCAAGCGCGGCGACTGCAAAATCCGTGAACCGCTGGGAAAAATCGGCAGCCGCCCCATCGATGCAGTCGGGCGAGCCATAATGGAAAAGGTCCCAGATGACCTCGACTCCCGCCTCTTCGGCGGCTTCCAGCATCGGCATCCAGCTCGACCAGTCGTACTTGCCCGGCGCCTTCTCGATGAGGTGCCAGCGAAGCCCGTCGCGAAGCGTCGAAAACCCCAGCTTCTTGCACAAACGATAGTCGTTGAGCGCGTGCCGGTCGTGGCCCGTAGCCCGGATCAAGTCCAGGCGAACACCGTCGCGCCGCCGGTGCGACGAGCATTCGAACCCAGCCATGAAGAAGCTGTCGAATTCCATGGACGTCCTTGGTCTCATGGAGCCGAACAATGCGCCAGCTCCAAAATGGAGCCGCGAAATCTTCGCCTAGGCGGCTTTCCCGTTCTTGCGTTCTTCGGCTTTCCTCAGGACGTCATAGGCCGCCTGGACCTGCTTGAAACGGCGGGCCGCCTCCGCGTCCCCAGGGTTGGCGTCGGGGTGCGTTTCCTTGACGAGGCGCCGATGCGCGGCCTTCACCGCCTTGAAATCTGCGTCGCTCTCGAGTTCGAGCGCGTCGAGCGCGCGCATCTCGTCGCGGCTCCGGGTTCCATCGCCCGGACCTGCCCATTTCCACTGCGCCGACTGGCGGAAGCCTGCGTTCCCCTGCTCTTCCTCGGACGCTCGCCGCGCGGCCTCCTCCGGGCTCAAACCGGCAAAATAGTTCCAGTTCTTGTTATATTCGGCAGCATGGCCCTCGCAGAAATACCAGCGGTCGCGGCTGTTCGGCGCCTTGGGCGCGGGGCGATCGCCGATCTCGTTGCAGCCCTCGCGGTCACACAGGCGCAGCTTCGCTGCCGAGCGCCCCTTGTCGCCATAGGAACGCCAGCGCGGAAATCCCCAGTCGTTCGATCGATTCTGCCGAGCCATTCGTCTCCAACTAATCAGCTATTGCGGCAGTTTCGAGCCGCCTCATGAAAATGCGCCAGAGGGCCTGTAAGCCGGGTTCTGTCCGTCACGCCCTAAAGGGTGTGACTGTGCGGCCATTCCTCTAGGCCCCGACTTGCATCGGGGCTCAAGCAACCAACCCGGGCGACGAGCCGGAACCAGGCCCATGTGCCGCCCCTATTCGGTCTTGCACCCGGTGGGGTTTACCGTGCCGGCCCTGTTGCCAGGACCGCGGTGCGCTCTTGCCGCACCCTTTCGACCTTACCCGTCCGAAGCCGGGCGGTGTCCTTTCTGTGGCACTGTCCCTGAGCCGCCTTCGCGATGACGCTAATGACAACCCGCCGGGCGTTACCCGGCACCGTGGTTCCATGGAGCCCGGACTTTCCTCGCTG
>JBJMVK010000114.1:0-13138 GCA_045810725.1 Sphingomonas sp. | reverse complement strand
CCCGCAATTGATGCAATGGACCGGGTCCTCGGTACCGAGGTCATAAAAACGCGTCGAGCACTTGGGGCAAGTGCGCTTGGTGCCCCATTCGGGCTTCACCATGTGGGTCTCAACTCCAGTAGAAATCGTGCTTCGCCGGCGAAGGCCGGGCGTTCGGCGGGGCGCCTTGCCATAGGGATATGCCCCTGTCAAAGCACCGTGTGTGAGCGTCGAACAGGGAGCGATCTGGTGCGCTGGCCGGACTGGCGCAAGGGCCCTCGACCGCCGCGCCTTCATCGCAACCCTTGGAGTGGCAACCGCAGCAGCGGCCTGCAAGCCGCTGCGTGCCCGTTCGGCGGCAGGCTATCCACCACCCGATCGGGAGCTGATGGCGCCTGTCCCCGGTGGGCGTGTCTATGTCAGGGTAAACGGACGGCTCGATGGCCCCAAGCCCCCACTCGTTGCGATCCACGGCGGACCCGGAGGAAGTCATGCGGGCTTCCTCAACCTGCTGCAGTTGGCCGACGAGAGGGGTATCATTCTTTATGACCAGCTCGACAGCGGCTTGTCCGAGCGACCGAACAATCCCGCGAACTGGACGGTCGAGCGCTTCACGGACGAGGTCGACGCCGTCCGCCGCGCCCTGGGAGTTGGCCACTGGCACGTGCTTGGAGCGAGCTGGGGCGGAACGATCGCGCTCGAATATGGCGCGCGGCGCCCTCGCGAGCTGCAAGCCCTCGTGCTTGCAAGCCCGCTCGTCTCCACAAGAAGCTGGATTGCGGACGCCAACGCGCTCCGGGCGCAGCTCCCGGCCGCGGTCCAGGCGACGCTGAAGCAGTGCGACCCGCCAGCGCCCGTCACTCAGGCCTGCGAGCAGGCGACCAACGTCTTCTACGAAAATTTCAACCGGCGCGAACCGGCTTCGGCGGCGTCCACGGCTTACGTCGGAACGCATCCTGCGCTGCGCCTCAATCAAGCGCTCTACAAGCAGATGTGGGGCTCGAGTGAGTTCGTGGCGACCGGAACCCTCAAGGACTATAACGGCGAGCCGCTGCTCGCGAAGCTCGAGGGTCCTCGTACGCTCTTCATCGACGGCCAGTATGACGAGGCCCGTCCTTCGACTCTCGGCGCTTTTGCCGCGCGCGTGCCGGGGGCTGATTTCGCAGTCGTGCCGGGAGCTGCTCACGGTTTTGTCAACGACCGGCCCCGCGAAGCGCTCGGGCTCCTTCGGCCGTGGCTTGAACGACAGGACCGCTGATGCCGATGATCGCAGTCGACGGACCGGCGGCAAGCGGGAAGGGAACCATCGCCCGGGCCCTGGCGAAGCACTTTGGGCTGCCGCACATGGACACCGGCCTGCTCTATCGGGCCGTTGCTCTCAACCTGTGGCGCTGGGGAGGTGATGCAGCAAATGAATTTGCGGCGCTTAGGGCCTGCGACGACCTCGGCGTCGATGGCGACGACCCCGAATTGAGGAGCGAGCCCGTGTCGAAGCTCGCATCGATGATCTCGGCTTACTCCTCGCTCCGCTCCGCGCTCCTCAAACGGCAGCAGGATTTTGCGCGCCAGGAGGGGGGCGCGGTGCTGGACGGCCGCGACATCGGAACCGTCATCGCTCCCGACGCGGACGTGAAGCTTTTCGTTACTGCCTCCGCCGAGGTCCGAGCCGAACGGCGCCTGAACGAGCTCCGGGCGCGAGGGATGCACACGCATTACGATGATGTGCTCGCGGACATCCGTTCACGGGACGAGCGGGATTCCTCTCGCGAGGTCGCTCCGCTGAAGCCCGCAACTGACGCGATTATCCTCGACACGAGCGCCCTCGATGTCTCAGCTGCGATAGCTCAGGCGATCCGCGTCGTGGAGGAGCGACTCGTCGCCCGCTAAGTCGCAATCGGAGGAGCTGGCTGCCGGGTCTCGGCAACCCTATACTAACCAAAGTTAATATGGGAAATTTTCATTCATTTCTGCGAGGCTATGGCCGGGCAAGAAGTGGATCAAAGTGTGAAGCGCGTAAGAAGCAAGGCCGTTCGCATCGCGAGCAGCCACGTCATCACGACTTGTGCAACAATCGCAGCCCTGCTGCTGTTCGTCGCCATCGGCAGCAAGCTCGTTCCCGCAGCCGTCGCCGGAATTCCGACCATCGATGCGTCGGGGACGCTCCAGGTCGCTTTCATTCTCAACATCGCGATCATCCTCTTTGGCTGGCGCCGCTCGAAGGATCTGAAGGACGCGCTCGACGCCCATGAGGCCGCCGAGCGGATCGCGCAGAGCAATGCGAACACGGATCCGGGGACAGGCCTCGCGAACCGCCGCGAGCTGTTGCGCTCGCTGACGGAGATGCTGGAAGCGAAAACTCCTGGCGTCTTGCTGTTGCTCGACCTTGATCATTTCAAGCGGGTCAACGACCTTCACGGTCACGCCGCCGGCGATCGCTTGCTTCTTGCGGTCGCGGCCGCGCTTCGGAAAAGCGGACCCGAGGGCGCCTGCTGCGCCCGCACTGGCGGCGACGAGTTCGGCATGCTGTTTCAAGCGGTACACGATTCCGAAGCGGAAGACGTGGCCCGCAAGGTCCAGGAGCATCTCGCATCGCCCGTGTTCGTCGATGGCGCGCAGGTGCAGGCGTCCGCGTCCATTGGACTCGCGCGGCTCGAATCGCGTGACAATGAAGAGGGCGCCCTTCGACGGAGCGATGTCGCCCTCTACGCCGCCAAGCGCGCCGGCCGCAACGCCTTCGCCTGGTTCGACGAGCAGCTCGAGCTCGAGCTATCCGATCGCCTGAAACTCGAGGAAGGCATTCGCGTCGGGATCCGCAAAGGTGACTTCGTTCCCTATTTCCAACCGCTGATCGACCTGGCGTCGCAGGAAATCGTCGGTTTCGAGGCGCTGGCGCGCTGGCGCGGCGACGACGGCAGCATAATGGACGCCGAGAATTTCATCGAGGCCGCCGAACGAACGGGCCTCATTGGGCCGCTGACGCTCAGCATCATGGAGCAGGCGATGATGGAAGCGCGGGACTGGCCAGCGCACCTCAAGCTTGCCGTCAACGTCTCGCCGATCCAGTTTCGCGAGCCGACGCTCGCCGAACAGATCCTGAAAGTTCTCTCGACCACGGGTTTCCCACCCAACCGGCTCGAGATCGAGATCACGGAGGGTTCGCTGCTCGAGGACCGCGACCAAGTGTTGACGATCATCGAGAGCCTCAAGAACGTCGGCGTTCGCATCTCGCTCGACGATTTCGGCACGGGGTACGCAAGCCTTGCACAGGTCAACCGGCTCCCCCTGGACCGAATCAAGATCGACAAGAGCTTTATCACCACGATCGTGCGCAGCCAGCGCACCGCCGAAATCGTCAACACGATCGCCGCGCTCGGGCACACCCTGGACGTTCCGATCAGCGCGGAGGGAGTCGAATCGGAGCAGATCCGGGCAGCGCTCGAGAAGTTCGGCTGTTCGGAAGCCCAGGGCTGGCTGTTCGGACGCGCCGTCTCGAGCGAGGCTGTCCGGAGCTTCCTGCGAATGAGCGAAGCAGGTGTGGGGCCCGAGGAAGGCCGCGCCGCCGCCATTCCATCGAAGGTTCGTCGCAGCGGCTGAAGGGCGGCCTACTTAATTCGGAACCGCGCGCATCCTCGAGAGCACTTCGGCGAAATTGGGCCGTTGCCCCTGCGCGAGCAGGCTCGCGCGGAACAGGCGCCCAAGGAGCACCAGCTCCAAGGCGGCAAAGACCGCAAGAAGCGCGCCTGATCCGACCACTTCCCACGTCGGGATCCCGAGGCCCAGGCGCGCAAGCACCGCGAACGGGGTCCAGATCGGAACCCAGGTGAGCACTTCGACCAGCACCCCGCCACTGTTGCCGCCAAGAACGGCCTGCATGAGGATGGAGATCGGAAGCAGGATCGCTAGAAGGACCGGCATCAAATAGCCCTGTGCGTCCCGCATCGAATCGCTCATCGACCCGATTGCAAGGAAGATTACCGCGATTGCGACATAGCCGGCGACGAAGAAGTAGATCAGCGCGACGATCGTTCCTGGCGACGTCAGTGGGTCGAGCGCCGGGCGAATGAAATCGGCGATGGCGCCTTGCGTGGCGTAGGCCGCAAAAAGCCCGCATCCCATCCATACCGCGATCATGAACAAGCCTACCCCGGCTGTTCCGATCAGCTTGCCGTACATCAATTCCTCGGGGCTGACGCAGGCGAGCACGGTCTCGAGCAGCTTATTGGAGCGCTCCTCGACCGTTCCTTGCAGCATCCAGCTACCCGAAAGCATAAGGCTGATCATCAGGAGGTAAGCGGCTGCGAGCGGCAGGATCGAGCGCACCAGCATTGCCTCGCGCGCACCACCGCCCGGCGGAGGAGTTGAGATGGCGAGGGCGGGAGCGATCGCACTCGCACTCTCGGCTGCCGAAGGGGCTACACCCTGTCCAGCCAGAAACCGCGTCCGAAGATCGCGCGTCAGTACGTCCTCGATGGTTCCTACGAACCGCTGCGAGGGCTGGGCGTTGGCCCACAGGCGAACGAGCGGGCTCTGCCCGAAAGCAGCCGGCACCAAAATCACGTAGTCGACCGCCTTCACGTCCTTGTCCTCGGGCTTGAGCACCGTCTTGAGCGCGCTATCGAGATCGCGGTCGGGCACGGTTTCGAGCGAGGAAGGCACTGGCACGACCTGATAGTCGGGGTTCGACGGCTTGAACTCCGGCGTGTCCTTCGCCTTCACACGAGCGATCTTCGTTTTTGCCGCGGCGACGCCGCCGCCAGCAATGAAGCGGGCGACGTCGGCATCGCCGTACCAGCGATCGTGCTGCGACCAGAGTGCAGCCGGATCGGCATTTTCGAGATGATGCCGCTGCACGTAGCGCGACAATTCGATCAGGGCATCGCGGCCCTCATCAGTCTTGAACCGTTCCCCTATCGCGCGCGCCTCGCCGCCTCCGGCGCGGTCGATGATCATGATCCGGTCCGGCTCATCGCTGTGGATCAGCCTGGGCGTGAAGCCCCCGATCACCATCGAGAGCGGGATGATGAGCAGCGTTAGCCAGAAGCTGCGCATGCTTGCAATTTGTCGGAATTCGCGCGCCGCGACGATGAGGATGTTGTTCATTGGGGTGTCTCCGGCGCTCCGACGATGTGAACGAACACGTCGTGGAGGCTTACGTGGACCTGCTCGAAACGCCGCAACGGGAATTGCTCGGCGACGCAGCGCTCGAGCAGGTCGCCCGGAGCGACACCGGGCACGAGGCGAACGTCCCAGCGGCGCCACCCTGTCTCGGCTGGCCCCGCATCCTCGACAGCTTCGACGCCGGTCAGTTCCGATGGGTCCTTCTTCGCGATGATCATCAGCCGCGCCGGAAGCTCGGCGCGGGCTTCCTCGAGGGTGCCCTCGAACTTCTTCCGGCCGCGGGCCAGCAGAAGCAGTCGGTCGCAGAGGCGCTCGGCGTGCTGCATCACGTGCGTCGAGAAGACGACGGTCGATCCCGCGGCGGACATCCGCCGGATTTCTTCTTCGAGCAGCCCTTGGTTTACCGGATCGAGCCCGGAGAAGGGCTCGTCGAGGATCAACAGCCGCGGTCGGTTCACTAGCGCTGTCGCCAGCTGGACTTTTTGCGCCATGCCCTTGGACAGCTTGTCGACGTTCGACCTGGCATTCGCAGCGAGGCCGAACCGATCGAGCAAAGCCGCGCCCTCACGCTTCGCATCTGCCAGTGCCATGCCCTTCAGCCGGCCGAAATAAGTGATGACATCGAGCGCGCTCATCTGTCGGTACAAGCCGCGTTCTTCTGGAAGGAAGCCTATTTCCGGCGCGTTCAGGCGGCCCGGCGCTCGTCCGAGTACCTCGATCCGTCCGCTCGTTGGACGGATGATGTCGAGCACCATCCGCAGGGATGTCGTCTTTCCCGCGCCGTTTCCGCCGAGAAATCCGAACACCGTGCCGGGTTCGACCGAGAAGCTGAGATTATCTACCGCCAACACCTGGTCGAAGCGCTTAGTCACGCGCTCCAGCGCCAATACGCTCACTCTGAACCTCCCACTCGAGGACCCGTCTTTAGGTGCTAGGCTCTCTCGCCTGCAATAGGGTCGCCTGCGAGCTTGACTCTCAGCCGATCTCACCCATCCAGCGCGCGGGTCGGCTCACTCTGGAGTTCATCCATTGCAACTAGCACTGATTGGCCTCGGCCGGATGGGCGCGAACATTGCCCGCCGTCTGATCCGTGGCGGGCATCAGGTCGTGGGCTTCGATCGCGACCAGAAGGCAGTTCGAAAGATAGTGGAGGACGGGGCGTCCGGCGCCGCTTCGCTCGAGGAAATCCTCGCGAAGCTGAAGGCTCCGCGGATCTTCTGGATTATGCTGCCAGCGGGGGTGCCGACCGAAGAGACCGTTGCAGCGCTGCGGGCGATCGCGCAGCCCGGGGACATAATCATCGATGGTGGGAATACGTTCTACAAGGACGACATCCGCCGCTCTCGCGAATGCGCCGAGACAGGCGTCTATTACGTCGACGTTGGCACATCCGGCGGCGTCTGGGGCCTGGAGCGCGGCTATTGCCTGATGATCGGCGGAGAAAGACATATCGTCGACCTGCTCGACCCGATCTTCGGCACTCTTGCCCCGGGGTTCGGAACGATCCCGCGCACCGCCGGGCGCGGCAGCGCGGATGAGCGCGCGGAACGAGGCTATATTCATGCCGGGCCGGCAGGTGCCGGTCATTTCGTGAAGATGGTCCACAACGGCATCGAATATGGCCTGATGCAGGCCTATGCCGAGGGTTTCGATGTCTTGAAGGGGCGCGCCTCCGAGAGGCTTCCGGATGATCAGCGCTTCGACATCAACCTGGCCGATGTCGCCGAAGTGTGGCGCCGCGGGTCGGTCATCTCCTCCTGGCTTCTCGACCTCTGCGCACTTGAACTCGCTCAAGACCGGGGCCTGGCAAATTTCTCCGGCCGAGTCGCAGACAGTGGGGAGGGCCAGTGGACGGTAGATGCCGCGATGGAAGAGGCGGTGCCGGTCAACGTCCTCACCGCCGCCCTCTTCGCCCGCTATCGCAGCAGGACCGAGGACAGCTTCGCCGACAAGCTTCTCTCGGCAATGCGCTTTGGCTTTGGCGGCCACGTCGAGATGCCGCAGTGAGACGCCGTCTTAGCTGTAGGGTCCCTGGGGAGTGATCACCCTGACCCCTTCCTTCGCCCACTCCTCGTCGAGGTCGACTTCGAGCATCGCCCATTGTTCGCGGGTTTCGCAAAGAATGGCCGCAATCCTACTGCCGATGACGGGGTCGATCCGAAGGCAATATCTCGCATCAGCAGGTGCGGGCGGGGCGCCCTCGCCCGCCGGAATCACCGGCTGAGGCTGTGACGCTGCCAACGGCGAAGCCGCGGCAATCATGCCCAAAGCAAACAATGCTGCTTTGTAAGCCATGTCGTGTCTCCTTTCGGGGTAACGATGGCATGCCACTAAGGGTGACTGATATTTAGCCGGTGTTCCGAGGGGGGGCGAGACCCTTTTCGACAAACGCACGTGCAGTTGCGCTGCCCCGTCATTTATTTCGAGAAAGGTCGATCACGAGCGCCGCGGGGCCCGCGAAAGGCTTTTCGCGCCTACTTCGCCGTTGAAGCCGAGGAGATTGCTGCCGCTTTCCCAACGGCGCTTTCGCCATCCAGCCTGTAAACGTCGTCCGCAAAGGCGATGCTCGTTCCGTCCGGGCGAGCCGTTAGGTAGCTGATGTAAATGGGAACGCCCTTTGCGATCTGCACATTCTGCTCGCTGTCGTCGCCAGGAACTTCGGGCTCATGGCCCATCAACCATTCGGCGAGACGCTGCGGATGTTCCACGCGCACGCAACCGAGGCTCAGATTTCGCATCGGCTTCGCGAACAGGTCCTTGTGCGGCGTGTCGTGAAGGAAGATTCCGTAATCGTTGACGAAGCCGAACTTCATCTTGCCCATCATGTTCGCTGGGCCTGACAATTGCCGGATGTGCACTTCGACGTCGCCCGCTGCCACGGCCTTCCAGTCGACACTGCTCGGATCGATCGGCAGTTCCTTTGTGCCGCCGAACGCAGCGACGGTCTGATAACGCGCGGCCTTGAGGTAGGAGACACCCCGCTTCAGAACGATCGGCGCGACCTTTCGCTTCGCGACGTCCTGCGGGATGTGCCAATAAGGGTTGAAGGTAACGTACCAGATCGACCCGGCGAGCAGGGGCGTCGGGAAATCCGGCTTGCCGACGATCACCTTCATCGAATCGACGACCTTGCCGTCCTCGATCATCATCAGCTCGAAATTGGCTGCATCCACGATGATCGAGTGGCCTGTCGGAGGGATCAGGCGGAGACGGTCGAGGGTTGCAAGAATGTGCGGGTCGGACTGCTGACCGCTCGCGATCGCATTGTCGCGAAGCGCAGAATAGAAAGGGTTCACCTTGGCCACGGCGTCGATGTGCGCGGCAAGGGAAGGGGCGTTTCGCGCATCGGCAAGAACGTCGCGCGCCCCGGGCTGGCGCAGCTGAAGCGTCGCATCTCCGAAACTGATGCCCTGTACCGGCCGCTTTAGCGCTTGGACGTAGCGAACCCAGGCGCTCGAAATCACCTGGTCGTCCGCCGGCGTTCCGCTCGTCAGCGCGGCCTCGACCGACGAGGCGAGCGCTGGTCCTTCGGCGAAGCCGTCGATCGGCGCACGCTTGAGGATTTGTGTGAGCTTGGCGGCGGCGGCGCGGCTGTCGGCATCCTTGAGCCACATGAGAAAACCGGGGTGCGACGCATAATATGGAGCGACATCGCTGTCAGCGACTGGTGTGGGACTTATCGCGACCGTCGGCTTGACGGCCGCAGTAGGAGCGACATCCGCCTCCTGTGCATTCGCGCGAGCAGCCAGCCCCATCGCCGTTGCCGCGACCAGTAACACCCACCGCTGCATCGATAATTCCCTGTTTTTCGCGAAGATTGTGCTACCCGATAAACTAACAAGTCCTTGCAGTGGAGGGCTTTTGTCACTCAATCAGCTAAATTGATGGGGGTTACTTGCGCGCCATTGCCGGCCTCGCGCGCCGCTGCGAGAAGGAGGACGTGAGCTCGAAGGTTACCGTGAGGGCCGCTCGGCCCGACGACGAAGAGGCGATTGGCCTGCTCGGCGCAATGCTCGTAGCCGAGCATCACGAATTCGATGCCAGGAGGTTTCTCGCGCCGGAACCGGGGCTTCCCGAGCGCTACGGCGAGTTTCTCGTTTCGCAGATCAGCCGGCCCGAGATGGTCGTTCTCGTCGCGGAGGTGAGCGGGAAGAGGGTCGGCTATGCGTTCGGCGGCATGGAGGGGACTGACTATATGGCGCTGCGCGGCCCCGCTGGAGTGCTCTACGATCTCGTCGTCGACCCGGCACACCGCCGCAGGGGCGTCGGATCCGCTCTGATGAACGCCGCACTCGAAACGCTTGGCGCCCTCGGTGCTCCTCGCGTCCTGCTGTCCACCGCGGAAAGGAACCAGGGTGCGCAGGCGCTGTTCGCGAAGGCCGGCTTTCGTCGCACCATGATCGAATTAACGCGCGAATTCTAAGAGGGCGCTTCAGGGCTTTCGGCGAAGCGCCCAGACAAAGGCGGATAGGCTGCTGATCAGGGCGGCCAGCGCAACCAGGAAGGTGGGATCAAGAACGAGCATGTGACGCGACTCCTAAGAGTCGATGTTCCCTATTCGTTCCTATATTGCAATAGGAAAATGCCTATCGGCTGGCTCTGTCTATCGATTTGCCATCCCTTAATGGTGCGCCGGTGCGAAGGGATCCCTATCCGGGATTCAACCGATGGGTTTAGCCCTTCGGGCGGCGCATCTGCGCAAGCAGTGAATCAAATTAGGAGGAAGCAATTCGGCCTTCCCTCGCGATCGCTGCATTGCTGGCTCTACCGCACCTGCCGGCGCTCGCGGAAACCGGCACGCACCACCATTGGTCGTATCGGGGCCACAACGGGCCGCCGCACTGGGCCGAGCTGGACCCGGCGTATCGGGCGTGCGGCGCGGGTGACAGACAGTCGCCCATCGACATTCGTCGCAAAGACGCAAAGGCCAAGGTGCTGCCGCCGCTCGTCTTCAACTACCGTGCGTCGCCGCTCGCGATCATTGACAACGGCCATACCGTGCAGGTCAACTACGCCCCGGGCAGCGCTCTGGTAATCGGCGGCCGCCGCTACGAGCTCGTCCAGTTCCATTTCCACCATCCCGCCGAGGAGGCCTTCGATGGGAAGCGCTTCGAGATGGTCGTGCACCTCGTTCACAAGGATTCCGCAGGACAGCTTGCGGTGGTCGCGATCCCCCTGAAACTGGGTCATGAGAATCCCCTGATCAGGGCCTTGTGGGCCAATCTCCCGAAGGAAGGCGACCACGAGCCGGCGCAGAGGAAAATCGCCATCAACGCCGAAGACCTCATCCCGATGGACCACCATTATTATGCGTATAGCGGATCGCTGACGACGCCCCCTTGCTCGGAGGGCGTTCGCTGGTCGGTGCTGAGAACACCAGTCGAAGTGTCCAAGGCGCAAATCGCGGCTTTCGCCAAGCGCTATCCCGATGACGCGAGGCCGCTTCAGCAGCTGAATGGACGCGAGGTGTTGGTCAGCAGGTAAATGCTGGCTATCCCAACTTGCTGTTCGGAGCGCTCTCGGCTAAGGCGCGCGCGGTCCGGCGAGCGCTCTTTTTAGCGGTCGCGGCAGCCCGTCCTCAGGCGAGCGCGTACGGTCGACCGGTTGAACCGGGACCGGGACGCGCTTTTTGACATGGGCTGCGCCGGATGCCGCGGCCGGATGAGCCGTTCGCGGCCGTGAATAGAACCAGGTCCGCATGCGGAAGCCTCGCCATTGTGGCGCGGCGCGGCAAGCGAATTTGAACTGCAGGAAACGATCTTATCATGGCGACCACTACATTCCCGACCCGCGACGATTTCGCCGCCCTTCTCAATGAAAGCCTCGGCGGAGAGAACGAAACGTTCGAAGGCAAGGTGGTGAAGGGCAAGGTCACGGGCATCGAGAATGACATGGCGGTCATCGACGTCGGTCTGAAGAGCGAGGGCCGTGTGCCGCTGCGCGAGTTCGCAGCGCCGGGTCAGAAGGCCGATCTTAGTATCGGCGACGAAGTTGAAGTTTATGTCGACCGCGTCGAGAACTCCGCTGGCGAAGCGATGCTGTCACGGGACCGCGCGCGCCGCGAAGCGGCCTGGGACAAGCTCGAAAAGGAATTCGACGCCGGCAACCGCGTCGAAGGCGTGATCTTCGGCCGCGTTAAGGGCGGCTTCACCGTCGACCTCGGCGGCGCCGTTGCCTTCCTTCCGGGATCGCAGGTCGACATCCGGCCGGTGCGCGACGTCCAGCCGCTGATGGACCTTCCGCAGCCCTTCCAGATCCTCAAGATGGATCGTCGTCGCGGCAACATCGTGGTGTCGCGCCGCGCGATCCTCGAGGAAACCCGCGCCGAGCAGCGCAGCGGCCTCATCCAGTCGCTCCACGAGGGCCAGGTGATCGAGGGCGTGGTCAAGAACATCACCGATTATGGCGCTTTCGTCGATCTCGGTGGCATCGACGGCCTGCTCCACGTCACCGACATCTCATACAAGCGCGTCAATCACCCTTCCGAAGTTCTGAACATCGGCGACACGGTGAAGGTGCAGATCATCCGCATAAACCGCGAGACGCAGCGCATCTCGCTCGGCATGAAGCAGCTCGAGAGCGACCCATGGGAGGGGGCGGCCGCAAAGTACCCGATCGGCGGTGTGTTCCGCGGACGCGTGACGAACATCACCGAATATGGCGCGTTCGTGGAGCTCGAAGCCGGCATCGAGGGCCTCGTCCACGTCTCGGAAATGAGCTGGACCAAGAAGAACGTGCACCCCGGCAAGATCGTCAGCACCTCGCAGGAGGTAGACGTGAAGGTCCTCGAGGTGGACGAGGAGAAGCGGCGCATTTCGCTCGGCCTCAAGCAGGCGCAGGCAAACCCTTGGGAAGCCTTTGCCGAAGCGCACCCGGTCGGCTCGGTTGTCGAGGGCGAAGTCAAGAACGCGACCGAGTTCGGCCTGTTCGTCGGACTGGAGGGCGATGTCGACGGGATGGTCCACATGTCGGATATCGCGTGGGGCGTATCGGGCGAAGAGGCGCTTCAGCTTCACCGCAAGGGTGAGTTGGTGAAGGCCCAGGTGCTCGACGTCGATGTCGAGAAGGAGCGGATCTCGCTCGGGATGAAGCAGCTCGAGGGCGGCGGTACCGGCGCGGGCGCCGGCGCCGGCGGGCCGTCGACTGCTGGCGGCGTGAAGAAGGGCGAGATAGTCACGGTCGTCGTCCGTGCGATCCAGGATGCGGGTCTCGACGTTCAGGTCGGCGATGACGGAGCGATCGGCTTCGTCAAGCGCGGCGATCTTGGCCGCGACCGCGACGAGCAGCGTGCTGAGCGCTTCCAGGTGGGGCAGCATTTCGACGCGATGGTGATTGGCTTCGACCGCTCGAAGAAGCCGAATTTCTCCGTCAAGGCACTGCAGATCGCCGAGGAGAAACAGGCGGTTGCCCAGTACGGAAGCTCCGATTCCGGCGCCTCGCTAGGCGACATTCTCGGCGCTGCTCTGAAGGAAGCCCAGGAATCCAAGGGCAAGAAGAAAAAGTAACCGCAAGTGACTGTATGCGCGGCGTTCCTTGTAAGGGGCGCCGCGCAAATCTTACTTGCTTGTGCCACTGTTTCCTGACAGCCTAATAAGGAAAGCGGTCCCATGGGGGCGGGGCTGCTCCAATCCGTCGCGGGGTTACGATGATCCGTTCTGAACTGGTGCAACAGCTTTGCACTGATTTTCCCGATCTTACGCAGCGCGAAGTCGAAGGCGTGGTGAGCGCGATCTTCGATTCCATCACAGACCAGCTCGCCAAGGGCGGACGCGTCGAACTGCGCGGTTTCGGGGCTTTCTCCACGCGCCAGCGCGACGGCCGCGTCGGCCGCAATCCAAGGACCGGCGAGGCAGTATCGGTCGACGCCAAGCGCGTGCCCTATTTCAAGCCGGGCAAGGAAATGCGCGAGCGCTTAAACCTCAAGGAAGTCACCGCGGAATAACTCGGCTGGCTCTACCGTCGCCGGGGCCGAGCTAGCGGACGTGGCGGAACGGTAGACGCTGGGGACTTAAAATCCTCTTCCCGCAAGGGAGTGCGGGTT
>JBJMVK010000113.1:0-5205 GCA_045810725.1 Sphingomonas sp. | reverse complement strand
TTGTTCCTTAAGATCCGTTGCTTCGCCGTTACCAGCGATAGTGCGAGAAGGCGCGGTTGGCTTCCGCCATCCGGTGCACGTCTTCGCGCTTCTTGACGGCGTTTCCCCTGCCATTCGACGCGTCGAGCAGCTCGGCCGAGAGCCGCTCCGTCATCGTCTTTTCGTTGCGGTCGCGCGCGGCCGAAATCAGCCAGCGGATCCCGAGCGCCTGCCGCCGCACCGAGCGGACTTCGACCGGCACCTGATAGGTGGCGCCGCCGACCCGGCGCGAGCGCACTTCGATGGTCGGCATCACGTTTTCCAGCGCCTGCTCGAACACCGGCAGCGGACCCTGCTTGGTCTTGGTTTCGATCAGCTCCAGCGCGCCGTAGACGATCGACTCGGCGGCGGACTTCTTGCCGTCGAGCATGACGCTGTTCATGAACTTGGAGAGGACGATGTCCCCGAACTTGGGATCCGGAAGGATTTCACGCTTCTCGGGACGGCGACGACGAGCCATTGGACTGTTCCTTTTCTCTCTTCAGCCTGATCCGGGACTTCAAATGCGCCCGGGGCTTACTCTGGCCTGATTACTTGGGACGCTTGGCGCCGTACTTCGAACGGCTCTGCCTGCGGTCCTTCACGCCCTGCGTGTCGAGGACTCCGCGAAGCACGTGGTAGCGAACTCCCGGAAGGTCGCGCACACGGCCGCCGCGGATCAGCACGACGCTGTGCTCCTGGAGGTTATGCCCTTCGCCCGGGATGTAGCTGATGACTTCGCGCTGGTTGGTGAGGCGGACCTTGGCCACCTTGCGAAGCGCCGAGTTCGGCTTTTTCGGGGTCGTCGTGTAGACACGGGTGCAGACGCCGCGCTTCTGCGGGTTCTGCTCCATTGCAGGGACCTTGTTCTTGGCCTTCTGCGGTTCGCGACCCTTACGGATCAGCTGGTTAATCGTCGGCATGAAGCCCTTCACCTTGTCTATGCCGGAAAGTCCCGGCGGTTACTTTGCTCAAAAGAAAAAGCGCGGAGCCGGACCAGCCTTACGGGGCCGCCTGGCGACGCGCATGTTGAGCAACGTTCAGCTCTTTGTCCGCCGGCGATGAGAAGATTCCCTTTCGCTCGGACGGGCGGGCACATAGCGAGGAGGCGCTGAAGGGTCAACCGCTGCGACGGGGCAAGAACGCCGCGACGAACGACCAACGTCGGCAACAAGCCGACAGACGGCCAATGTCGATTCGGGTGTCGCTTTTGTCGAATCAGCCGCGCCGGCGGGCGCGGCAGGCCTCAACATCAAGGCTCCTTTTAAAAGGAGAACAGGAATGGCGAAGCTTATTAGGGCACTTGGCTTCTCTTTGATCCTCGCGTCGCTCACGGCGACCGCGGCACCAGGGGTAAAGCCCGACGCGAAGAGCCAAGGTCCAGATCAGAAATATTGCGTCACCTTTCAGTCCGACACGGGATCGCACCTCGCGCGGACCGAATGCCGAACCAAGAAGGAATGGCGGCAGCTCGGCATCGACGTCGACGAATTGGCGTCGAAATCGGGCAATTCAGGCGGGCTTGCCTGAGCTCGCAAGCGCCCGGCGGCTGGACCAGTCGCCAGTGCAGCATCGCGCTTCGAGTTGCGCGGCGGAACAGGCGTCCCTCCTCTTTTGTTGGTCCCGTCGTTCTAAAAGGAGCCGTGGGGCACGACATGTGGAAACGGCTGGCCGCCGCGCTCCTTGTAACCACGCTGACGAGTTGCGGGCCGGGCAGCCGCGCACCCAGCCAGACCCAAGGAGAAGGAAGAGTGGACAACGCGACCCTCGCCAGGCTCGAGCTTGCAAGCGACGCATTCAAGGACGGGCAGTCGATCCCGACCCGATATACGTGCGACGGTGCCGGCGAGACGCCCTCTCTCTCGTGGGGCGAGCCGCCGGCCGGAACGAAGAGCTTTGCGCTGGTCGTCGATGACCCGGACGCGCCCAGTGGCACTTTCCGCCATTGGGGAGTCATCGACATCCCCCCATCGGCGCGTTCGCTGGGGGCAAGAGAGCGGGCCGGAACGGAGGTCGTGAACGACTTCGGCAAGCCCGGTTACGGCGGCCCGTGCCCGCCGCAAGGGCACGGACCGCACCATTATCATTTCAAGCTTTTCGCGCTCGACACCGATCGTCTCCGGCTCGATGCCGACGCAAAGATCGCCGAGGTTGAGCGAGAAGCCGAACAGCATGCGCTCGGGCGGGGGGAACTCATTGGCACCTACGAGCGCCGTTAGGGCTCCGGGGCACCGGCACTCGTCCGCTCTTACGAAGCTGACTTTCTCCGGCGCCCATCATGCGTGCCCGGGCCGGATTCGATGGGCCGCCAACCGCGCATAATAAGGCCGGCAGCGCTCGGCGAGACGACGAGCTTCGAGAGGCAGCTCGACCGGGTCGGTCTCGGGCGGACCGAAGCCGGTGCTTTCTTCGACCGCCTTGTACCAGTGCGCCGCCCAGATACCGTCGGTTTGCCGCCGGCCCGGGGGCCAGCTCAGCATCGCGGGTTCGGGTCGAATGCCGAGCGCATCGCAGAGCTTGGAAAGAACTCCAGCGGGATCCGCAAGGACGTCATTTGCATCAACTACCGGAGGAGGCCCGCCCCGCCTTTGCGCCTCGCGCTCGAAAAACTCAGCCTGCCGATCCAACCCGAAATCCTCGAACGCCGCGCTTTCCCGCTTGCGAAGATAGGAGGCGATCATCCGCTCGGGCTCGCGGATGAGGAAGGCGTGGGAGAATCCTTCGAAATCGTCGTAGCCGATCGGTCCAACCATATGGTGCCACATGTGCTTTTGGTACCAGACCGGGGAGCCGTCGGGTGGATCGCCGCGCAGGCTCGCCATGACGCTTGGCCAGTTGCAGTCCATCGCTGCGATCGTCTCCTCTCGCATCGGGTGGCCTGCGCCACTCGTTGCCAGGAAGCAGCCGTAAAACGGCTCATCGGAAACGAAGGTGTCCTGGCGGCTGGAGAAGCTGCGCATCATCGCCGTGGAGAGGTTTCTCGGACCCGACCACATGGCAATGCGAAGCGTCACGCCCGATGCTGCTCCGCGATGTCGCGATCGATCCGCTCGGCGTAGAGATCCTGAAGTCTTTCGACCACTGGACCGGGGCATGTGAGCTCACGTCCATCGACCTCGCGAACGGGAACGATGCCGGCGAAGGTGCCCGTTACGAACGCCTCGTCCGCACCATAAACGTCCGTCAACGAGAAATCCTTCTCGATCGAGGGGATACCCGCGTCCCGAGCGATCTCGAGGGCAAGGCCGCGGGTGATCCCGCCGAGGCAATATTTGCCGCTTGAGGTCCACACCTCGCCCTTCCGAACGATGAAGAAATGCGTCGAGTTGCAGGTGGCGACGAACCCCTGCGGGTCGAGCATCAGCGCCTCGTCGGCACCCGCCTGCGTGGCCTGGATCGAAGCGAGAATGCAGTTGAGCTTCGAATGCGAGTTGATCTTCTGGTCCTGGACCGCGGGATCACCGCGACGCACGTGCACGGTAAAGAGCTTCAACCCACGCTGGTAAACGGCGGGATCGGGCTCCTTGTACTCGGGGATGATGACGATGGTCGGCCCTCCAACCACCACCCGAGGGTCCTGGTAGGGCGTTGCTCGAACGCCGCGCGTCACCATCAAGCGCACATGTACGCCCTCGCTCATGCCGTTGGCATCGAGCGTTTCGTAGAGACGCTTTGCGAGCTCGGCTCGGCTGAGGCCGAGGTCCATCGCGATCGCTTTTGCACCTTCGAACAGGCGATCGAGATGAAGGTCGAGGAAGCCCAGCCTCCCCTTGTGAAGACGAAGGCCCTCCCAGACCCCATCACCGAGCATGAAACCGCTGTCGAACACCGAAACGACGGCCTCAGCGCGGGGCTTCAATTCGCCGTTGACGTTGATGAGGATCGACGCGTTGCGAGGGTCTGACACGTCGTGCATCGCTTGGGCCATGGCGCGACGGTGCAGCGGCAGCGCCGCCTTGGCAACTATCGGGTCGTCTTGCCGTCCGACGGGCCGCGGTCGCAATGAACCTCTTGCCCGATGCCGCAGCCAGGCGAAAGCGTCATCAGCACGAGCTCGAGATTGTGCCTGGTATAGCGCGCAAGTGTTCGTTCTCGAGCGTGCGCTTCGCGATATCGCCCCAATAGCCTTTCACGACTTGTCCTCCTTGGTCGGATCGTGCCCCCAGTTCATGAGACTGTAGCGCCAGCGCGACGTGTAGATGTTGACGGGCTGCTGCGCCTTATGGCGACGCACGAAGCCGACCACTTTGCGCATATGTTCGTAATCGGATGCGCTGAGCTCCGGGCCCGCCTTCGAGAGGATGGCAAGGATGCGCCGGCCGCTGGCGTGGCCGACGCTTTCGCGCCTCGCTCCTTTGGCGCCCTTCCAGCCGACGCGCAGGCTCTCGTCGGTCGCGAGCCAGTTCTCGAGTTCGGCGGAATCCATGTTCACCGCCGAGGCGAAGTCTTTTCGGACCTTTTCGCGGTCGATCCCGGCCAATCAATGCTTCCGCTTGTCGGCTGCGCCCTGCATCGGGCGGACGAACAGGCGCCGCACCTGCGGCCAGCGCTCGCGCGCCTCGGCCTCCACCCGGCAGACCACCTCCTCGACATCGCTCGCCCGGATGTCGTCTTTGAAATCGACGTTCATCATGACGGTGACCTGGTCGGGTGCGGAATGGACTGTCAGGACGTCCCCGACCCCGACGACACCAGGCATGCTGCGGGCGAGATCGTGGAGGTTGCGCACGAGCACCGGATCCGCCGCTTCTCCGATCAGCAGCCCCTTGGATTCGTACGCGAGCAACGCGGCCGTGAACGCGAGGATCGTGCCAATGACGACCGACGCCGCGCCATCGTAGAACGGATCGTGCGTCAGCTGCGCGAGAAGAAGTCCGAGTGCGGCGGCGATGATACCGGCCATCGCGGCTCCGTTTTCGAGGAGGACGATGAACGCCGGCGGATCCTTCGACTGAATGACAGCCTGGAACCAGCCAAGGCCGCCCTTTGATTTCTTGAAGTCCTGATAGGCCTCAAGGGTCGACCAGCCCTCGAGCAGGAACGCGAGCACCAGGACGATATAGGCGATGAGCGGAGATACCGCGGGCTCCGGGCGCATGATGTGGATGATGCCTTCGTAGATCGACACGCCCGCGCCGAGCGAAAAGACGAGGACCGCGACGACGAAGCTCCAGAAATAGAGCTCGC
>JBJMVK010000112.1:0-20731 GCA_045810725.1 Sphingomonas sp. | reverse complement strand
CCTTGCGGGACTGCGCACGGGTCGAGCATCGACTGCGCTCCTCGATCCGGTCCAGGTCGAAGTCTACGGGTCGAGCATGCCTCTCAACCAGGTAGCGACCGTGTCCGTCCCGGAGCCACGCATGCTTTCCGTCCAGGTTTGGGATCGCTCCAATGTCGGCCCGGTGGAAAAGGCGATCCGCTCGGCGGGGCTGGGACTGAACCCGATCACGGACGGCCAGATGGTTCGGCTTCCAATTCCCGAGCTGACGGAGGAGCGGCGCAAGGAGCTTGCCAAGCTCGTTGGCCAATATGCCGAGAAAGCGCGGGTCGCCGTGCGGAACGTTCGCCGCGACGGAATGGACCACCTCAAGCAGGACGAGAAGAAACACGAGATCAGCGAGGACGAGCGCAAGCGCCTCGAGCACGACGTCCAGAAGCTGACCGACGATACGATCAAGGAGATCGACGAGGCGGCCCACGCCAAGGAAAAGGAAATCCTGGGCAAGTGAACTCCGCAGTCGCCCCGGAAGGTGCAGCCGGACTTGGGGGCGACACGAAAGTCCCGCGCCACGTCGCGATCATCATGGATGGCAATGGTCGCTGGGCGCGCAAACGCGGCCTGCCGCGTGTCGCCGGCCACAAGGCCGGGGCCGAGGCTGTCCGCCGCGCCATGCAGTCGGCGGCCGACCACGGCGTCGAGGTTCTGACGCTCTATGCCTTTTCTTCTGAAAACTGGCGTCGAAGCGAGGAGGAAATCGCCGACCTTACGGGACTGATGCGCTTCTATCTCGAGCGCGAACTTGCGACGCTGCTGAAGGAAGGCGTGCGCCTGAGGCTGATTGGCGATTATTCGGCGTTCGGGCCGCAGCTCGTCTCCCGACTCCAGCGCGCGGTGGAGAAAACGGCGAAGAATTCGCGCCTGACGCTCGTCGTCGCGCTGAATTATGGTTCAAGGGCGGAAATCGCGGCCGCGGCGAGGGCGCTTGCCGGCAAGGCTTCGCGAGGTGAGGTCGACCCGCAAGCGATCGATGAAGAAGCCCTCTCCGCCGAACTCCAGACACATGGCCTCCCGGAACTCGATCTCTTGATCCGAACGTCCGGCGAAATTCGGCTTTCGAATTTCCTCCTGTGGCAGGCGGCCTACGCCGAGCTGATGTTCGTCGACACGCTCTGGCCGGACTTCGCTGAGGGCGATTTCGCGGAAGCGCTCGAGCGCTTCGCGGCCCGCGAGCGGCGCTTTGGTGGGCGGTGAACGAACTTTCGGTCCGTACCCTCACCGGGCTCATCCTCATCGTCGCCGCGCTCCTGGTCGCGTTCCAGGGCGGTTACCTCCTCGCGGTCGTTGTCGCGGCCATCGCAACCGCCATGTTCTACGAGTGGACGAGGCTTACGCGCGGTTGGGGAGCAGCTTGGTATATCGGCGGCTTCGTCTATGCACTTCTTCCGGCGCTCGCATTGCTGTGGGTGCGCGAACGCGGCGGGATCAACCTGTTGCTGTGGGCTTTCATCGTGACCTGGTCGACCGACATCGGGGCTTATTTCGCGGGGCGCACTTTCGGTCGCCGAAAGCTGGCGCCGACAATCAGCCCCGCAAAGACGCTCGAAGGACTCTTCGGCGGCATGGTCGCGGCGACGCTGCTGGGCGGAGCGTGGGTGTTCAGCATGGGCCTCGGCAAAGCCCTATTGGCCTGTGCCCCGCTCTTCGCAATCGCCGCCCAGGCCGGCGATCTTTTCGAAAGCGCGATGAAGCGGCGGGCAGGGGTGAAGGACTCGGGTGCCTGGTTACCGGGACATGGCGGCGTCCTGGATCGCCTGGACGGCCTCGTACCGGTGGCTGTGCTTACTGCCGTGGTCCAGCTAGTGGGGCTGGCGTGAGGCGGAAAATCGCAATCCTCGGAGCCACGGGGTCGATCGGCAAATCGACGCTCGATCTCGTGGAGCGCAACCGTGACCGGTTCGAGGTCGTCGCGGTCACCGCGGCGACGAATGTGACAGCACTCGCCGACATCGCCCGACGCACCGATGCCAAGATCGCAGTGATTGCGGACGAATCGCGCCTGCGCAAGGTCCAGGAACTCCTCGCCGGCACCCGATGCCATTGCGCAGCAGGCATGGACGCCCTCATCGAGACGGCACGAGGCGAGGCCGAACTCGTCATTGCGGCAATTGTCGGGTGCGCTGGCCTGAGGCCCGTCATGGCGGCGATCGAGGCCGGCAAGACGATCGCTTTGGCTAACAAGGAAGCGCTCGTCACAGCCGGTGAGCTGATGACCAATTCCGCGGCGAACAGCGGCGCGACGATCCTCCCGGTCGACAGTGAGCATAATGCTATATTCCAGTGCCTTGCTGGTGCTATCGTTGAAAATGTCTCAAGAATTATCCTCACTGCGAGCGGCGGGCCGTTCCGATCGGCGTCGGCGGAGCTGATGGCCTCAGCGACCCCCGCCCAGGCCGTCGCGCATCCGAACTGGAAGATGGGCGCGAAGATCTCGGTCGATTCCGCCACGATGATGAACAAGGGCCTCGAGTTGATCGAGGCGCGGTATCTTTTCGGGCTTTCGTCGGACCGGATAGATATTGTCGTGCACCCCCAGTCGATCGTCCATTCACTCGTCGAATTCGTCGATGGATCGGTACTGGCACAGCTTGGCTCGCCCGACATGCGGATCCCGATTGCTTATGCGC
This sequence comes from Sphingomonas sp., assembly GCA_045810725.1. Classification (GTDB taxonomy): domain Bacteria; phylum Pseudomonadota; class Alphaproteobacteria; order Sphingomonadales; family Sphingomonadaceae; genus Sphingomicrobium. The sequence goes on along the minus strand of JBJMVK010000112.1, from coordinate 18,065 downwards.
TCGCCTGGCCCGAGCGGATGGAAACGCCAGCGCAGCGACTCGATCTCGCGGCGATCACGCGCCTAGATTTCGAAGCTCCCGACGTGACCCGGTTTCCGGCGCTGCGCCTGGCGCGCGAAGCGCTTGAGGCCGGAGGCGCCGCGCCGATCGTCCTCAACGCGGCCAACGAAGTGGCGGTCGCGGGATTTCTCGCGGGGCGGCTGCGCTTTCCCGAGATCGCGAAATGCGCCGAAGAGGCGCTTGTACAGAGCGACTTTGCAGCACCAAATTGCATCGGGGACGTTCTTGAGATCGACCGCGCGACCCGTGCGCGCGTTGAGGTCCTGATGAGCGAGGGTTGCCACTAATGCTTCCGCAGCCGCCTTTGTGGTTGGTCCTGATCGGGTTCATCTGCGCGCTGGGGCCGCTCGTCTTCTTCCACGAGCTTGGCCATTACATGGTGGCGCGCTGGTTCGGGATCGCCGCTGAGACGTTTTCGATCGGCTTCGGCCATGAGCTTGTCGGCTGGACGGACCGGCAGGGAACCCGTTGGAAGGTGGCCTGGCTGCCCCTTGGAGGGTACGTCAAATTCGTCGGCGACATGACGCCCGTTAGCAATCCCGCCGAGCTCGAAAACATTCCCCCCGAACTGCGCGACAAGGCGTTCCAGCTGAGGCCGGTTTGGCAGCGGTTTCTCGTCGTCCTTGCTGGACCCGCGGCAAACTTCCTGCTCGCGATCATCATCTTCGCGGCGTTCTTCATGACACTCGGCGCGCCCCGGACGAACATCGTTGGCGCAGTCGTTCGCGATACCGCGGCGGCAGAAGCGGGATTGAGGCCCGGTGACAAGATCCTCTCGGTCGCTGGCCGCGACACTCCGAACTTCGACGACATTCGCTCCGTGGTGCTGCTGCGGCCGAATCAGACGGTGCCGGTGCGCTTCGAACGCGGCGGCACAGTCCGCCTGATCGACGTCCACCTGAGATCGGACACGGAAACAGACCCATTCGGCCAAAAATTCACGCGCGGGCTGCTGGGCGTCTTCCCAACGACCGGCGTGCTCCAGCGCCTGCCGCTCTACGAGGCGGTTCCGGAAGCGACGAGCTATACCCTTCAGATAACCCGCTCGATGATCGACGGCCTGGCGCAGATCGTCACGGGCCGGCGCGGAACCGAAGACCTCGGCGGACCGGTGAAGATCGCCCAGATCGCCGGGCAGCAGGCGTCTCTTGGCGCATTGCCCTTCGTTCAGCTCCTCGCCTTGTTCTCAATTAATCTCGGATTCATCAACCTGTTGCCAGTCCCGATGCTGGATGGAGGTCATCTGTTTTTCTACTCCGTTGAAGCGATCAGGAGGCGCCCGCTCCGCGCGCGGGCGCTCGACTGGGCATTCCGTGGCGGCCTGGCCGTCATTCTCGCGCTGGTTGTCTTCACGACAATCAACGATCTTGGCTCGCTCGGCTTGTGGGACCGGCTTCAGCGCTTGATTGGTTAGGAGGCTTGGGGCAGGGCGATAACGGGGCTTGGCGGCGAAGCGCGCCGCACGCACCATTTACTCAAAAGGCGGGGACGCGTGATTTCAGGTACGACGAGTTTTAGCCGGCGAGCCGGCGCGCTGCTTTTGATCGGCACCGTCCTAGGCGGTACGGCCGCGCCCTTGATGGCGCAGGACGCGCCGGCGCAACAGCCGCCCGCACCCGCGCCCGCTCCTGCACCCGCTCCTGCACCCGCGCCGGTGCAGCAAGGGACCATTCGCTCCATCTCGGTTCACGGGAACCAGCGCCTGGAGCCCGAGACCATCAGGGCCTATGCCAACCTTGCCCCGGGCCAGACCTATACGGCCGAAACGCTCGACCAGGCCCTGAAGGATCTCTACGCGACCCAATTGTTCGCTGACGTTGTCATCAATGGCGGCGACACCGGCGATCTCGTCATCGTCGTTCGCGAAAATCCGGTGATCAACCGCATCATCCTCGAGGGCAACAAGCGCCTGAAGGACGACAAGATCACTCCGGAAATCAAGCTTGCTCCACGGCAGATCTTCACGCGCTCGGCGGTACGCGCCGACGTCGACCGGATCCTCGAACTCTATCGCCGGCAGGGCCGCTTCGCCGCGCGAGTCGATCCCAAGATCGTCCAGCTCGACCAGAATCGCGTCGACGTCGTCTTCGAGATCCACGAAGGCGACCTGGCGAAGGTCCGTGCCATCAACATCATCGGCAACAAGGAATTTGCCGACGACCGGCTGCGCAAGGAAATGTACACGCGCCAGGCGGGTGGCGTTCTCGGCTTCCTCAAGTCAAACGACACCTATGACCCGGATCGACTGGCCGCTGACCAGCAGAAGCTCCGCGCCTTCTACCTGACCGAGGGTTATGCCGACTTCCGCGTGGTGCAGGCCCTTGCGGAGCTTACGCCGGACCGCCGGGACTTCGTCATCACCTATGTGGTGGAGGAGGGACCGCGCTACCATTTCGGGACCGTCGGCGCCGACAGCGCACTTCGCGATTTCCCGAAGGAGAAGGTTCTCCAGCTTGCAAAGATCCAGCCCGGCAGCTGGTTCAATGCCAAGGCAGTCGAGGACGCGGTCACGAACCTCAACGAGGCCGCCGGCAACCTCGGTTACGCCTTCGCCGACATCAACCCGTCCTACAACCGCGACGCTGACAAGAAGGTGATGAACCTCACCATCAAGGTCGGGGAAACGCCGCGCGTCTATGTCGAGCGCATCGACATCACCGGGAACACCAGCACGCGCGACAAGGTTATCCGGCGAGAGTTCCGTCTAAACGAGGGCGATGCATTCAACGCCCAAAAGCTGAAGCGAAGCCAGGACCGGATCCAGAGCCTCGGCTTCTTCCAGCAAAACCTGGAAATCAAGCAGTCGGAGGGTTCGGCGCCAGACCGCGTGGTGCTGGGCGTTAACGTCGAGGAGAAGCCAACTGGACAGCTGCAGCTGTCAGGTGGTTACTCGAGCCTCGAGCGGTTCGTGGTGCAGCTCGGAATTTCCCAGAACAACTTCATGGGCAAGGGCCAGACCGTTGACGCGAACGTCAACTGGTCGCTTTATTCGAAGTCGATCGACGCGGGCTTTACCGATCCCTATTTCCTCGACAAGCCGATCCTGCTCGGCGCCCAGATATTCCGCCGCGATTATAGCAGCTTCAACTATATCGGGAACGACCGAAACACGACCTATCGGGAGCTCAGCACGGGCGCTGGCATCAGGACGGGCTTCCCGCTCAGCGAATATTGGAATTTCGGCACTCGGTACCTGCTCAGCAATGACAAGATCACGCTCGACAAGAGCACTTTCTACACCGATCCCGACGGGACCGGTCCGCTGCCGGCCGTCTGCGACCCCTTCAAGGCCGGTACCTATCTTTGCGACGAAGTCGGTACGAACCTGACCTCGCTAGTCGGCTATTCGACGCTCTACGACGACACGGATGGAATCCATCCGACGCGCGGTCAGCAGCTCACCTTCAGCCAGGATTTCGCGGGACTGGGCGGTGATATCCACTACCTCAGGACCCAGGCCTATGCGACGAAGTACAAAAGCTTCGGCAGCTGGATTTTGTCGCTTCACGCCGAGGGCGGGTACATCCATCCGCTGCAGTCCTCCCCAGGACCAGGCCGCGACGCGATCAGGATCTCCGACCGCTTCTTCAATTCGAACATCCGCGGCTTCGATATTCGTGGCATCGGCCCGCGCGTCGTTCGAGTGCCCTACAATTCCGACGGCACGCTCAAGGAGCTCGACGTCAACAACCAGGTCAACGACGCCATAGGCGGCAAGGCCTTCTACCTCGCTCGGGCAGAGGTGGAGCTGCCTGTCAGCTCGAGCATCAAGAGCCTTGGGCTGCGTCCCTCGGTCTACGTAGACGCGGGTTCGCTTTGGGGCATCACGAGGCCAATACTCAACGATATTGTTGCGTTCTGCACTCCGGCTGCCGGGACCACCGGACTGTCCTCGTTCAGCAGCCCGACGGCAAATTGCAGCAAGTTTTCCAATGGCGACGCGGTTCCCGATCCAACGAAATTCGTCGCGACGCCCGGCTTCAAGGAGCTGTTCCTGGGCAATTCGCCCAAGCCGCGCATCTCGGTGGGCATCGGCGTCAACTGGATTTCGCCGTTCGGGCCGCTGCGCCTCGATCTAGCGAAGGCCGTCCTCTACCAAAAGGGCGACGATCCGAAACTCTTCACATTCAACGTAGGAACCTCATTCTAATGAAAACTTTGCTCGTTTCGGCGGCCTTTGCTGCCGCGATCCTTGCGCCCTCGGCAGCGAGCGCGCAGGCCATTCCTGCCGCAATCGTCGCGGTCGTGGACCTCGACCGCGTCACCAGCCAGTGCAACGCCTGCCGCACCGCACAGGCAGCGCTGAAGACGCAGGTCTCGTCCTATCAGAGCCGGGAACAATCCCTCACGGGCCCGCTCGAGACTGAACAGAAATCGATTCAGACCGCCATCGACGCGCTCAAGGGAAAGGCGCCGGACGCAGCGCTCCAGGCTCGCGCCAAAACCTGGGAGAGCAAGCGCCAGCAGGCGGCCCAGGAGCTTGCCGGCCAGCAGCAGCAGATCCAGCGTAACCAGCAATATATCCAGAAGCAGATCCAGGATAAGCTTAGCCCCATCTACCAGCAGGTCATGCAGCGCCGGGGCGCGAACCTGCTCGTGGAGGTGGGTGCGACGCTCGCGACCTCCACGAGCATCGACGTCACCAACGACGTGCTTGCGGCGCTGAATTCCGCGCTTCCGAGTGTCGCGACGCAGGCGCCGGCGCAACAATCGACGCAGGGCCGCTAGGCGCCAATGAACGAAACGAGCGGCAGCGCCCTGGGCCCGCTGGACATCAAGCGGGTCATGGCGGCGCTGCCGCATCGCTATCCGATGCTTCTCGTCGATCGAGTCGAGAGCCTCGATCCCGAGAGGGGAATCGTCGCGATCAAAGCGGTGACGATCAACGAGCCCTTCTTCCAAGGCCATTTTCCCAGCCGTCCGATCATGCCTGGAGTGCTGATCGTCGAGGCTCTTGCCCAGGCTGCGGGCGTGCTTGCCGTGGAGGCGCTCGGGCTCGCCGGGTCCGGCAAGCTCGTCTATTTCATGGCCATCGAAGGGGCGAAGTTCCGACAGCCGGTCGAGCCTGGAGTACTCCTGCGCCTTGAAGTGGACTTCGTCCAGAAACGCGCAAGCGTGTGCAAGTTCGCCGGCCGCGCGACGGTCGATGGGAAGCTCGCCGCGGAGGCCAAATTCACGGCGATGATTGCAGACCCACCTGGCGAATGACCTCTAGCGGCTCGCCAGCCGCAAGCCTGCAAACAGGCCAAGCCCCTCGGTACGATAACCAGCGGAATCCTCGTATCGCGCACCGAACAGGTTCGAGCCACGGACATAGAGCTCGACCCCTGGTTTCACCGAGTAAGCGACTCGTGCTCCTGCAAGCCAGTAGGAACGCAACTTGACGATTCCGAACGGAAAATTGTCCGACCGGTCGAGGTGCGATCCGACGTAAGCGATTGATGTCCCATAGGTCCAGCGGCCGATCGAGCCATCGGCCGCAACGGAACCGCTGTGCCTCGGGCGGCGAAGCTCGGGTGACTGCCTTTCCGTTCCCGTTTCGGGCTCAGTCGCATCGAGGAACGCGTAATTGGCCCGCAGCCGCAACTTGTCGGCTAGCCGCCAGCCGGCTTGCGCTTCGATACCCGATCGATGGCTTAGATCAGCGCGGTTGACCGTGGTCTGGAGGAAAGTCAGCGGATCCGTAATGTCCACGATCTCGTCGCTTAGGCGCTGGCGATATACGGTGAGGGAAGCATCCAACGAGCTGCGGCGCAACCGGACGCTCGCTTCCACTCCACGAGAAGTTTCCGGCCTAAGTGATGAGTTACCGAAGAAATTTCCGGGAAAGAAGCCGTAGAGATCAAAGAATGTAGGCTGCGAGATTCCTTCAGCGTAAGAGCCAGTGAGGGCGAAGCCGCCGCCAAGATTCGCGAGTGCGGAAGCGCGCAGACTGGTCGCGTCCTTGAAGCGGTTGAACATATCGTGCCGCACCGCGACGTCCCCAGTGAATGCCTCGCTCGAGGCGCGCCATTCGAGCGTTACCGCGTCATGCTTGCGGGTCCGGTCCTGCTCGGAGAGGCCGCCGTAAATCGTGTCGCGCGCTTGGAAGCTCTCGCGCTCTGTATCGATGGCAACGATCAGGCGATGCCGGATCGAACCTGTCGAAAGCGCGTGCTCCACCTGTGCGTCGATGGTCCGACGCGTCCCGCTAGTTCGGTTCACGGGCTCGTCGTCGAGATAATTTCGGTTCGATGAGCCAAGCAGGGAAGAGTTGAGCCGCCCCGCCCAGGCGGAAGCGTCATTCCCGAACTCGGCCCAGACGTTCCCGGCGGTGAGCCGGTTGCGGCTGCGGTCGAGCGTGTCAGTGTGCTCGAAGGTGACAGGATCGAACCCGTCGAACTGGCTCTCGCCGGTGAGCGCGATCGCCGAAACTCCGAGACGAACGAGCGGACCTGCGTTGATCGTGCCGCGAAGCCTGCCGGAGAAGTTCTCGTAGCCGTCTTTGTCGCCTGCCGCAGCACCGAAGCTGTCGATGCCCGTGGCGCGCTGCCAACCGACGGCAGCGGCGAGACTGCTCGCGTCGGCCGTGAGCGCCCCGGAAGCAGTGGCGCGTGCGAAACCGAACGATCCACCCTCGGCTGACCCGCTGTAACCAGGTGCATCGTCGAGTCCATTGACTGCAATGACGCCGCCGATCGCGTCCGAGCCCCACAAGGCCGACTGGGGCCCGCGAACAACCTCGATGCGAGAGGCGAGATCAGCGTTCAGCAGTTCGAAGCGGGGTGCGTCGCCTGAGGCCGGGTCGTTGATCTTGATCCCATCGATGAAGAACAGCGTGTGATTCGCTTCGGACCCGCGGATCCGTACTTCGGTCAGTGATCCTGCAGGCCCGATGTTCGTGACAGAGGCCGATGGCGTGAGGCGCAACAGATCCGCGACGAACGGCTGGTCGAGGCGCTTAATCTCCTTGTCCTCGATGATCGTGACGCCGGCCGGGCTGCGGGTCTCGCTCTCGGGCACCCGAGAAGCGGTGATGACAATTTGGTCGGTATCGACAGGTAATGCAGGCATTGGATCCCTCTCCATTGACGAACTAAGCCGTCACAGAGGGATCAGCGCGCGAAGGCGGCAGGGCCCACGCCCCCGCAGCTGGTCCCGGCCGGGGAAACGGACGACGGACCAAGGCAGGTTCCCGACTTGGCCGCGCTCTCAAGGAGCTGCCGGCGTTCACGGTTGCGGGCACAGCGCCGGATTTCCACCGGCTTCCCTTTGAACCGCCCCCGATCCGACAAACGTCGGTGGGCGGCACCCTGGTCGGGAACGTAGCTACGTTGGTCGCGCACGGGCTGTCAAACCCGCGTCCACGAGGGTATTGAACACCAATGATCAGCAACACCGCCCGCCTTGCCACGCTTCTCTCCGCGATCGTCGCTGCCGCCGCGCTGCGGCTGGTGCCTCATCCACCCAATTTCAGCCCGATCGATGCCATGGCGCTTTTCAGCGGTGCCTATCTCGGCAGGCGTCAAATCGCCTTCATTGCGCCATTGGCGGCGCTTCTGCTCAGCGATGCGGTCCTGGGCTTTTACCATGGCATGGCGACCGTCTACGCGAGTGTCGCAATGATTGTTGCGCTCGGATGGGGGCTGTCGCAGCGTCGCTCGCCACTGCGGGTCGCTGTCGCGGCGGTCGCAGGCTCGATCATTTTCTTCGTGACCACGAACCTTGGCATGTGGCTCTTCAGCGGAATCTACCCAGTCACCTACGCCGGCCTGGTCGCCTGCTACGCTGCCGCTTTGCCGTTCTTCCAGAACACGGTCGCGGGGGACCTATTTTACGCGGTGCTCCTCTTCGGCGGCTTTGCGCTCGCGCAACATTTCGTACCGCGCCTGAGGGCAGGGCAGGCGCAGCCCGTCTAAGTTGCAACTTGAGACCTCTCCTTGTAGAGGCGCCGCTCAACTTGTCGCTGCTGGTCGGAAACCAGCGGCTAAGCCAAGGAAAATCAGATGAAGTCCGGTACCCATCCCGATTACCACATGATCACCGTTGAAATGACCGACGGCACCAAGTTTCAGACTCGTTCGACCTGGGGCAAGGAAGGTGACACGCTGCACCTCGAGATTGACCCGAAGGTGCATCCGGCCTGGACTGGCGGGAATACCCGCCTCCTCAACGAAGGCGGGCAGGTCGCGCGCTTCAATAAACGCTTCGGCGGCCTCAGCCTCGGCAAGAAATAAGCTTGCGGCACTCCGCGCCGACGCTCGAAACCGAGCGTCTCATCCTGCGCGAGTTCCGCAAGGAGGATCTCGATGCCCATGCCGCGACGCTGGGCAACGAGGACGTAATGCGCCACATCGGCGGGAAGCCCGTCGGCCGCGAGGATTCGTGGCGCCGGCTGTTGATGGGCGTCGGGATGTGGTCGCTTATCGGCATGGGCCCGTGGGCGATCGAACTGAGGAGCGATGGCCGGATGGTCGGCCATTGCGGGTTCTTCCAGTTCAATCGCGAGATGGAACCGCTGATCCTGGGTGAGCCGGAGATGGGCTGGATCCTCGACCCGTCGGCGCAGGGGCAGGGGATCGCCTTCGAAGCCTGCGCGGCTGCGCTCCGCTGGGCGGAGAGCGAGATTGCCGCCGATTCTTATCCGGCGATCATTGACCTGGACAACGCGCCTTCGATGCAGCTCGCGCAAAGACTTGGCTTCGTTCGGCAGGCTGACGGCATTTATCGCGACGCGCCAATCGCATTGTTTCGGCGGCCGGGCCGGGTCTAGCTACCAGCCGCCGCCACCGCCTCCACCACCACCGCCGCCTGACGATCCACCGCCGCTCGATCCGGGCGCGGTCGAGGCCGATCCAACAGCGCTCGATAGGGACGAGCCGACGCTATCCACGAACCCCGTCGGGTTACTCCACGGATTGCTCGACCCGGAATACCAAGCGAAGGTTTGCTGTCCTTGGGCGGAGGCGGCCGCGAGCACGCCCTGGAAGCGATCCGCCCAACGGTTCTCGACCGCCAGCGCGATCGCGAAGGGGAGGTACTTCTCGAACAACTCCGGCGTATCGCGCGGCTGTGTCATCCGGTCTAGCCGCTCGCGCTCGGTGATCGTCAGATATTGCTTGAAGCCGGCGATGTGGTCGAGGACTTTGCGCCCTTCCGTAGTGGGCGCGGCCATCCACCAGAAGGCGGAAAGTACGAGAGGTGCGGCGAGCAGCGGCAGGACAATGGGGAGCCACCAACCGCTTTTTAGAGCCGCGTTAAGAACCGGCAAGCCGAATGCCGCTGCGACCCCGAAGGCGACCATTCCGACCAATGTCAGGAGGCACTTGCCCGCGGCGCTCTCATGGAATGCAAGCCAGAGCAGCGCGGCGACGAGGAGGCTGCCGAACACCACCGGGACCTGCCACATCATCGCACCATAGGTAGCCGCCGCAACGGCTGCACAGGTGAGCCAGAAAAGCGCTGAGAAAAAAAGCAGCCCGGCTGCTGCCCAGCCGAGGTTACGCTTGAACATCTTTCCTTCGTATCGGCTCTTCAAAACAGCCGACAAACTATTCTTTGCGCTCATGAAACTCTTGTAGTTCTTTTGCTCCATCAGGACCGACGCGCCGGTTGCGCAAATTTCGCTCAGCGCCGCTTGCTCGTCTTCGGGCAGCGGCCTGTCGGACGCCAGGCGCTCGAGCTTGATCTTCTTGCTCGAGAACCAGCCTGGGTCCTCCTCGCTCATGTGAATGTGCCCGCGAACACCCATGTCGACCAGGGCAGCGGCGAAGGCGCGGTTGTCCACATTCATTTTAAGGACGTAGCGCATCCCGGCAGGCGTAAGATCGTCGGGCGGCGCAAAGATCGGTACGACCGTGCCGGCGCGAGGATCACGGCCGGCGCGGTGCCAGGCGACATAGTAAAAGACACAAAGCCCGACGAGGCTAAGGAATCCAAGCAACGGCGGTCCGTAATCCGCCAGCGCATCGATAAAGGCGCTCCCTGATGTGGGCTCGGCAACGACGCCTTTCGGGAAGGCGGCGGCGATTGTGAGCCCTTCATAGGCGCCGAGCGGCTGGCTAGTCCTGAAAGTGATATCGCCCGGGCTCTCCGCGACCACCTCCGCATTTTGGGCGGTCGCGCCCTTGGCGCCGGTATAGACATGCCGCTGACCGAAATTCACCGGTTCGGGAAGCCTTATTCGCGCCTCGGCTTCGTCGATCGGAAATATCCACTGGTTGCCGGTGACGTTCCAGTAAAGCTCGTCGAAATTTGCAAAGCGACCGATCTCGCGCGTGGCGTGGTAGCGGATCACATATTCGTGCTCGCCGACGGATACATAACTGTTCGGATTCCCGAGTTTGATGCGCACCCCATTACCCGCCGCACCGACCGACGCCTTGACCGGGTTGCCGTCGAGGGTAGCGCCTTCGAACGTGAAGCGGACGTGGAACTGGGTACCGTTCGGCCCGCGATAGCGCGTCGGGAAGTCGCGGTAGATTCCATGATTGATAAGAGTGTTTTCTGCCCGTACGTCGATCGTCTCGGCGACTTGGATCGAGCTGTCCTTCTGGACCTGGATGTCGCTCTGGTATCTAAGAATTCGCTCATCCGCTCGCGCAGAAGCAGGCACCAGCGCCAGGAGCAGGACTGCGGCGGCGCCGCAGAAGTTTCGCATCTCAGGCCGCGGGGCGGGCGAAGGACACTTTGGGCGCGCTTTGGATCGCCGGGTCATCGTCCTGGTAAAAAGGCTCTTCGGCAAAGCCCATCGGCCGCGCGATCAGCGCCGGCGGGAAGCTCTGGATCGTGGCATTCAGGTCACGAACAGTCGCATTATAGTAACGGCGGGCGCCCTGAAGTTCCGTTTCGATATTGGCGAGCTGGTCCTGCAATTGCAGGAAGTTCGTATTGGCCTTGAGTTCGGGATAGGCTTCGGCGACCGCGAAGAGCCTTCCGAGCATTCCTGTCAGCTGTGCGTCAGCTTGGGCGGTCGCTTCAACGCTGCCTGCATTGACGCTGCCTGCATTGACGCTGGCGGCACGGGCCTTGGAAACTTCCTCGAAAACCTCGCGCTCGTGCGAAGCATAGCCCTGAACGGCCTCGACCAGGTTGGGGATGAGGTCGGCGCGGCGGCGGAGCTGCACCGTGATGCCGCTGAATGCCTCCCTCACCAATGCGCGCAGCCGCACCAGGCGATTGTAGATTGAAGCGACGTACAACAGCAGCAGAACGATGAGGCCAAGGACAATCCAGCCGATCATTCGATTTCCCCCATTAGTCCGGAGGAGACATAGGTGGATTTACTGCCGTTCGCTAGAAGGCGGACAGCCCCGTGATCGCACGGCCGAGGATCAGCGCGTGGACGTCGTGCGTCCCTTCGTAAGTGTTGACCGTTTCGAGATTTGCCGCGTGGCGCATCACCTGGAATTCGGCGGAGATGCCGTTGCCGCCGTGCATGTCGCGCGAAATACGCGCAATTTCGAGCGCCTTTCCGCAATTGTTGCGCTTGATGAGGCTGATCGTCTCAGGCACCAGCTCCCCGGCCTCGAGACATCGCCCGACGCGGAGCACGGCTTGTAGGCCGAGCGTGATTTCAGTCACCATGTTGGCAAGCTTCAGCTGCACGAGCTGGTTGGAGGCAAGGGGTCTTCCAAACTGCTTGCGGTCCAGGGTGTACTGGCGCGCCGCCCGGTAGCAGGCCTCGGCAGCGCCCATCGAGCCCCAGGCAATGCCGTAGCGGGCGCGATTGAGGCAGCCGAAAGGGCCCTTCAGACCTTCGACGTTGGGAAGGAGAGCGTCCTCGCCGACCTCGACCCCATCCATGACGATCTCGCCCGTTACCGAGGCCCGGAGTGACAGCTTCTCTTTGATCTTAGGCGCCGAGAGCCCCTGCATGTCCTTTTCGAGAACGAATCCACGGATCTTCCCGCCGTGCGCGTCGGACTTCCCCCAAACCACGAATACGTCGGCGATGGGCGAATTGGTGATCCACATCTTCGTTCCGCTGAGGCGGTATCCGTTCGCAGTCTTCTCGGCGCGTGTGCGCATGCTTCCGGGATCGGAGCCGGAATCAGGCTCCGTCAGGCCGAAGCATCCGATCCATTCGCCGGTCGCGAGCTTGGGGAGATACTTCTGCCGCTGCTCCTCCGAGCCGTAGGCAAGGATCGGGTACATGACGAGGCTCGACTGGACGGAGCAGGCGGAGCGATAGCCGCTGTCCACCCGCTCCACGGCGCGCGCGATCAGGCCGTAGCTGACGTAGCCGAGACCCGCGCCGCCATATTCGTGCGGGACGGTCGCTCCCAAGAGTCCAAGCCCGCCCATTTCGCTCATGATCTCTCGGTCGAACCGCTCTTCGAGATAGGCAGATGTCACTCGCGGCTGCAGCTTCTCCTGCGCGTAGCCTTCGGCCGTATCGCGGACGAGGCGTTCCTCGTCGGTCAGCTGCTGGTCAAGATGGAATGGATCCTGCCAGTCGAACGGCAGCAGCTTTGGCTCATGATGCCCAGTCTGGTCATTCTGAGCGTCCGCGATGCGTGAAGTCGCCAACTTTAGGGTCCCCGAGGATGTAAGAAGTCGCGGGCTCCTTAGTCGCTTCACTGCGACTTTGCCACCGTCGATGCGCCGCCGCCGCCAAAGCTCTGCTTGAACGTGATGCCGAAGCTCTTGTGGCGGTTACGCTCGCGGAACTCGTCGATGATGAGGTCGTGCGTCGCGCGATTGGGGAAGAACCGCAGCCGGTCTCGATTGCCGCTGGTTTCGAACAGGTTGTCGACGTCGAGTGTGATCGCCGTCTTGGCCCAGGGCCGGTACTCGACAAAAGCTGTCCCATAGGGCCCGCCGTTGAAGTTCGTGTCGAACTCGTCAGTTCGATAGAAGGTGAAGCGTTGCGCGTCGTTGACCGAGAAACCGTAGGACCATTTTCCAGAGTCGCGGCGAACGTCGGCGTTCCACTGCCATGCAGGATAGAACCCGCTCCACTTACGCAAGTCGTGATTGATCGGATCCTCTACGCGGGTGCGCTGAACGGTTGCCGAACCCTTGATCCGCAAGCCCTTCCAAAGCCTCGACAGTGGAATGTCGAGCGTGACCTCAGCGAAGGTGCGACGGCCGCTCCCGATATTGCCCGGTGCGTCGAAACAGAGCGCCGGATCATCGGGATGATCGGGGTCGCAGATAAGGACCCGGTCCTGGAGCAGGCTCACCTGGTCATGGCCAAGGTCGAGCTTGATCAGGCCGTCACCGAGCAGCGGGTGATCGACAGATGCCCTGAATTCCCACGTGCGCTGGGGCGCAAGCTGCGCATTGCCGCCGTTCACCCGCTGCGCCGATAGGTCGGCACTGCTGATGAAGTCGTAAAAGTCGAGCTGGGCGACGGTTCGCCGCACCGACAATTGTGTGTGCCAATCGCCGCCAGGCTTCCAATCGATGGCAAGGTTGGGCTTGAGGAACTTGAGCTTGCGATCTTCGGTCGCGTCGCCGCTCACGGTGAGGTGGGAGAATTCGAAATTGATCCCGCCATCGACCCGCAGCGCGTCGGACAAGTTCTTGCCTGCATTGACATAAACCTCGGCTCTCTTCTCGCTGACGGTTGCGTCGGCGATCGGAAGGTCGATGGGCACCTCGTCGCCATTCTCGTCGAATGCGAACAAGATCGTGTGGTCGTCGAGCGTGTTGAAGGAGGCCTCGGCGCCGGTTTCGAACGAGAACCCCAAGAGCTCGGCGCGCGTCCAGCTTACGCGGCCGATCGTCTCGTTGCGCTGCGCGTCGATCGTCTGGTGGAACCCCCCGATGACGGTCGCGCCCTCGTCGATGAGCCCGCTCCGCACGACCGAGCGGTCGACGTCATCCCGCTTTCGCCGAGTGGCGAGGCCGACGAACTTAATTGCCCCATCAGCAAGCGGGCGCGTGACGTCGCCACCCAATTCGAAGACCGGGTCGCGATAGTTCTGATAGAGATTGTCGTCGTGCTGCGGCCCCTCTGCCGGAGTAACGCGGTTGCGCTGGTAGAGGTCGAACCTGCTCGGCTGCCAGCGAATGTTGACCCGGTATGCGTCGTCGGATCCGCGCTCGAGCGCATAAGCGGCAGCTACGAAGGGATCTCGGTTCTCATAGACATTGTGCTTGCGCCGGAACTCGATGAGGTCCCCCGTGGCCGTATCCACTAGCGTGTCGGTGCCTTCCTCGAACTGCTTGTTGCGCTGGGTGCCGGCCGAGACCTTGATGGTCGAAGGCCCCTTGCGGAACAGGGCGCTGCCGGAGAGATTGGGCTGGATGTAGCCGGTGTATCTACGCGCCGCGCTGGTCGTGACGTTCGCGTCGAGGCCGGAAGCATCGGACAGCACGATATTTACGACCTGGCTCTTTCCGGCATAATCTGAGCCATAGAGGTCGCCTGGGCCCAGCTCGACTCGCACTACGCGCTGCGCTGGGATGCGCTGAAGCGTCGTATCGAGCGTCTCCGACTTCGTGCTTGGGCGGGCGCCATTGATGACCACGTTGCCGGCCGTGCCGGCGAATCCGCGCACGTCGACGCTGCCGTTGACTCCCTGCGTGCTTCCAAGGTCGAGCTGGAAACCAGGAACGTGTTGAATGATGTCGTAAGCGCTGCGCGGGGCGAATTGCGCGAAGAAAGACGCTTCGTAGACGGTCGTGCGGCTTGTCGAAGCTCCGCTAGGCCCGGCCTGCCTTGCCAAGGCCGGCGCGCCCCAGGCGAGCACAGCAATGGCCGTTCCGGCGAGTGCAAATGCCCGCACGAAGTTCCCCTTTGAAGCTGCAGCGCAATCCGAGCGCCAGGTGGTCATCCAGAGCCAGCCGCGTTCGACCAATCGACAGACGATTCGGCGGGAAGGCGAACGACGCCGACGACCCGCCGAAGCCTCCGCTCAGCGGCTGCTGCCGAAGGTCTTGAGTTCGATCAGCTTGCTCGTGTCCGGCATCCGTCCGCTCGCGCCGGCGACGGCACGGACAAACTCGGGAGTGATGTCCATCGCCTTCAATTGGACGAGCTGGTCGGCCGAGAGATGGTGGTAGCCGACGCGCTCGAACCCGGCGACGTAATCAGGTGTGACGTTGAGTGCCTTGAGCTGCACGAGATCGTCGCCAGGCAGATCTGCATAGCCGATGCGCACGAGGCCGGCGATCCATTCGGGCGTAATATCGAGCGCCTTGAACTCGATCAGCAAATCGATGGTGCCCGGGCGATAGCCTGCACGGGCCATCTCGCCGATATAGGCGCCGGTGACGTTGAGGGCCGAGAGCGCCATGAGATTGTCGATGGATGGCTTCGGGTAACGCGCCGTCGCTACAGCCTCGATAAGCTCGCGCCGGGCATTTACGGCCATTAGGCCGAAGGCCTGTTCTTGGGTCGGGCGGCCGATACCCTGACTGTCGAGAAGCTGGGCGAAGGCGGGGTCGGCGACAAAGCTGCAATAACCGGCGGCATAGGAATTGCCGCCGTTACCGGAGCAGTCGAGCCGGCCCGCTTCGCGCGTCAGGGCAAAGCGGAGCGGGCGGCCAGCGGCGCCACGAAACCCAGCAAGGTCGAGTCCGCCCAGTTCGGTCGGGCGGAACTCGGTCGACCAGTCATTATCACCGCGGCCCCGGTCTTCGCTTCGAAAGTTGGCCTTGAGCCTGCTTGGGTCACCGCGCTCCGGCTCGAGCGTGAAGTGGATCCAGCGGACGGGCGCCGCGGTGCATGCCGAGGAAATGCTGATGAAGGCGAGGAGCAGGGCTCCCATCAGTGCGAGAAGGCGGTTCATTGTCGCTCTCCTTTCAAGGTCTTCGGGCAAGGCTCGCCCGTTCGCCCGAATTGGGCGGTCAAAAAGTCACTTCGATTCGTTCAGTTTGGGGGGTGGTCGATCAGTCGTTGTCGGGATTGACCGCCGGAGGGTTTGGTGGGGCCGGCGGTTGCGGGGGACGTGGTGCCGCAAGTTGACGGATCTGGTCCTTGCTCAGCGTGCCCGAGGCCCGCACCCGGGCAAGTTCTTCCGGAGTGATGTTCATTGCCCGCAGCTCGACGAGATCATCCAGTGTCACGTGGACACCCGTTGCGCGGACTCTGCGCATGTAGTCAGGCGTCAGACCGACCGCCCGAGCCTCGACGATCGCGTCGGGGCCGAGGTTGCCAAAGCCGGCGCTCGTCAGCTCCTGGACGTATTGCGGAGTGACGCCCACGGACTTCATCTCGACGATACTATCGACGTCGACATTGCGGAGCGCCGGCGAGGCCGAGCGGATTGCCGCAACGTATTCGGGAGTCACGCCAAGCGCCTTCAGCTCGACCGCGGCGTCGATCACATCGTCCTGGCCACTGCTGCGTGCCGACCGGTTTGTCATCAATCCAGCGACCTGGTCCGAATTCATGACCAAGGTTGCGGAGGTACCGTTCGGCGACGTCGCGATAACCCGGCTCCGACCTTGGGGGTCGGGAGGATAGATGACCGCGGACGCTCCGGTCGGCGTCGTGGCGACGGTCACGCCGTTCCTGCTGACAACCTTGGATCCATTCGGCGAGAATGCAGCGTAGTCAGGCTGCGCCCCGATCGTGGCCGGTGCGATTGCAGCAGCGGCGGTCGCGACGGAGGCCGTCACTCCACTTGCGATAATGTGGCCCAGATCCGCGGGTGCCTCGCGCGCGGCAGGATAATAAGCTGATGCGACCTCGCTCGCGCCGACTGTTCCGGCGTGGCCTTTCGGCTTGGAACCGCTTGCCGCAGGAGTGAAGGTCAGCGCTGCCAACGGGGCGGCGACGAGCACTGCGCCGACGAATACGCCAAGGGCGAAGCCCCCCGCGGCAGGTCCGCGGACGGACTTGCCGTCGAGAACGCGCGCCACGCGACGCGCGAGGGAGGTCTTGGAGGGCGCGACACCGTGCGCGCCGAGAAGCAGGCCCGGGCATTCATGGCGCGCCACTCCGACAAGCAGCTGGGCGTAGTCCGTGTCGGCGATGTCGGCGGCGAGAACCGCGTCGTCGGCCGTTTCCTCGCGCAGCTGGTGCGCTTCGCGGGCCAGCATCCACACCAGGGGATTGAACCAGAAGAGTGCGGTCGCGATCCGGGTGAGCAGCAGCTTGGCCCAGTCCATGCGCGCAACGTGCGCGAGCTCGTGAGCAATGATCGCCTCGGCCTCGTCGGCGGCTTCGACGGCTCGCGTGCTGAGCAGGATCACGGGGCGCATCAATCCCCAGCTAATCGGCGAGGCGAGCTCGTTGCTGGTGAGCAGCGCGGTGCCGTGCTTGAACCCCATGCGGCGCTGCGCGCGGGCAAGGGCACTCAGCCAATGGCCGTCGACCAGCACCTCGGCGCGCGTGCGCAGTGCGAAAAGCCGCGCCAGCGCAAGAACCGTGATGAGCAAGAGGATAGTCGCGGGAATCGCATAGACGGCCGAAGCGGCCGCGGCCACGCTGATTGTCGGAGACGATGCGGCAGCATCCACGGCGGCCCGAGGCGCCGTCGCGAGGTGAGGGGTCGCCGGATTGGACGCGATTGCGGGCGCCGGAGCAGCGGCCTCCATCGCTGGAGCCTCGACGAACAGGCGAGGGGCCTCGACCTTCCAGCTGGGAAGGACCAGCGGCGCGAACGCCATGATCACGAGCGCGAGGAGACCGATGTGCGCGATCC
Organism: Sphingomonas sp.; assembly: GCA_045810725.1. Taxonomy (GTDB): domain Bacteria; phylum Pseudomonadota; class Alphaproteobacteria; order Sphingomonadales; family Sphingomonadaceae; genus Sphingomicrobium. The sequence goes on along the minus strand of JBJMVK010000112.1, from coordinate 423 downwards.
AGGAGCGCTCGGCGGCGGAACGCGCTTTCATCAGCTGGAGAAGGCCAAGCGTAACGCCAGCGATAATGACCGACTTGAGCGCAATTGCGACGAGGACGTACATTACTTGCCCCCTTTTGCCTGGCGCGCGCGGGCGATCATCTGCTCCAGTTCCTCGACCTCGTTGTCCTTGAGCTTCTCGGACATGCCAAGGAGCGCGCTGGCGGCGCTCGCGGGCGACCCGTTGAAGAAAACGCGAACGATCTCGCTCAGCGCCGACTTCTTCGCGACGGTGTCGGAGACGGCCGGAACGTAAAGGAAGCCGCGCTCCGACTCGCTGCGCTGCACATAACCCTTGTCCTCGAGACGCTTCAGCATTGCGCGCACCGCCGATCCGCTCAATTCGTCCGGGAGCGCGTCGCAGATATCGGCGACCAGCGATGG
>JBJMVK010000111.1:0-9183 GCA_045810725.1 Sphingomonas sp. | reverse complement strand
GCCGCCGAGGATGAAGCCGACTGCGATCCCGCCGGCATTCAGGGCGGTCTGTAGCCAGCCGAGTTCAGGGACATCCATGAAGTGATAAGGATACTTGCCGTCTCGTGCGCCGCGAACGAGCGCGTAGACGAGATAGGCGAGCGGATAGGCGCTCCACCATAAAGCGGCGCTCCAGCGAAGCCTCGCCCGAGGGGCGAATAGGAGCCACCACAGCGCCATTGCGGGCGGAGTGACGTCATGGAGCAGGAAATCGCGACGAGCGCGGCTGCACCCTTATCCATCATTGCCGCCGAAGATCCTGAGCGCGGGGCCGGGTAGGCCCACCCAATAGCCGAGCTCGGCAAGCGATTGGATCGTCCAGGCGCAGAGGTCTGCCTGCTTGCCTGCTGAGATACTGCCGATCGAATGAGCGAGGCCGAGCGCCCGGGCGGCGTTGATCGTCATTCCGGAGACCGCTTCCTCGGGAGTCAAGCCGAACAGGGTGCACGCCATGTTCATCGCAAGCGTCGGGGAGAGCAGGGGCGAAGTACCGGGGTTGCAGTCGGTGGCGACGGCGATGGGCACCTTGTGCTTCCTAAGCATCGCGACCGGCGGCTTCTTCTTTTCCTGGAGCGCGTAGAAGGCCCCCGGGAGCAGCACCGCGACGGTTCCCGCGGCAGCCATCGCCTTTGCGCCGGCCTCGTCGAGGTGCTCGAGATGATCGGCCGAAAGCGCGTGATATTTGGCGGCCAGCGCGGCGCCGTGCTGGTTCGACAATTGCTCGGCGTGAAGGCGAATTCTAAGCCCGTGGTGCGCCGCGGCCTTGAACACTCGCTCGACCTCGTCCGGCGTAAAAGCGATTGTCTCGCAGAACGCGTCCACGCTCGTCGCCAGCCCCTGTTCGGCGGCCGCGGGAATCAGCTCGTCGACCACCTGCGTGACATAATGCGCTCGCCGTTCGCCGTGCCCGGGAGGAAGGGCATGGAGCGCCAGCAAGGTCGAGACGATTCGCACGGGCTCGCCCTGTCCGAGCTCGTTGGCGATTCTCACGAGCCTGAGTTCGTTCGTTGGATCAAGGCCGTAGCCGGACTTGATTTCTACCGTCGTGCAGCCACCGCGACTTAGCGCTCGGAGCCGACGTCGGCTTTCGTCCAGCAATTGATCGTCGGAGGCCGCGGCCGTCTGTCTCACAGTCGAGGCGATTCCGCCGCCTTCCGCAGCGATCTCCTCGTAGGTCGCTCCGGCCCGCCGCATGGCATGCTCGTCAGCGCGCGTGCCGCCGAAGACGAGGTGCGTGTGGCAATCAATGAGACCCGGAGTGACCCAGGCGCCGCCGAGCGCATCGACTTTTTTGGAGCGAAAGCCCGCCAGCTCGGTGCGCTTTCCGACGCGGACGATCTTGCCGTCCGCGATTCCAATTGCGCCATTCTCGATCAACCCGAGCGGATTGCCCGGCCTCTCCTCGAAAGTCGCAACGTTGCAGTCGACGAGCAGCCGGTCCCACATGATTTGCCCTTAGGCGAGGCTCGTTGCTACGGCAAAGCCATGAGCTGGCCAAACCTTTCCGACCTGCTGGAACATGAGGCCGCGGCCGTTCCAATCGGCCTGGTGGGTGCGCCTCTCGCCTCCGGATCCGTCACCCCGGGCGCGTGCGACAAGGCGCCCGAGTTGCTGCGCAAGACGCTAAGACGAATCGGCCGCTACGATATCGAGATCGGCCGATCGATTTTTACTCCGATCCGCGACCGGGGCGATATCGAGCTCAAGGGACTGAGCATCGAACAGGCGACGAAGCCCATTCGGGACGCCGTCGCGGCAAGCCTTGAGGATCATGTGCTGACGCTCCTCGCAGGCGGGAACAACGCAGTGACCCGGCCAGCCGTCCTGGCGCTTGACATGCCCTTGGCCGAGGTCGGGCTGGTCACGCTCGATGCTCATTTTGACATGCGCGACCTCGATCAGGGCCTCAGCAACGGCAATCCGGTGCGCGCGCTGATGGAGGATGGGCTGCCAGGCAGGAACATCGCCCAGGTCGGCCTCGCGAGTTTCGCCAACACGGAGAAGATGCACCGGGACGCGATCGCAGCCGGCAACCTGGTCATTAGCGCCGAGGAAGTGCGCCGCGACGGAATTGAAAGGGCAATCGAACGGGCGCTCCAGCATATGAGCCACGCGGACGCGATCGTCATCGACTGCGACATTGACGTGATTGAGCGTGCGCAGATGCCCGGCGCCCCTGGCGCAAGACCAGGCGGGATGGAGGTTCGCGATTTCTTCTGGGCCGTTCGCCGGCTCGCAAGCGACCACCGGGTCCGCGTCGTCGACCTCACCGAATGGGACCCGTCCCTCGATTCGACCGACCTCAGCGCGCTGACCGCCGCCCGGTGGCTGGCGGAGTGCGTCGCTGGGTTCGAGGACCGCTCTTAGGCTTTGACATGCGCCGCGGCGGGTCGGACGTCACGACGACTTCCTTTCGAGCAATTCTTCGAACGCATTCCCACGGGATCCTGCGCCCGTGGCTCCTCGCTGTGAGGCGCTCGACCAAGCTGCCGGCGCCGCAGGTCAGTGCAACGATGCGCCCTCCCTCGGCGTGCACCTCATGCACTCGCCCAAGGATTTCGCCGTCAAGGGTCCTGACTTTGGCATCCCAGAGGCCGCTGAGGCGCATCATAATGCTCCCTTACGCGGGATCCATGCCGCGGCCTTGGTCTCGGTCCGGTGCAGCTTGAGCTTTTCGGCGGTCGACTTGAGCTTCACCACGCTTCCGATCTCGACAATCTGATCAGCGGGCACTCGAATCATCCGATTCCCCGCAATTCTGCGCACGAGCCAGAATGCCCAGCCCGGTATTCGGCCTTCGTAGGCGCCGGGGCCCACGAGCAGGGCCTTGACGCGCATCTCCTTTCCAGCGGTTCCAGCCAGCTCCAAATCGTCCACGACGCCGCACCAGCGCTCCTCGCTGTCGATGATCGGCAGATCGACCAACTGGCTCACCAATTTCACCGGACCTTTAAGGTTCATCCCTGGCCTCCCGAGGTCAAAAGATAGAGCGGGATCGCGCCAAGCGCGGCGAGCGTGATGGCGATAAAGAAGAGCCAGCCCAGCGACTTCGCGAGCCACCGGTTGACGTATTGTCCCATGTAGCTCTTGTCGCCCGCGAGGAGCAGCAATGGCAGGTAGGTCAGCGGCAGAACGATGATCGAGAAGAGCACTGCATATTCGACCAGGGTCATCACGTCGACATTCGTGAGGACGAAGGCGAGCGGTATGAGTAGGAACGCGATCCAGGCCATCGTAAAGCGCGGCGCGTCCCACGGCTTCTTGTGCCTGCCCCACTCCCAGCCAAAGAATTGCGCGACCGAATACGCATTCGCCATGCAGGTCTCCACCGCCGCTCCGGCAATCGCGATGAGCATCCCAAGCAGTGCTAGGAGGAGGCCAGTTCGACCAAAGGGGATCGCTGCCTCGAGCGCCGAGCTACCGAGAATCTGAGGGCTAACCATCACGGGTCTGAAGAGCTGCGCGGAAAGGGAAAGGATTGCGATCGCGAGGAGCGACCCGAGGCCAAACCCCACCGTCGAGGTGAGGCGGTTGTTGGGCAGGTCCTTCGGACCCCACTGCTCCTCGATTGCGCCCGAGGAATAAAAATACGCCTCGTACGGGAAGAGGACGGCGCTCGTGATCGCCACTCCGAAATAGCCGAACTTGAGGAGTTCCTTGTTGCTGAGGCCGGGTGGAACGTGCGGAACGAACCCACGCGCGATCTGGCCCCAGGGGGGATGGATCGCGATCAGCGCTGCAGCGAAGACGAGCATGCACAAGCCCAGGAGCCCGTAAGTGCGCTCAATCCACTGGAACGGAAGGACCCACATCGAAGCGCCGATGACCACGGTGCTCGCCGCCGCCATGATCAGATAAGGCGCGCCGGTCAGATAATGGAGGACGAGACCCAAACCGCCGACCTCCGCGGCCGTCGTAATCACCGTGCTCACCATCGATGCGCAAAGGGCGACCAGCCCCAGCTTCAGCCCGAGCCGGTGACGCATGAGATTGAATACCGGCTGGTGGGCGACTGCGGCCACACGCCCGCTCATCTCGCCGAAGACCATCATCCCGATCGTTCCGAACGCGAACACCCAGATGAGCGCGTAGCCGAAGATGGAACCCGCTTGTGCCGCGAACACCAACTCGCTGATGTCGACGAACCCACCGACGGCCGTCATGATACCCAGTGTCATCTCAAGCGGATTCAAGGGAATCCTCAATCTGCTTGAGCTTCCCGGCGTGGGCTCTGAGTTCAGCCGGCGGGGCGCCGTCCGGCGCGCTTTCAAGCCAGGCGATTTCCTGTCCATAGCGAGACTGGGGCTGCGACAGCGACTTGGCGGTCGAGTGGAGCTGTTCGCGCAGGCTCCTGCGCATTGTCTTCACATAGGAAGTGGTGAGATGGCCCTCGTTGGACTGTTCGTTGATAAGCGCCCACTCCGCGGCCAGCGAGCGCGCTTCGCCGATATACTGAAGGTCTGCGTCCTCGCCTCTCGAACACCCAGCGAGCAGCAACAACACTAGGACCGGACGAAGCGACATGGCTCCTGGACAAACCCGTTTCGCCCCTGAACCGTTCCCCTACGAGGCAACGGCGATGCGGCGTCCTTTGTCGGAGAGAGTTCGAAACGTGATCGAAAAGCGGAGCTTGTCGCCCGGCAGGATCCTGTGCTCCCAGTCCCATCGCGCCGAGTTCGACAGGAGATAAGAGGAGCGGGGCTCGAGATCGAGGCTCGCTCGGTCGAACCGGTCGCCGTTGCGACGGCGAAACCTCAGGATCGCGGGCGCTCCAAGCGAGATCCCGACGACGGTCTCGAACACGTCGCGGTCGCGGTGCCATCCGATGCCGGCGCCCGGGTCGTAACGGGCGGCGAGCGCGTGAACGAAATCATCGGGCTCGACGCGAGCGAAGGCGGCTGCAGTTTCACGCAGCCGCGTTAGCCAATCGGGAATGGGCTCGGCTGGAGCGAAGCTCGCATCGTCGAAATCGTAGCGCCAGCCAAAGCTCTTCGTCTTGCGGTTGCCGAGCCAGCCGTGAAACCGAAAGGGCGCAAGATCAGTGGCGAAAAGATGCTCGGTGAGCGCTCTCTCGTCGGCCGGGCTGATCACCTCCTCGCGATGTTCGAGCCCGGCGATCAAGGGCACATCGAACAACAGGCTCATGCGCCGAACAATGCCTTCAGCTGCGAAGGCTTGAGCTCGGGCGCCAGCTGTTCGTAGGTGCACTGCCCCGGGTCCTTGTCGGGCCTCCAGCGTACCAAGCCCGTACCGTGGCGGAAGCGGCGGCTCGTGACCTGGTCGTAGCGGACCTCCACCACCAGCACCGGCTTCAGTGGCTCCCATTGGCCGGTACGCTGCGTGTTCCAGCGGCTCGGACCGCCAGGCGCGCTGCCGGTGAAACCGGGAGCTTCGATGAGGCCTTCGAGGTCCTCGGTGAGCTGCACGCGCTCCTTTGCGGGAATGGCCGACGTGAAGCCCACGTGGTTCAAGAGCCCGTTTTGGTCATAAAGCCCGAGCAATAGTGAACCGACAACCTTCTTCTTGTCGGCGTAGCGGAACCCGCCGACGACGCAGTCCGCGGTCCGCTGCTGCTTCACCTTCACCATCGCGCGCTCGCCGGAGCGATATTCAAGGTCGGTCCGCTTGGCGATCACTCCGTCGAGCGCCCCTCCGCTAAGCTCGAGCCATTTCAGGGCCGCATTCCTGTCACGCGTCACGGGCGAAAGGTCGAGGCCGGGTGTCTTGTTTCGCTGAAAGAACGCCTCGAGAGCTTCCCGCCGCTTTGCGAGCGGGTCCGCGCCGAGATCCCTGCCGGCGAGCTCGAGGACGTCGAACAGCATGAGTTCGGCCGGGTGCTCCGCGGCGAGCTTGCGCACCCGGCTTTCGGCAGGATGGAGCCTCAGCTGGAGCGCGTCGAAGGAGAGCGCGTCGCCGACAGGGATGATGAGCTCGCCGTCGAGTAGGAACTGTTTCGCCTCGAGGCCGTGCAGGGTCTCGACGACGTCGGGGAAATAGCGCCCGAGCGGCTTGCCGGATTTGGAGGTCAGCGTAAGTTCGTCGCCGTCCCTGCGCGCGAGGCACCTGAAGCCGTCCCATTTGGGCTCGTACTGCCAGCCATCGCCGTCCGGGAGCTCGGCCGCGAGTAGCGCTTCCATTGGCGCTGGTACTGAGTTGCGGTTTCCCATCGTCGACAAATCCTCGGTGCCTTGCAGTCGTTCCCGCGGCTGTTACGCTTGCGGTTCGACCGGAGGGAGGACTAGCGAAATGGCTTTCGACCCCAACGCTGCGACCGCTCGCTATATCGATAGCCTCGGGCCAGCCGCGCTCCAAAAGGCCCACGATTATACGGTGGGCAAGGAGTGGATGCTGCTCTGGTCGTTGCTCGTCGCTGCAATCGTCACCTGGCTGGTCGTTAAATCCGGCATCCTTGACCGGATCGAGGTGAGGATAAGCGAGAAGCGGAGGAACTTGCGGACCTTTCTGGTGGCCTTGGTCTATTTCATTGTTTCAACGTTGCTGACGCTCCCCTGGAGCATCTACGCCGACTGGTGGCGTGAAAAAAACTACGGGCGCACCAGCCAGCCCTTTTCGGACTGGCTGCTGCAACTCGGGATCGCGACAATCGTCACATCCCTCATCGGGGCCCTCTTTTTCGTTGGCATCTATTGGCTGATTAGGCGGACGGCGAAACGCTGGTGGATCTGGTCGGGCGTGCTCGCCGCGATTGCCTTCAGCTTCGTGATCCTGCTGTCGCCCGTGCTCATCGAGCCCTTGTTCAACCATTATACGGCGATTCCGCCGGGGCCGGTGCGAGACGCGGTCGTAGAGATGGCGGGCCGAGCCGGCGTCCCGCCGGAACGCGTCTTCATGTACAACGGCTCGCGCCAGTCCAACAATTTCACCGCCAATGCCGGTGGTATCGGCAATACCGCCCGCGTCGCGATTTCCGACGTCGCGTTCAAGAACGCGACACTCGACGAAGTGCGGGCCGTGACCGGACACGAGATTGGCCATTACGTGCTGAAGCACACATTGTGGGGCATCCTTATCTATTCGATATCGGCGATCATCCTGTTCTGGATCGCCGATCGTACCTTCCCATGGTTCGCGCGGCGGTTCGGAAGTAATGCGACGCTCGTCGAGCCTCGCGGGATCCCGCTCCTCCTCTTCATGGTGTCGCTGTTTGGCCTAGTGACGCTGCCGGTCTTCAACACCTTCAGCCGAATGGTCGAAGCCCAGGCGGATGATTATTCGCTAAGGACCGAGAATCGGCCCGATGCGCTTTCAACGTCGCTCGTGAAAACGGCCGAGTATCGTTATCCCCGGCCCAACAAGATCGAGGAAATTGTCTTTTACGATCACCCCTCGGTGGAAGCGCGGGTTCGTCACGCGATGGAGTGGAAAGCCGCGCATCCAGAGCCGCCCACGCAATAGGTGAAGCTTTCACATAGCCCGATGCCGCAGCCGCGATAGCGTGTGCGCTGCAGATAGGGGCGTGTATGCAGGGGCAGCTCACCATCGACAGCGGGGACACGGCGTGGATGCTGGTCTCGACCGCGCTCGTGATGCTGATGCTTCTTCCGGGCCTCGCCCTTTTTTACGGCGGCCTTGTCCGGGCCAAGAACCTGTTGTCGGTGATGAGCCAGGTGCTCGCGATCACCGCAGTCGCCATCCTCAGCTGGATTTTGTGGAACTACAGCCTCGCCTTCTACGACGGCAACGCGCTCGTCGGCGGCATCGGCAAGGCAGGCCTCGCGGGCGTTACAGCGCAAAGCGCCTGGGCAGTGGGGACTGACGGCAAGGCCATTCCCGAGCTGCTCTTCGTTGCATTCCAGATGAGTTTCGCCGCAATCACCGGGGCGCTCGTCATCGGCGCTCTCGTGGAACGGGTAAGGTTCGGAGCGATCATTCTCTTCTCGCTCCTGTGGCAGACGATCGTTTACGCGCCGCTCGCGCACATGGTGTGGGCCGCTGACGGATTCCTCTTCAAGCTCGGTGCGATCGACTTCGCAGGGGGCACCGTGGTCCACGTCAACTCCGGTATCGCGGGGCTGGTCGGAGTCGCGTTCGCGGGCCAGCGAATCGGCTATCTGAAGGAGGCTATGCCGCCGCATTCCCTCGCCCTGACGATGGCCGGCGCCGGCTTGCTGTGGGTCGGCTGGTTCGGGTTCAACGCCGGCTCGGCCCTGGAGGCCAACGGCCTCGCTGCGGTGGCCATGATCAACACGCTGGCTGCTCCCGCGGCGGGACTGCTCGCCTGGATGGGGGCCGAACGGTTGGTGTCGGGAAAGCCGTCGATGTTGGGTGGAGCTTCCGGCGCCGTAGCGGGCCTCGTCGGAATCACTCCCGCGGCTGGCGCGAGCGGCCCTGTCGGCGCGATGCTGCTCGGCGGGGCCGCCAGCCTCCTCTGCTACGGCTTCGTCGCCTCGATCAAGAACCGCCTCCGGCTCGACGACAGCCTGGACGTCTTTGGAATCCATGGGCTCGGAGGGATCGCTGGCTCGATCGGCACTGCGATCGTGGCCCTGCCTGCGCTCGGCGGCCATGGTGGGACCGACTACGGCCTTGCTCACCAGCTCGTCAGGCAGGTCGCGGCAGTCGTGGTGGCGATCGCCTGGTCCGCTTGCGGCTCGGCGCTGTGTTTCGGGATCGTGAAGGTCCTGATCCCCCTCCGCCATGCGCGCGATGGGGAGCGCGAGGGCCTCGACATCGCCGACCACGGCGAGCGCGCATACAATTATTGAGCGGGTATGAAAAAAGCCGCCCGAAGGCGGCTTCAATGGTTGGTTGCGGGGGCAGGATTTGAACCTGCGACCTTCAGGTTATGAGCCTGACGAGCTACCGGGCTGCTCCACCCCGCGCCAACACCGAAAGTTTTGTACGCAAAAACAAAAACGCCGCTGCGAGATAGTCTCGACAGCGGCATTTTCAACATCGCGAATGGGTTCTGCTTTCCACCGCCAGCAAAGCCTGGCGACGACCTACTCTTCCACTGCTTAAGCAGTAGTACCATCGGCGCTGTCCGGTTTCACGGCCGAGTTCGGGTTGGGATCGGGTGGGTCACGGACGCTATGGTCACCAAGCTATGATGACGGTGCAAAGCAGCTCTAGAAATCGTGCACTTGTTATTTGTTATCTAGATGTTATGTAGGTTTAGAGTGT
>JBJMVK010000110.1:0-19131 GCA_045810725.1 Sphingomonas sp. | reverse complement strand
TCGTCCCGGCCTGTCACAGGCTTGCGTGACGCGAGCGCGCTATGGATGCGTGCAATCGCTTGCTCCGCCCGGTCCAGTGCTGCGTTGAGGCCGCCGTCGTCCATGGATTTCCCGCTACGCAAGTTAGTGATTCCGGGCAAGCGTTGACGCGGCACGGCTCACCGGACAAAGGGGCCGCGCCATCGCTCGAAGTCGCGAGCAAGCCGAACCTCATTGCCGGAGCCTCGATGCAGCCGACCGACCGCCGCCTTGCAAATGCCATTCGCGCTCTCGCGATGGATGCGGTTGAAGCCGCGAACTCGGGCCATCCCGGGATGCCGATGGGGATGGCCGACGCCGCGACGGCGCTTTTCACCCGTCATTTGAAGTTCGACGCTTCCGATCCGTACTGGCCCGACCGCGACCGCTTCATCCTCAGCGCTGGCCACGGTTCGATGCTGATTTATTCTTTGCTCTACCTCACCGGATACGAGCGGCCCACACTCGACGACATCCGGAAATTCCGGCAGCTCGGCTCGCCGACCGCAGGGCACCCCGAGAATTTCGAGCTTGCGGGGATAGAAGTCACGACCGGGCCGCTCGGGCAGGGCCTCGCGATGTCAGTTGGAATGGCGATCGCCGAACGGCACTTGAATGCCATCTATGGTGACGATCTCGTCGACCACCGTACCTTCGTAATTGCCGGCGACGGCGATTTGATGGAGGGTATCAACCATGAGGCGATCGGACTTGCCGGGCATCTGAAGCTCGGGCGGCTCATCGTGTTGTGGGATGACAACAGCATCACCATCGATGGTTCGACCGAGCTTTCTCGCAACGAAGACGTGGTTGCGCGTTACCAGGCGGCGCAATGGCATACGTGCGAGTGCGATGGCCTTAACGCCGACGATGTCGACCGCGCCATCAAGGAAGCGCTCGCCGACACGCGTCCAAGCCTCATCCGCTGCAAGACCATCATTGGGTTCGGCGCTCCCCACAAGCAGGGTACCGCCGCCACGCACGGCTCCGCGCTGGGGAAGGAGGAGGTCGAGGCGGCACGAAAGCAACTCGGACTTGAAGACGAGGAATTTTTCGTTCCCGACGACGTGCTGACCGCCTGGCGCACGTTCGGCAAGCGTGGGTCCATCGACCATGCCCAGTGGAAGGATCGGCTCGATCGTACTCCGCGCAAGGACGAATTCCTCGCGCGGCTGAACGGCAAAGTCAGCGATGCATGGCTCCGATCCTATATCGACAAGCTCCTCGCGGATCTGAAGCCCGTCGCGACACGCAAGGCGTCTGAGATGGCGTTGGAAGTGATCAACACGGCGATCCCGGCGACACTCGGCGGTTCAGCCGACCTCACCGGCTCAAACAATACGAAGACGAAGGCGCTCGAACCGCTCACGCACGAAAATTACGCGGGTCGTTACATCTATTACGGAATCCGCGAGTTTGGCATGGCCGCCGCGATGAACGGCCTGGCCTTGCATGGGGGCGTCATTCCCTACGGTGGCACTTTCCTGGTCTTCACCGACTATGCGCGCCCGGCGATCCGCCTTTCTGCGCTCCAAAATGCGCGGGTCATTTACGTGATGACTCACGACAGCATCGGCCTTGGCGAGGACGGACCGACGCACCAGCCGATCGAACATCTGCAGAGCCTTCGCGCGATGCCGCAGCTCAATGTGTACCGACCGGCCGACGCGGTCGAGACCGCCGAATGCTGGGCACTCGCGCTCGAGAGCGACGGCCCCTCCATCCTGGCCCTCACGCGACAAAATTTGCGCCCCGTACGTATCGACGTCGCGCCAGAAAACCTGTGCTCCCGTGGTGGCTATCGCTTGAAGACTGCTGAAAATACCCGGAAAGTCATCTTCATTGCGACCGGCTCCGAAGTTGAGATCGCGCTCGATGCGGCAGCGCAGCTTGAAACACGGGGGATCGGTGCCGACGTGGTCTCCATGCCTTGCACCGAGCGCTTCGACGTGCAGCCGCGCGAATATCGCGAGGACATCCTGCCGGACGTAAGCAATCGCGAGATCCTGCGCGTTTCCGTCGAAGCCGGAACGACGTTCGGCTGGGAGCGGTACACCGGCGTGCACGGGCTGAGGATCGGAATCGACCGGTTCGGCGTGTCTGCGCCTGCAAAGGATGCCTATGCCTTTTTTGGGCTCACTCCAGGCAAGGTCGCGCAGCGCGTCATCGACTTCATGAAGCAAAGAGGAATCCAATGACGAGAGTTGCAATCAACGGCTTCGGTCGGATCGGCCGTCTGGTCGCCCGCGCTATTCTCGAGCGGCCCGATTGCGGGCTCGAACTCGTCAGCGTCAACGACCTTGCCGATGCGAAGGCCAACGCCTGGTTGTTCAAGCGCGACAGCGTTCACGGCAAGTTCCCGGGCGAAGTCACTACCGACGGGAACGACATCCTTGTCGACGGGAAACGCATCCACGTCACGGCGCAGAAGGACCCGGCGCAGCTTCCGCATGCCGCAAACGGTATCGACATTGCGCTGGAATGTACGGGCTTCTTCGCTGATCGCGAAGGCGCCGAGAAGCATATCCAGGCCGGCGCCAAGCGTGTGCTCATCTCAGCACCGGCGAAGGGCGCGGATCTCACCGTCGTTTACGGCGTCAACGAGGACAAGCTGAGCGCCGAGCACAAGATCGTCTCCAATGCTTCTTGCACCACGAACTGCCTGGCACCCGTCGCCAAGGTGCTGAACGATGCACTCGGCATCGAACGGGGCCTGATGACGACGGTCCATGCTTATACGAACGATCAGAAGATCCTCGACCAGATTCATAAGGACCTGCGTCGTGCTCGTGCCGCGGCGATGTCCATAATCCCAACAACGACGGGCGCCGCGCGCGCGGTTGGAGAGGTGCTTCCGGAGCTCAAAGGCAAGCTCGACGGTTCTGCGATACGCGTGCCGGTGCCAGACGTCAGCCTGGTTGACCTCACCTTCACTCCAAAACGCGATACCACGCGCGACGAGGTGAACCAGATTCTAAAGACCGCCTCTGAGACCGAGCGCCTGAAGGGCATTCTCGAATATTCCGATGAGCCGTTGGTCTCGATCGATCTCATGCATACGGCGGCGAGCTCGACGGTCGACAGCCTCGAAACGGCAGTGCTCGAGGGCAAGCTGGTGCGTGTCGTCAGCTGGTACGACAATGAATGGGGATTCTCCAATCGAATGGTCGATACGGCTGCAGCGATGGGCAAGCTCGGTTGAGGTGAGTGGATTTAAGACCCTAGACGACCTGCCGGAGGACCTGGCCGGCAAAAAGGTGCTTGTCCGAGTCGACCTGAACGTGCCGATGGACGGCGCTAAAGTCACTGATGACACCAGGTTACGAGCGATGCTTCCGACGGTACTCGAACTGAGTGACCGCCGCGCGATTGTATTGCTTTTGTCTCATTTCGGACGACCCAAGGGCGAGAACAGGCCGGACATGTCGACCGCGCAGCTGGTGCTGCCTATTCACCGTCTCGCGGGCCGCTCGGTACGTTTCATTGAAGATTGCGCAGGCCCGGAAGCCGAGCGCGCCATTTCCACGATGCTTCCTGGCAACATCGGCGTCCTCGAGAACACTCGCTTCCATGCGGGAGAGGAAAACAACGACACAGAGCTCGCAAAGGCAATGGCCCTGCTCGGCGACTATTACGTCGACGACGCCTTCTCGGCGTCGCACCGGGCCCATGCCTCTACGGAAGGCGTCACACATTTTCTCCCGAGCTTCGCCGGCCGGGCAATGGAAGCGGAGCTCAACGCGCTCGAGCGGGCCCTCGACCATCCGGAGCGGCCGCTTGCCGCGGTCGTTGGTGGAGCGAAGGTGTCGACCAAGCTTGCGGTGCTTGGCCACCTCGTAGGGAAGGTCGAGCATCTAATCATCGGCGGCGGAATGGCCAACACTTTCCTCGCCGCGCGCGGAGTCAATGTTGGCAAGTCGTTGTGCGAGCACGAGCTGACCGGCGAGGCGAATGCCGTCTTCGACAGAGCTGAGGAAGCCGGCTGTACCATCCACCTCCCCTACGACGTGATCGTAGCGAAGGAATTCACACCCAATCCGCCGAGCTTGCGGACGTGCAACGTGCACGATGTGCAGCCCGACGAGATGATCCTCGACGTCGGCCCGGCCGCGGTCGAGGCGCTCGGTGACGTGCTCAAGACCTGCCGTACGCTGGTCTGGAACGGTCCGCTCGGCGCGTTCGAAGTCCCGCCGTTCGACATGGCTACGGTGGCACTCGCAAGGACCGCGGCGGCGCTGACTAAGGAAGGCTCGCTCGTCTCGGTCGCGGGTGGAGGCGATACGGTTGCTGCGCTAAACCATGCCGGGGTGGCGCAGGATTTCACCTTCGTATCGACCGCGGGCGGCGCCTTCCTCGAGTGGATGGAAGGACGGACGCTGCCCGGAGTTGCCGCACTGCAACGCTGATTTATCTTGCAACTCCAGTACGATCGACGAGCAGGCGTTCAAGCGATCGCCTTCCATCGTTCCACTTCATTCCGTTCGTTGTGAACTCATTGTCCGGGCGCTAACAGCGCGTCGAGGGAACTCGACAGGGATAGCGATGAATCACTCTGAAATGACCGCCAAAATCGAGCTTGGCGACGGCTTTATCGCCGCGCTCGACCAATCTGGGGGATCCACGCCCAAGGCGCTGAACGGCTACGGGATCGGCGAGGGCGCCTGGTCGAGTGACGAGGAGATGTTCGGCCTCATTCACCAGATGCGACAGCGGATCATCGCCTCGCCCTGCTTCGGCAGCGGCAGGGTCATCGGTGCAATCCTGTTCGAGCGGACGATGGACGGCGAGGTCGCTGGGAAGCCCACTCCGGCGGCGCTGATCGAGCGCGGGGTCGTTCCCTTCATCAAGATCGACAAGGGACTCGAGCCCGAGGAGAACGGTGTTCAGCTCATGAAGCCGATGCCGGACCTCGATCCGCTGCTCGAACGGGCGAAGTCACTCGGCGTGTTCGGGACCAAGGAACGTTCGGTCGTCAATCGCGCGAACGCGGGGGGTATCGCTGTCGCGCTCGCCCAGCAGTTCCAAGTGGCGAGGCAGGTGCTCGCGCACGCGATGGTGCCGATCATCGAGCCCGAGGTGAATATCAAGAGCGCTGAGCGCGCAGATAGCGATGATCTGCTTCTGACCGCAATTCTCGAAGAGCTGGAAGGAGTTCCGGACGGCGAGCGGGTCATGCTGAAGCTCTCCATTCCGGAGAAGCCCGGCCTTTTCCAACCGCTCATCGGACATCCCAAGGTCTTGCGCGTCGTCGCTCTCTCAGGCGGATTTTCCCGTCGGGAAGCTTGTCGCGAGCTGGCCAAGAACCCCGGAATGATCGCGAGCTTCAGCCGAGCGCTTCTGTCGGACCTGCGAGCTCAGCAGAGCGACGAGGAGTTCAACGAAAGCCTCGGCACGGCGATCAACGAGATCTATGAAGCCTCGACGGCGAAGGTACCGGCCTGACCTTGGACGCAATCGAGTTCGATCCAGTTCAATTCCCTCCAGCCGAGAGGAAGGAGCCTGCGAAGCTGTATCTCATCAGCCCGCAGGATGTCGGGGGCGTGTTTCCCGGCCGTCTCAAGGCCGCTCTCGAACCGGGCTTGTCCGCAGCGTTCCAGTTGCGCGTCAAGGATGTCGACGAGCACGAGCTCGCCCGTCTTGGCGAGCCGTTACAGCGTATTTGCGCGGATGCCGGGGTCGCGTTCATCGTGAACGATAGCATGACCCTCGCAAAGCGCCTTGGGGCTGACGGCGTCCATCTCGGGCAGAGCGACGGTGACGTTGGCGAGGCGAGGCGCTTCCTCGGTGCATCGGCGCAGATCGGCAAGACCTGCCACGACAGCCGGCACCTCGCGATGGAAGCCGGGGAAGCGGGTGCCGATTATGTCGCGTTCGGAGCTTTCTATCCAACTACGACTAAGCCTTCACACTATCGGCCGGAACCCTCGATCCTTAGCTGGTGGTCGACGCTTTTCGAAATTCCGTGCGTGGCGATCGGCGGGATCACTCCGGACAACGCGAGATCCCTCGTCGATGCGGGCGCAGACTTCCTTGCAGTTTGCCAGGCGGTGTGGGGGAAGGATGATCCGGCAGCGGCCGTCCGCGCGTTCGAAAGCGTTCTAGTCGCTAGCTGAAGCGAGTTTTGGACACGGGTTGGTCGCTATCCATCTGGCGGCAGGCTTTGACTGGTCGGCGGCCGCCCTCTGTCCAGAGAGGCGTCGTCGCCAATTGCATCTTGCCGGAGGTTGAACCCCTTGGCCGATCAGGGGCCCAACTTCCCGATCATGGATTTCAACGTGCGGGCATCCTCGACGGCGTGGCCGTGGACATCGTTGTTGAAGTAGCACCAGCAGGAGCGGCCCTGTCGCGTCTGATCCACCAGCCAATCCGTCCAATCGAGCAACGCCTCGTCCGAATAGCGGCCCCAGTATTTGCCAGCGGCGCCGTGGAAGCGAACGTAGGCGGTTCTGCCGCTCGCCCACCTCGGGGACTTCAGTCCCTTGAGATCATGCGTGACGAAGCCCACGCCATGTCTGTCGAGAAGGGCCAGAACGTCTTCGTCGTACCAGCTCTTGTGCCGGAACTCGACAACCTGCTCGAGATCGCCCGGCAGTCTCATGAGGAAGGTTTCGAGCCGTTCCAGATCCTTGTGCAGGCTTGGAGGGAGTTGATAGAGAATAGGCCCCAGCGTCCGCTCCAATAGACGCGCCAGATCGATAAAACCATCAGCGGCTTCCTCGCAATCGCGGAGCTTTTTCATGTGCGTGATGAAGCGGTTGGCCTTCAGGGCGTAGCGGAAGCCCGGCGGCGCTTTCTCTCGCCAGCCTTCAAAGGTCGAAACAAGGGGAAGCCGATAAAAGCTCGCATTGATCTCAACCGTGTCGAATTCCTCGGCGTAGCGCTCGAACCAACGCTTCTGGGGGAGGCTGTCGGCGTAAAGCAAACCGCGCCAATGCTTGTAGACCCAGCCCGAGCAGCCGACGCGGATGCCTGCGCGCTTAGAGTTGGAAACAGTTATTCGCTCCATCGTTACACATCAACAACGCTTTTGATGGAGAGTTGCACTGAAGTACGCGGCCACCGCTTTGTTCACGGCTATATTCACTGCGGTCGTGGTGAGTGCCTTCTGGATCTGGTTCTACAGCATCGTTCCAGAGCCGCCGCCGGAGGTCGCTCGCCGCGGCAACATCGTCGCGGTGAAACCGAACAAAGCACCTCCGGTGGAGGTCGCGCAGCAGGTCGTCGTCGGACCAGCCGGTCTCGCCCTCCCCGTGGTAGGCGTGAAGGCGACCGATCTCGTCGATACCTATGACGCCGCGCGCGGAAGCGGACGACGTCATGACGCCATCGACATCATGGCCAGCGAAGGCACGCCGGTAATCGCGGCGGGCGATGGAACGATCGAGAAGCTTTTCTTCAGTCAGGGCGGCGGCGGGATCACGATCTACGAGCGAGCCACCGACCCCAGATGGATGTATTATTACGCGCACCTGTCTGCTTATGCGCCCGGCCTTGCCGAAGGCCAGAAGGTGAAGCGCGGCCAGGTGATCGCCCGCGTTGGCCACACCGGCGATGCAAGCGCATCAGCGCCGCACCTCCATTTCGCGATCAACTCGATGGCTCCGGGCGAGCGCTGGTGGCAGGGCTCGGCGGTTAATCCATACCCTGTGCTTGCCGGGAAATAGACGAGCCGCTACGGGCTGCGGCGGCTCTTTCCCAACATTTCTCCGAGAGAAGACATGAAGATCAGCGGCGTGGACATCCGTCCCGGCAACATCATCGAATATGAGGGCGGCATCTGGCGCGCCGTGAAGATCCAGCATACCCAGCCGGGCAAGGGCGGAGCCTACATGCAGGTCGAGATGAAGAACCTCATCGACGGCCGTAAGACCAACGTCCGCTTCCGCTCGGCTGAGACCGTTGAGCGGGTGCGGCTCGACACCAAGGATTTCCAGTTCCTCTATCATGACGGCGACATGCTGGTGTTCATGGACAAGGATACCTACGAGCAGGTGTCGCTTCCCCAAGACCTGCTCGGCGATGCGGGCGAATTCCTGCAGGATGGCATGGATGTGGTCATGGAACTCTATAACGAGCGGCCGATCAGCGTTCAGCTTCCCGACCAGGTTGAAGCAACGATCGTCGAGGCCGACGCGGTGGTCAAAGGACAGACTGCGAGTTCGAGCTACAAGCCGGCCGTGCTCGACAACGGCGTGAAGGTCCTCGTCCCTCCGCACATTACCGCAGGTACGCGCATCGTCGTCGATGTCTACAATCGCGAGTACGTCCGCCGCGCGGACTAGAAGATGGTAGCCCACTCAGGCCTGATCACTGTCATGACCCGGGCCGCCCGCAAAGCGGCGCCGCGACTGAGGCGCGACTTCGGCGAAGTCGAGCAGCTGCAGGTAAGCCGCAAAGGCCCGGCAGACTTCGTTTCGATGGCCGACAAGCGGGCGGAGCGGACGATCGTCGAGGAACTGCGCAACGCACGTCCTGACTGGGGAATGCTGCTCGAGGAAGGCGGCGAGATCGAGGGAAATCCGGCCAAGCCGCGGTGGATCGTGGACCCGCTCGACGGGACGACCAACTTTCTTCACGGAGTGCCGCACTTCTCTATTTCGATCGCTGTCGAAGAGCGACGACCCGATGGCCGGGCCGAGATCAGCCACGGCCTCATCTACCAGCCGCTAACGGACGAAAGCTTCTGGGCGGAAAAGGGCAGGGGCGCGTGGCTCCAGGACGCGAGGCTTCGAGTTTCTGCTCGGCGAGACCTTGCCGACAGCCTGATCGCCACTGGAATACCCCATTGTGGCCGTGGCGACGTGGCCACCTGGGCCAAGATCTATGCGGCTGTCGGTCCGCAGGTCTCGGGAGTGCGCCGATTCGGCTCGGCTGCTCTTGATCTCGCTTGGGTGGCCGCTGGCAGATTTGACGGTTTCTGGGAAGATGAACTCGATTTATGGGACGCGGCCGCGGGCGTGCTTCTCGTCCGCGAGGCTGGGGGGTTCGTGACCGACTATCGAGGCGCTGATCGAGCGTTCGAGCGCGGCGAGTATCTCGCCGGTTCAGCGGCAATCCACAGCAAGCTCCAGAAGCTCGTAGCCGGGGCCCTTCGCTGATCGCACTGTTGGCCTTCGCGGCGGCGACAGCCATTCAGCCGCAGCCAATCCTCACCATAGATCCGAAGCACCGTCTGATCGAAGGGATAGCCAGCGACGGCCGGACGATCTGGGTCTCGAGCGTTCTCGATCATCAAATCCTCGCCTGTCGATCAGCTTGCAGGGTCTTCGCGACGCTCCCTCGCAGGCTCTATCCATTCGCCATTGCGCTCGACGCGGAGACAGGATCCCTGTGGGTTGCAGCCGATTGTCCGCCGAAGACTTCAATGATCAAGCCTTGTCATGGCGGCGCTCTGATCCGCCTCGATCGGCGCGGGCGAGTGCGAATGCAGATCGAGCCGGAGCTTGGAACCTTTCATCCTGGCGATGTGTCGGTCTTTACCGCGGGCGTGTTCGTGAGTGACGGCCGGAACGGCGCGGTTTACTTCCTTGGAAGAACAGCCGGCGTTCTGAAGGCCGTGGTCAAGGTTGGGGTTGGCAAGAGCGGGCAGGGAATGGCCCTCGATGGCAGCGGAAGCCGTCTGCTCGTATCCGACTACGGCGACGGAATAGCTCTAATCGACCTCGCCACAGGGACGCGAACGCTCCTCCTCAGGCACGACGGCAAGCCCCAGCGCGGTGTAGACGGGCTCGTTCGCTGCGGCTCAACCTATTACGGCATCTACAATGGGAACGCGCCGGGCGCGCTGATAGCGATTTCGCCCACGGAGAGCGCTCTGAGCGTCGACGAAGTGGCGGAGCTTCAGGACCCAACTCAGCTGACTTATGACGGCGAGCGCGTTCTGATTGTCACTCGATCGGGCTGGGAGAGCATCGACAAGCCCCGATCCAGACGGGTTTCGGGTGCTCGGATCCTTGCCATGCCCGCCACAAAGGATTGCAAGCCGCAATAAGCGCCTTTTGCGCCCTCGCAGTGTTGCGGGCGGCGGAACCCTGTCCTAGAGAGCCGCCAAGTTCTCGAAGCTCCCGGAGTATTCCCTTGGCAAGCGTTGCCGCAGGCTACCTGCCGATCCTCTTGTTCCTGATCGTCGCCCTCGGCTTGTCCGCGGGCTTCGTAGTGCTGCCGATGATCGTTTCGCGCTTCACCGGCGCCCACAAGCCGGATCCGCAGAAGCTCAGCGAATATGAGTGCGGCTTCCCCGCGTTCGAGGATGCGCGCTCCGAATTCGACGTGCGCTTCTATCTCGTGGCGATCCTCTTCATCGTCTTCGATCTGGAGGCGGCGTTCCTGTTTCCGTGGGCAGTGAGCCTGGGTTTCACCAAGTGGACCGGCTGGGCCGCGATGGTCATCTTCCTCGTGGAACTTGCCCTTGGCCTCGCTTACGCCTGGAAGAAAGGGGCGCTCGAATGGGAGTGATGCTGCGCCCCAATGAAGACCGCATGCCGAGCGAGGAAGAACTCGCGCGCATCTCCGGCCTCATTCCTGGCGAAGTTGATCAGAAGAAGCTTCTCGAAGTCCAGCAATCGCTGAACGAGAAGGGGTTCATGGTCACCACAACTGAAGACTTGTTCACTTGGGCGCGCACCGGTTCCTTGTGGTGGATGACCTTCGGCCTCGCGTGCTGCGCTGTCGAGATGATCCATGTGAACATGCCACGCTATGATCTTGAAAGATTTGGAGCAGCGCCGCGGGCGAGCCCCCGCCAGTCCGACGTGATGATCGTTGCGGGGACGCTCTGCAACAAGATGGCTCCGCCGCTTCGGCGCGTCTACGACCAGATGAGCGAGCCGCGCTATGTCATCTCGATGGGCAGCTGCGCCAACGGCGGCGGTTATTATCACTACAGCTATAGCGTGGTCCGGGGCTGCGACCGCATCGTGCCGGTCGACATCTACGTCCCTGGCTGTCCGCCAACGGCCGAGGCCCTGCTCTATGGGATCCTGCAGCTTCAGCGCAAGATTCGCCGCGAAGGGACAATCGAGCGCTGATGCCGGTCAAGCTCGCAACCCACGTCCCGAAGATGGCGTCGGATGAAGGTGTCGTGGACCTGGCCAAGCCAGCGCTCGGAGATGCCCTGCTTGGCGTCAAGGATGCTGTTGGCGAGATCAGCCTAACGGTTGTTCGCGAGAGCATCGTCGAGGTGCTGCGGACGCTGCGCGACACTCCGGGCCTTGAATATCAGCAGCTGATGGAGATGGCCGGCGTCGACTATCCGGAACGGCCCGAGCGTTTCGAAGTGGTTTATCACCTGCTCTCTCTGACCCGGAACCGCCGGATTCGAGTAAGAATCTCGACGGATGAAAACACGCCGGTGCCGAGCGTGACCAGCCTGTGGCCTGTCGCGGGCTGGCTGGAACGTGAGGTTTTCGACATGTACGGCGTCGCCTTCGCAGGCAATCCCGACCTTCGCAGGATTCTGACGGACTACGGGTTCGAAGGTTATCCTCAGCGGAAGGACTTTCCCCTGACGGGTCACGTCGAAATGCGCTATTCGGAAGCCGAGAAGCGTGTGATCTACGAGCCGGTCTCGCTTCCGCAGGACTTCAGGACGTTCGATTTCCTGATGCCTTGGGAAGGCGCTGAATATGTGCTTCCCGGCGATGAGAAGGCAACGGCCGAAGGGGCGGGGGCACCGTCTCCAGCACCGGCTCCGAACGCACCCTCGACGGTGAACCCCCAAACGCCGGCGGTAACCCCCAAGACGACCGACAAGCCGTCCGACACCGGCGCGGGGAAGCCCGGTGACGTTCAGGCGACCAATGAAGCCCGCAAGTCCGCCAAGGCAAAAGCGGCCAAAGAGGTTAGCAAGCCTGAAGTCGGCCCTGATCCGAAGCCGCGGCGTGGGCGCAGGCCTCGCACCGGAGGAAGTGCGGGATGACCGACGCCCGAAACGACCTCGCCACGGTCCCCGGCGGCGGCGGTACTGGATCCGATCCACAGAGCCCTCGCAAGGTGGAAGTGAGCGTCGGCGCGTTCGCCGAGGGCAAAGACATCGGCCACGTTGGCGATCCCGGCGACGAGACGATCAGTAATTACACGATCAACTTCGGCCCGCAGCATCCGGCGGCGCACGGCGTTCTTCGACTGATCATGGAGCTAGACGGCGAGGTGGTCGAACGCGTTGATCCGCACATCGGCCTGCTTCACCGCGGTACCGAAAAGCTGATCGAATACAAAACCTACGCCCAGGCGCTGCCGTACTTCGACCGTCTCGACTATTGCTCGCCGATGTGCATGGAGCACAGCTTCGTCCTCGCCATCGAGAAGTTGATGGGGCTCGAGGTGCCGCTGCGGGCTCAGTACATCCGCACGATGATGGCGGAACTGACCCGCATCAAGAACCACCTTCTCAACCTTGGCAGCCATATCATGGACGTCGGTGCAATGACGCCGAACCTGTGGTTGTTCGAGCTGCGAGAAGACCTAATGCAATTTTATGAACGGGCATCTGGGGCCAGGATGCACGCCAATTATTTCCGTGCCGGCGGCGTACGCTACGACCTGCCGGAAAAGTTCCTGGTCGATCTCCAAGACTGGCTCGTCAATCGGATGCAATTGTTCGAGGATTCGATATCGCTCGTCGCCGACAACCGCATCTTCAAGCAACGCAACGTCGATATAGCCGTGGTCCACAAGGATGACGCGATTGCGTGGGGCTTCTCGGGCCCAATGATCCGCGCGGCAGGCATACCGTGGGATATCCGGCGTTCGCAGCCGTACGAGGTCTATGACCGCATGGACTTCGAGATCCCCGTCGGGACCAACAGCGATTGCTACGATCGTTTCATGGTCCGGGTAGAGGAAGTGCGGCAGTCGGCGAAAATCATGCACCAGTGCCTGCAGCAAATGCCCAAAGGCCCGGTTGGCTCGCTCGACAACAAGGTCTTCCCGCCGTCACGCACCGCGATGAAAACCTCGATGGAGGCGTTGATCCATCACTTCAAGCTCTACACGGAGGGCTATCACGTCCCGGCGGGCGAAGTTTACCTCGCGACCGAGAGCCCCAAGGGCGAGTTCGGTGTCTATCTCGTGGCCGACGGTACGAACCGTCCCTACCGCTGCAAGATCAGGCCGACGATGATGAGCCATCTCCAGGCGATGGACATGATGATGAGGGGCCACATGCTCGCGGACACCACCGCCGTGTTGTCCGCGATCGACCCCGTTTTCGGCGAGGTGGATCGCTGATGGCCGGACAAGCAGGGATTCTCGACAATCCACAGGAGCGCGCCCGCTGGGGGGAATTCCGGTGGACCGACGAGAATGCACGAAAGGCGGAGGAGATCATCGGGCGCTATCCGCCAGGGCGGCAAATGTCGGCGTCGATCCCGCTTCTCGACCTCGCGCAGCGGCAGGTCGGCGCCGAAAGCAATACGCAGGGCTGGTTGCCGATCCCGGTCATGGAGTTCGTTGCGCGCGAACTTGACATGCCTGTGGTCCACGTACTCGAAGTCGCGACTTTCTACACGATGTTCAACCTCGAGCCCGTCGGCCGCTTCCATGTCCAGGTGTGTGGAACGACACCGTGCATGCTGCGAGGCTCCGACGAGCTCTTCGAAGCCTGCTACAAACGTGGTCTGCGCAAGGGCCACACGACCGAGGACGGCCGGTTCACTCTGACCGAGGTCGAATGCCTCGGCGCCTGCGCCAATGCGCCAATGGTGCAGATCAACGATGACAATTATGAGGACCTGACCGCGGAGACCATGGGAGCGGTTCTCGACGCCCTCTCCGCCGGCAAGGCCCCGAAGCCAGGGCCCCAGATCGATCGCCAGACCAGCTGCCCGGTCACGGGACCGACCACGCTCAAGAAAATGGCCGAGCGCAATTACGATTACCGGCCGCAATGGACGCCGACCGCCGGCCCAGCCGGAGAGGGTGCCCAATGATCGCACTCATCATCGCGGTAATCCTCGCTATCCTGCTGATCGGCGTGCTTCTGAAGATCCTGAAAGTCGCAGTCATTCTCGCGCTTTGCGTCGGCATCGTGATGTTCGCCCAGAACAAGCTCGGATCGAAGCGGATTCGGTGATGGGCTACACGGGACCGCTTTCCGATAAGGACCGGATCTTCACCAATGTCTATGGCTTCCAAGAGCCGTGGCTCAAGGCTGCTCAGCAGCGCGGCGACTGGGACGATACGAAGACCCTGATGGCGATCGGCCAGGACGCCATCATCGATGCGGTCAAGGCGTCCGGTCTTCGAGGGCGCGGCGGTGCCGGGTTCCCGACAGGCATGAAATGGAGCTTCATGCCCAAGGAGCCCAAGCCGGGTAAGCCGAACTTCCTCGTGATCAATGCCGACGAATCCGAGCCAGGATCCTGCAAGGACCGGGAAATCCTCCGCCATGACCCTCACAAGCTGCTCGAAGGCGCGCTGGTCGCCGGCTTCGCGATGCGCTGCAGGGCGGCGTATATTTACGTGCGCGGCGAGTTCATCCGCGAGACCGAGGTCCTTCGCCGTGCAGTCCGGGAATGTTACGACGCCGGCCTGTTCGGCAAGAATGCGGCGGGCAGCGGCTTTGACTTCGATGTTTTCGTCCACCGCGGCGCGGGCGCTTACATCTGCGGCGAAGAGATGGCGATGCTCGAGAGCCTCGAGGGCAAGCAGGGCAAGCCGCGGCTCAAGCCGCCCTTCCCGGCAGGCGCCGGCCTCTACGGGTGCCCGACAACGGTCAATAATGTCGAGAGCATCGCGGTAACCCCGACCATTCTTCGCCGCGGGGCAGAATGGTTCGCCAGCATCGGCAATCCGAAGAACGAAGGCACCAAGCTCTTCCAGCTCTCGGGGCACATCAACACGCCGTGCGTCGTCGAGGAATCGATGGGGATCAGCTTCCGCGAGCTCATCGAGCGACACGGCGGGGGAGTCCGCGGAGGCTGGGACAATCTCCTCGCGGTCATCCCCGGCGGATCGTCGGTGCCACTCGTCCCAGCAGCCGAGATTATGGACGCGCCGATGGATTTCGACGGACTGAAGGCGCTCGGGTCGGGCCTCGGCACGGCAGCCGTCATCGTCATGGACAAGTCGACCGACATCGTCCGGGCTATCAGCCGCATCAGCTATTTCTACAAGCACGAGAGCTGCGGACAGTGCACACCGTGCCGAGAGGGCACCGGCTGGATGTGGCGGATGATGGAGAAGCTTCGGGTCGGCGATGCCGACGTCGCCGACATCGACAAGCTCATCGACGTGACCAAGCAGATCGAAGGTCACACCATCTGTGCCCTCGGCGACGCCGCCGCATGGCCGATCCAGGGCTTGGTTCGCCACTTCCGGCCCGAGCTGGAGCGCCGCATCGGGGAGCGGTCGGGCCGCCGGATGCTGGAGGCGGCGGAATGAGCGTCATTTCCACCGCAACGGCGCTCTTCGCGCCGCACCGCACGTTTGGCGGCATTCATGTGTCGAGCACGATCATCTTGCTCGTGCTAATCATCGCGATCCTCGGTGGTCTAGCGATCTTCGGCTACCGGTCACCCGACCGCTCGCCCGGGGCCGACACGCAGAAGCAGCGCGAAAGGATCGACGACTGATGAGCACGATCATGCTCATCGCGCTCGTGATCGTCTTCGCGGTCATCTTCTCCATGCGCCGGGCCCGCCGCAGAGGAGGTCCGCGACCGTGAGCACGCAGACGCTCGTCATGCTCCTGATCGCGGTCGCGGTCGCGATCATCGCTGCACTGGCGGTATCCCGCAGTGGGCCGCGCGTGACCCAGATCGATCGCACCGTTCGGAGGAAGAAGGACGAGACGGATGCCTAAGGTCACCATCGACGGCATCGAGATCGAGGTCCCGCAGGGCGCGACCGTACTGCAGGCTTGCGAGCTTGCCGGCAAGGAGATCCCGCGCTTTTGTTATCACGAACGATTGTCCATCGCCGGCAATTGCCGAATGTGCCTCGTCGAGGTCGCGCCGGGGCCACCGAAGCCGCAGGCGAGCTGCGCGTTGCCCGCCGCGGACGGCCAGGTAATCCGTACCGACACGCCGATGGTCAAGAAGGCGCGCGAAGGCGTGATGGAGTTCCTGCTCATCAATCACCCTCTCGATTGCCCGATCTGCGACCAGGGGGGCGAATGCGACCTGCAGGACCAGGCGATGGCCTATGGCCGCAGCTTCTCGCGCTTCGAGGAAAACAAGCGCGCCATCGACGACAAGTACATGGGGCCCGTCATCAAAACCTCGATGACCCGGTGCATCCAGTGCACGCGATGCATCCGCTTCTCGGAGGAAGTGGCGGGCGTTCCGGAGATTGGCATGCTGTACCGAGGGGAGGACAGCCAGATCACGACCTATCTCGAGCGGACCGTCGCGAGCGAGCTCGCCGGCAATCTCGCTGACGTCTGCCCGGTTGGAGCGCTTCTACAGAAGCCGCAGATTTTCGAGATGCGCCCGTGGGAGCTTCGACGAGTACCCGGCATCGACGTCATGGATGCAGTGGGCTCCAACATTCGCCTCGACGTTCGACAGCGCCAGGTGATGCGCGTGCTTCCACGCATCAACGAGGACGTGAACGAGGAGTGGATCAGCGACAAGACGCGCCACCACGTCGACGCGCTCGTCCGCAACCGGCTGGATCGGCCCTGGGTGCGCGAAAAGGGCAAGCTGCGCGAGGGGAGCTGGAAGGAAGCGCTCGAAATCTTCGCCAGGCGTCTTAAGAAGGCCCGGAGCAGGGTCGCGGCCATCGCTGGCGACCTCCTCGATGCCGAGACCATGTATGCGGCGAGCAAGCTGCTCGAAGGGCAGGGATCGAAGCTGCTCGAGGGCCGGCAGACCGGTCTGACATACGATTGCACGAGCCTCTCGGCCGTCGCGTTCAACTCGACGATCGCGGGAATTGAAAACGCGGACGCCGTTTTGCTCCTGGGTTCAAACATCCGCTGGGAAGCGCCGTTGATCGCCACCCGCGTGCGCAAGGTCGCGCGCAAGGGCGGCAAAGTCTTCGCGATCGGTCCAGAGCTTGATCTTGGAATGAAGGTCCAGTGGCTCGGCAACGATCTGCGGCTCGTCGACAAGCTGCCGGCGGTCGTCCAGGACGTATTCGCCAAGGCCGAACGGCCCGCTCTGATCGTCGGGCCAGGCGCGCTCGCAGCCGGGGGTCTCGGCGCGGCGCTCGCGCAGGTTGGGCCGCTTGGGCTGATCAAGGACGGATGGAACGGCTTCAACGTCGTCCACACCTCCGCGTCGCGCATGGCCTCGCTGGTGCTGGGTTACGCGCAGCCGCGGGGCATAACTGACCTCGAGACGGCAGGTCCCGAGCTCGTGCTTCTGCTCGGCGCAGATGAGATGCCAGCCGACCGGCTGAAGGGCGCCTACAAGATCTATATCGGCCACCATGGCGACAATGGTGCGAAACAGGCCGACCTCATTCTGCCCGGCGCCGCTTACGCCGAAAAGCACGGCACGTACGTCAATACCGAGGGCCGCGTGCAGAGGGGCGAAAAGGCCGCCTTCCCGCCAGGAGAAGCACGAGAGGACTGGGCGATCCTGCGCGCAGTCTCGGAACTCGCGGGCCACAAGCTGCCTTTCGACACCTTCGCCGAGCTTCGAAAACACATGGTCGCCGAATATCCGCAACTCGGCCGGGACGGGATCATCGACCTGCCGTGGGCGCCCCCAAATCTCGACCCGAAGGCGGACGGGCCCATCAGCTACCCTATCGCCGACTTCTTCCTCACCAACGCGATCTGCCGCAACAGCCCGACGATGCACCTTTGCTCCGAGGAGCTGGTCCAGAAGCTCCACTATGAGGTGGCCGCAGAATGACCGCGTTCTTTGTCAGCCACGGGATGATCTATGGCTGGGCGTGGCTCCTTGCCACGATCATTGGAATCCTCGTCATCGCGCTTCCGCTGATGTTGGCGGTCGCGATGGTCATCTATGCCGAACGCAAGATCTGGGCCGCCATCGCATTGCGCCGCGGACCCAATGTGGTCGGGCCCTGGGGCCTCCTTCAGAGCTTCGCTGACGGACTGAAGGTCTTCCTCAAGGAAACCATCATCCCGACCAGCGCGAACAAGGGCCTGTTCCTCATCGCGCCGATCGTGACCTTCACCGTCGCGCTGATCGTCTGGGCCGTCATCCCGTTCCAGCCGGGCGTTGTTCTCGCAGACGTCAACGTGGGCTTGCTATACATCCTCGCGGCGAGCTCGCTTGGGGTTTACGGGGTGATCGTCGCCGGCTGGGCGTCGAACTCGAAATACCCATTCTTCTCGGCTCTGCGCGCGGCAGCGCAGATGGTGAGCTACGAAGTCTCGATTGGCTTCGTCCTCATCACGGTCGTCCTTTACGCAGGCACCTTCAACCTGTCGCAGATCGTCGTACTTCAGAAGGGCTTTGGGCTCGGCATCTTCAACGGCTTCGGCTTCAACATCCTGCTGTTTCCGATGTGGGTTGTGTTCTTCATCAGCTCCATGGCCGAAACCTTCCGGACCCCATTCGACCTCGTCGAGGCGGAAAGCGAGCTCGTCGCAGGCCATCAAACGGAATATTCATCGATGAGCTTCGCGCTCTTCTGGTTGGGCGAATATGCGAACGTCATCCTGATGTGCGCGCTCAATGCCATCCTGTTCTGGGGAGGCTGGCTTCCGCCGGTCGACTTCGCGCCATTGTATTTGATCCCGGGAATCCTCTGGTTGCTCGCCAAAATGTCCTTCTTCTTTTTCTGCTTTGGCTGGGTGAAGGCGACCGTGCCGAGGTATCGCTACGATCAGCTGATGCGGCTCGGGTGGAAGATCTTTCTGCCGCTCTCGATTGTCTTCGTTGTCCTCGTTTCGGGCTGGCTGATGCTCACGCGCTATGGAGGCCCGGCGGCATGAATCACTGGGTCAAATCCTTCACTCTGTGGGAGTTCCTCAAGGCGCACTGGCTGACCTTGAGATATTTCTTCAAGCCCAAGGCCACGATCAATTATCCCTACGAGAAGGGCCCCATCAGCCCGCGCTTCAAAGGCGAGCATGCGCTGCGTCGCTATCCGAGCGGCGAGGAGCGCTGCATCGCCTGCAAGCTGTGCGAGGCGATCTGCCCGGCGCAGGCCATCACTATAGATGGGTAGAGCGTGTTGTAGGGATAGAGTG
>JBJMVK010000109.1:0-27294 GCA_045810725.1 Sphingomonas sp. | reverse complement strand
GTCTCGTGCCTCTACGGCATCGGCTCGGTCGAGACCTATTCGGCGATGACCTTCAGCCTCAAGAAGGGCGGGGTCGAGGACCAGCGCGAGGTCATCCGCAAGCTCGTCGCGCTGCAATACCGCCGCAACGACCAGGCGTTCGCGCGCGGCAATTTCCGGGTGCGCGGCGACAGCCTGGAGATCTTCCCGTCGCACTATGAGGACACCGCCTGGCGCGTGTCCTTCTTCGGCGACGAGATCGAGGGAATCACCGAGTTCGACCCGCTGACCGGCAAGAGCGTGGCGTCGCTGGACAGCATCAAGGTCTACGCGAACTCGCACTATGTGACCCCCGGACCAACGCTCAAGCAGGCGATGGAGGCAATCAAGCACGAGCTTGCGGAGCGCCTCAAGGAGCTGACCGGCGAAGGCCGCCTGCTCGAGGCGCAGCGCCTCGAACAGCGCACCAACTTCGATCTCGAAATGATCGCGGCCACCGGCTCGTGCGCGGGGATCGAGAATTACTCGCGCTTCCTCACCGGCCGCCTTCCCGGCGAGCCGCCCCCGACGCTGTTCGAATATCTTCCGGACAACGCCCTCCTGTTCATTGACGAGAGCCACCAGACAGTGCCGCAGATCGGCGCGATGGCGCGGGGCGACCACCGGCGCAAGATCACGCTCGCGGAATATGGTTTCCGACTGCCGAGCTGCATCGACAACCGGCCGCTGCGATTCAACGAGTGGGACGCGATGCGTCCACAGTCGATGTTCGTGTCGGCGACGCCGGGCCCGTGGGAAATGAACGAAACCGGCGGTGTGTTCAGCGAGCAGGTTATCCGCCCGACGGGCCTGATCGACCCGCCGGTGGAGATCAAGCCGGTGGAAGATCAGGTCGACGACCTCGTTCACGAGGCCCGGGAGACTGCACGCAAGGGCTATCGGACGCTCGTCACCACGCTCACCAAGCGCATGGCCGAGGACCTCACCGAATATCTGCACGAGGCCGGACTGAAGGTGCGCTACATGCATTCCGACGTCGAGACCCTCGAACGCATCGAACTGATCCGGGAGCTCCGGCTCGGAGTTTATGACGTCCTCGTCGGAATTAACCTGCTGCGCGAGGGCCTCGACATCCCGGAGTGCGGGTTGGTCGCAATCCTCGACGCGGACAAGGAGGGGTTTCTCCGATCGGAAACGTCGCTGATCCAGACCATCGGCCGTGCCGCTCGCAACGTCGAAGGACGCGTCATCCTTTATGCCGACAGGGTCACCGGCTCGATGGAACGCGCGCTCGCCGAGACCGGCCGCCGCCGCGAGAAGCAACTCGAATATAACGCCGCGCACGGGATCACGCCGGAAAGCGTCAAGCGCAATATCACCGACCTCCTCGCCGATGTCTCGGAGCGCGATCACGTGCTGGTGGATACCGGGGACGAGGAGCGGCCCCACCTCGTGGGTCACAACCTCAAGGCCTATATCGCCGACCTTGAGGAACGGATGCGAAAGGCCGCCGCTGACCTCGAGTTCGAGGACGCGGCGCGGCTTCGCGACGAGATCCGCCGGCTCGAGGAGGACGATCTTGGGATACCCGATTACGAGCGGGTTGCGCCGCGGCCGCTCGGGAGCTCGATGGAAGGCAAGCCAGGCACCCGCAAGGGAAGGTTCGGAAAAGTCAGCCGCACCCGCTTCGGCGGCCGGCGCGGCTGACGCGAACGGCTAGCGGAGCACGCCCTTTTTCTCCTGCGCCCGCGCATAGAGGAGCAGGGCGACCGCAATCGCCAGGATGACGAGCGGCATCACCTTCATCATCGGGCTGTTCTCACCGCCAGGCATCGGCGCGGCAAGCACCATCTGATAGCCGAGGCTGAGCACCGCGCCCGCAAGGGACAGGCCGAAGGACCAGACCGCCCACCGACTTCGCATCAGCAGCAGCACCGAGCCAAGAAGCGCCAGCCACACGCCCAGCGCCCAGCCGATCTGCGCGTACAAGGGCATTCCGTTGATCCAGGCGAGCGCCGCGTTCGAATCCACGCCGGGCATCGCCGTCGCTATGTATTTCGCGCCCTGGGTCTTGGTCATGGTATAGTCGTACGCTCCGAAGCAATTCCACAAGAGCGACAGCATTCCGACGATCCAAAGGTGCGCGGGAGCCCGCGCAGACACCGCTTGTTGCATGTCCATTCCCCCACCGGGGCCGCTTCTTCGAGGCGCGGCCATGAATGATGAGGCTCCTAATCGTCGAACCTGTCAATGCCGCGCACGCAAGCGGCTCAGGTGACTGGGATTTCCTGCTTCAGGACACCGCCGATCGCACGTGCGAGCGCATTCAGCTCATAGGGTTTCTGCAACACCGGGAAGCCCTCGGTGACATTGACCTGCTCGCTGTATCCGGTGGTGAGAAGGATCGGTAGTTCGGGGAAGCGTTGGCGCAGCTTGCGCGCGAGTTCGATGCCGGTGATCCCGCCTGGCATGACGACATCGCTGAAGACGACCCGGGGCGTGTCCCCTCCCGCCAATCGTTCGAGCGCCTCCTTTGCGCTGTGCGCGACTGCGCTCTCAAACCCGAGCTCGCCGAACATGTCCGCGGCAAGCTCGGCGACGAACGCATCGTCCTCGACGATGAGGACTCGCCCGAGCCTAGTGGCTCCGTTCATCGTCTGCTTCGCACCGGAGCCGTGGCTCGCGGGAAGGTACAGCGTGAACGTCGCTCCCTTGCCCATTTCGGAATCGACGACGACGGCTCCGCCGATTTGTTTGGCGAAGCCAAACACCTGGCTAAGGCCAAGGCCAGTCCCTTCGCCGAAGCTCTTGGTCGTGAAGAATGGTTCGAAAACTCGTTCCATCACCTCGCGCGGCATTCCGGAGCCGGTGTCCGAAATGGCCAGTACGACATGCTCTCCCCGGAGGCCTTCCGGCGTTCCTTGAAGAATGTCGTTGTGCGCGCTGATCCGCAAAGTCCCTCCCTGCTTCATCGCGTCGCGGGCGTTGAAGGCGAGGTTGAGCAGCGCAAGTTCGAGCGCGCCGGCATCGGCGTCGATCGGCCATAGCTGGTCCGAAATCTCGGTGACGACTTCGATGTCGCTTCGAAGCGAGGGCCGAACGAGCGTCGCGACATCCGCGAAAAACTGCCTGAGGTCTATCTGCTTGATTTCGAGCGGCTGGGCGCGGGCGAAAGCCAGCAGTTGCTTGGTGAGGTTTGCGCCCCGTTGCGCGGAACCCCGCACGCCCTCGAGCATGCGCTTCGCCTTATCCGGATCATTCACATTGCGCAGGCCGAGCTCGCAGGCACCGAGGATCGCGGTCAGCAGATTGTTGAAATCATGAGCTAGCCCGCCAGTCAGCTGCCCCAGAGCCTCCATCTTCTGCGCGCGGAACAATTGCTCGCGGCTCTCCTCGAGCCGCAGCTGCGCCTCGCGCTTCTCGGTCATGTCGCGCGTAATCTTCGCGAAGCCGATTAGCCTGCCATCCTCGTCTCGGATGGCGTCGAGGACGACGCTCGCCCAAAAGCGGGTGCCGTCCTTTCGCATGCGCCAGCCTTCGGCCTCGTAGCGTCCGGTCTCGCGCGCTGTCTCGAGCGCGCGCTTGGGTACGCCTGCCTCAAAATCCTCGGCCGTGTAGAAGCGGCTAAAATGCTCGCCCACGATTTCGGCCGGCGTGTAGCCCTTGATCCGCTGGGCTCCTGCATTCCAATTGGCGACCCGGCCCTCGGGGTCGAGCATGAAGATCGCATAATCGGTGACGCCCTCGACGAGGATTCGGAAGCGCCGCTCGGCCTCGAGCAGCGCGTGTTGCGCCGCCCTCTTGTCCGTCATGTCGCGAGTGATCTTCGCGAAGCCGATCAGCTTGCCGTTTTCGTCGTTGATGCGATCGACGACGACGCTCGCCCAAAAGCGGCTTCCGTCCTTTCGGACACGCCAACCCTCGCCTTCGTACTTGCCTTCTTCGCGCGCCGTCTCGAGGACCTTCTTGGGCATTCCCGCCGCACGGTCTTCCTCGGTGTAGAATTTCGAGAAATGCTGGCCGACGATCTCTTCCGTCTGGAAGCCCTTGATCCGCTCAGCTCCGGCGTTCCAACTCGTCACGAACCCCTGGGGGTCAAGCATGTAGATGGCATAATCAACGATGGACTGCACGAGCAGTCTGAAAGGGTCGGAGGTCGAAATATCCACGCTTTCCTGGCCCCCCTCCAACGGTCAAACTCCTCGGCAGTCGCGGAGGCACAGACCCCCGCGGGACGCTCAACCCGCGAGCTTGCGTCTGGTTGCATGTCGGGCGGCATCGCGCTCTCAATTAATTCAATGCAAGCCGCGGCTCTTGGTGATCGTCTCGACGGGTCGAAGGAGCGTCCTGCCGACGTGGGAGGCGCTGGAAAGCGAAGTAAAACCTGACCACCCTCCTCGTGGATCGCATGATCGACGAACGCACCCGCGCGCTTCCAGTTCAGCGCCGCTCCGCGGCGAGGCGGCTCATCAGGATAGCGGCGCGCTTTGCCTGTTTGAAAATCGACGGAACATCGACCGCTTCCGCGGCGGTGTGCGAACCTGAACTCGACGGCCCGAGCCCGACGAGCCCGTCAACGTCCGCGGCAACGAAGCTGATGTCCCCGGCGCCGCGTTTCGACGGATCGAGCTCGCCCATCTCAGGCAGGCCCATGTCTCGGTTAACTCCATTCAGTTGCCTGAGCAGCGCGCGATTGGCTTCGCTTGGCGGCATCGGTGGATAGGCATCGGCATCGAAGCTGATCTCGGCTTTCGTGCCTGGAAGCGATTGGCCGACGATTGAGCGCATCTTGGCCTCGGTCCTGTCGATCTGCTCCTGGCTGATCGCGCGGAGGTCCCCGCGCGCCACCGCGAGCGGGGCGACGATGTTCGTCTTGCCTGTCGCCTCCACCCGGATCCTGCCGACGTCCAGCGCCGCTGTCTGCCCGCCCGCCGCGATCCCGACATTGTAGGTCAGCTTGTCTTCGGCAAGCTGCGTTCGGAATTGATCAATGATCCGAGCGAGCTCGTAGATCGCTCCATAGCCGACGCTTGGACCACCCCATCCGGCCGAGTGGGCGCTCTTACCGGTGACGGTCAGAGTCCAGCTTCCAGCGCTGCGCCTTGCAATGGAGCCCATGTCCTTGCCGTCTTCGACTGACAAATCTTCGAAGTCGAGCGCGACGTCGGCCTTCTTGCCTTCGACAACAAGGTCTCGGCGCGAGACGGAGAGCGGGCTTCCGGCGTCCTCCTCGTCTCCCGTCAGGAATATCGTGATGTTCGAATTCCTGAGGGTCCCCGCCACCTTCATCGCGCGCAGCGCAGCGACAATGACGGCAATGCCGCCCTTGTCGTCGCCGGAGCCCGGCCCGTGGGCCCAGGTCCCTTCCGGCGTCCAGCGCTGGAAGGGCGAGTCTGGTTCGAAGACCGTATCGAGGTGAGCGATCAGAAGGAGACGCTTGCCGCTTGGGTTTCCTTGGTGCCGCGCTACCAGGTGGCCGGCGCGCACCGCTGCACTCATGTCGATCCACTCGGTCTTGAAGCCGAGATCGCGAAATTCCGGCTCGACCATGTCACGCATGGCCTCGACCCCGATCCTGCTCATCGTCCCGCTGTTCTGGTTGACCCAGCGCTGGAGAAGGCCAGTGGTGCGCTGCTGCTCGGCATCGATGGTTGTCACCATCGCTTGCTCGGCTCGGTTGAGCGCGGCCGACGCCGGGCTGGAAAGGAGGATGGCAGCGGCTGTCAGCGTGTAGAAGCTTCTCATGAACCCCGCTTAGCGGCGCGCCTAACGAAAGTCAGGACAGTCCTAACCTTGGGTAATTTGTCCTTCGGTAATCTGTCGTTTGGTAATCTTGGCTGGCATTAATTTGAGGTTAAACCAGAGCCGGGACTCGCCACCCCGACACGCTCAGCTTCGCAGCCGAGATGGCGAGTCTTACGCGGCGCATGCGATGGCGGCCGACCCTTATCCTCGATTGGGCCGGCCGCCACTTTGCTTCTTGGGAGGCAGAGAGATTGTCGTCGCCGCCCCCGTCACCCCTTGAGAATTCATTTCCTTGTAACCGTCCTGTTTGGAAGGTGCGCGCAAAGACGGGCCGGAGGTCCGATCCTCTCGTCCGAGAACGGCACACCCGCGCCAGCGCGGGCCTCACTGTCAGGGGCGGTCCGGTTGGTTTCCCTCGCCGGACCGCCTCTTCGATCTTCAACCGAAACGCACGAGATGTTGCCCCGAGCGCCGTTTTGCGGCTGAATGCCAGACTTGCAGCGGAAGGGGCCTGCCGCATGAATACGAGCCGGCTGAACAGCTTCACTGACGGCGTCATCGCGATCATCATCACCATCATGGTGCTGGAGTTGCCCGTTCCGCACGGGGCGGGCATGACGGCATTGCAGCCAGAGTTCACCCTCTTTGCCGCTTACGCGCTGGCCTTCGTCAAGGTCGGGATCTACTGGTTCCAGCACCATCACCTGTTGCAAGCGTCCCGCCGGGTCGACGGGTCCGTGCTGGTGGCTAACCTGTTCTTCCTCTTCTGGCTGAGCCTCGTGCCGTTCGTCATCCGCTGGGTCGGTGAGGCGGGGATCACGCGGGACACCGTCCTCGCCTTCGGCGTCGTCATGCTGCTCTGCGCGCTGTCCGTCGCATGGCTCCGATCTGCGTTGCTCGCCGCGAACGATGCCGACGCGCCGATAAGGAGAGTCGCGGTTCGTGGCCGCAAGGGACTGGCTACGATCGGAGCTTACCTGGTTGCGATCGGCGTCGCCTTCACGTGGCCGATGATCGCTGTCCTCGTCTATTTCGCCGTTGCGGTGCTGTGGCTGGTGCCCGACAAGCGCTTCGAGCAACTCATCGATTAAGGACCGGGTGCGCTCAATGAAGCCCGACCGCCTCAACGCCTTCACCGATGGCGTAATCGCGATCATCATCACCATCATGGTCCTGGAGATCCGGCTACCGCGCGAGGCGACGTGGGCCGGAGTCACGGCGATGGCGCCGTTCCTCGGCATCTACGCGCTGTCCTTCATCAACATCGGAATCTTCTGGAACAATCATCATCACATGATGCAGGGCCCCAAGAAGATCGATGGCCGGGTGTTGTGGGCGAACCTCAGCCTGTTGTTCTGGTTGAGCCTTGTTCCTTACGAGATCCGCTGGATGGGCGAGGCCGGCATCGTCGCCTGGCCGGTCGCCGGCTACGGCGGCGTGCTCATGATGGCAGCCATCTCCTACATGCTCCTCGAGCGTGCCCTGGCCGCCGCCGAGCGCGACGATTCGAAAGCCGAGCCCGGTCCTCGCATCAAGGAATGGCTCAGCTTCGCCGCTTACGGAACGGGGTTCGCGCTCGCGTTCGTCGATCCTTTGATTTCGGTTGCACTTTACGTCTCCGTGTCGCTCGCCTGGTTCATCCCGGAGCGACGCTCCGAGCGCGACTTGCAAGCCTAGCCCTCGTCTCCCACCTCGGTTTCAAAGGAGACAATTTTGGAAAATTGGCACGGAACGACCATCCTCGGCGTGAAGAAAGGCGGGAAGACCGTCATCGCCGGGGACGGTCAGGTGAGCATGGGAAATACGGTGATGAAACCCAATGCCAAG
The DNA here is from genome assembly GCA_045810725.1 of Sphingomonas sp. Lineage (GTDB taxonomy): Bacteria > Pseudomonadota > Alphaproteobacteria > Sphingomonadales > Sphingomonadaceae > Sphingomicrobium. Next base: position 19,743 of record JBJMVK010000109.1, on the reverse strand, counting down.
AAGGTTCGCCGGATCGGGCAAGACGGGAAGGTCATCGGGGGCTTCGCGGGCGCAACGGCCGACGCCTTCACGCTCTTTGAGCGACTTGAGAAGAAGCTTGAACAATATAATGGCCAGCTCCTGCGCGCTGCCGTCGAACTCGCCAAGGACTGGCGCACGGACAAATATCTGCGCAACCTCGAAGCGCTGATGATTGTCGCCGACGCGGATCAGATGCTCATCTTGACCGGAAACGGCGACGTCCTCGAGCCGGAGGGGGGAATTGCCGCGATCGGTTCCGGGGGAAATTATGCGCTGTCCGCCGCAAAGGCGCTGGCCAACTACGAGGAGGACCCGGAGGTCCTCGCCCGACGGGCGATGGAGATTGCCGCGGAAGTCTGCGTCTTCACGAACGACCGGCTGACGATCGAGACGATTGAAGGCTGAGGCAAAGGGCGGCTAGGCTGGTGGCGTGCTGTTCGACCGTCGAAGTTTTGCGGCCGGTTCCGCCGCGCTGCTTTCGGGCTGCGCGACGGTCGGGACGCAGCGCGCCACCGACTGTTCGCCGCTCGCGCCGGTGGACGCCGATCCAAGTCGACTGATCCGCGCTGTCGCAGGGCTGAGGCCCTTCAGACGCCAGGGCTTCGTGGTTCGTGCCGAAGCGCTGGGCGACAAGCGGCTGGTCCACAATTACGGCCACGGGGGCGGCGGGATCACGCTCAGCTGGGGCACGTCGAAGCTGGCCCTCGAGCTCGGCCTCCAAGGCCATCAAGGACCCGTCGCAGTGCTCGGCTCTGGCGTCGTTGGATTATCGACCGCCCGACTTGTCCAAGAAGCTGGATTCGAGGTGACGATCTACGCTGCCGCCCTTCCGCCAGATACAACGTCGAACATCGCGGGCGGCCAGTTCCACCCTTTTTCCGTGTTCCGCGAGGGGTATGAGCCTGCCGGCTTCATGCCGCAGTTCATCCGCGCCCTCGACTATAGCTGGCGGCGGTTCCAGATCATGGTCGGCGACGATTACGGGATTCGTTGGCTGCCGACCTATGTGGAGACCGACAGCCCCGACCAGAAGCTGCTCGATAGCTTTCCGCCGATCAACCGGATGCTGACGGCGTCGGAACATCCATTCACTTGGACGAAGACGCTTCGCTATGACACGATGTACGTCGAGACCGGCCGCTACCTGCGCCAGATGATCCGCGACGTCGAGATCGCCGGCGCAAGGATCGAAGTTCGCAAGTTCAATGCGCCGGCCGACATTGAAGCGCTTCCTCAGGCGCTGGTCTTCAACTGCACTGGGCTCGGCAGTCGCGCGCTGTTCAACGATCAGGACCTTCACCCCGCTCGCGGCCAGCTCGCAATCCTCGAGCCGCAGCCCGAGGTCCGCTACGCCTTCACGGGGGGCCCCGGTTACATGTTCCCGAGGCCCGACGGGATCATTCTCGGAGGCACCTTCGAGGTGGACGAGTGGAACCTCACTCCCGAGCCAGCGACCATCCAGCGCATCATCGCCGCTCACAAGCGCTTCTTCTCGTCCTTCCGCTGCACCGCTTGAAGTGCCCGCCGAGGGTCCCGACATGCGTGGTGAAATGAATTATCACAGCAACATCCCCCAGAGCGGTGGGGAGCAGGCGGAAGTGCTCAAAGACAAGCTGACGCCCAAGGCGATCGTGGCTGCGCTCAACGAGCATATCGTGGGCCAGGAAGATGCGAAGAAGGCCGTCGCGGTGGCGCTCCGCAACCGCTGGCGCCGACAGCAGCTATCACCCGAGCTGCGCGACGAGGTGACGCCCAAGAACATCCTGATGATCGGCCCTACGGGCTGCGGCAAGACGGAGATCAGCAGGCGGCTCGCGAGGCTCGCCGATGCGCCGTTCGTGAAGGTCGAGGCAACCAAGTTCACCGAGGTTGGATATGTCGGCCGGGATGTCGAGCAGATTGCCCGCGACCTCGTCGAGGAAGCCGTCAGGCTCGAGCGGGACCGTCGCCGTAACAAGGTGAAGGCGGCGGCCGAGGAGGCCGCGATGGAGCGGCTCCTTGACGCCCTCACCGGTAAGGGCTCGAGCGAGGCTACCCGGCAGAGCTTCAGGCAGCGCTTCTCGGATGGAAGCCTCGACAAGGCCGAGGTTGAAATCGAGGTGGACGACCAGCCGGCATTGCCGTTCGAGATCCCCGGCATGGGCGCCCAGGTGTTCGACCTCAAGTCGATCATGGGCAAGGCGATGGGCCAGGGTCAGCGCAAGCGTCGCAAGCTCAAGGTACCAGAAGCATTCGCTCGTCTTGCCGAGGAGGAAGCCGACAAAAGGGTCGATCCCGACGACATCAACCGGGTTGCCCTCGCCGACGCCGAGGGGAACGGGATCGTCTTCATCGACGAGATCGACAAGATCGCGGTCAGTGACGTCCGCGGCGGGTCGATCAGTCGCGAAGGCGTCCAACGCGATCTCCTGCCGTTGATCGAGGGGACGACTGTCGCAACGAAATACGGGCCACTAAAAACCGACCACATCCTCTTCATCGCCTCGGGCGCATTCCACATTGCAAAGCCAGCCGACCTCCTCCCGGAACTCCAGGGTCGCCTGCCGATCCGCGTCGAGCTGAAGGCGCTCAGCCAGGAGGATTTCGTCCGGATCCTGTCCGCAACACGCGCCAGCCTGACCGAACAATATCGAGCGCTGCTCGGCACCGAGGGTGTTACAATCGACTTCGCCGACAGCGGCATCGAGGCGCTCGCCCGTATAGCTGCAGAGGTCAACGAAGCGGTCGAGAACATCGGCGCCCGCCGGCTGCAGACAGTCATGGAGAAGCTGCTCGAGGACGTGAGCTTCGATGCGGAAAATCGCAGCGGCGAAACGCTCGTCGTCGATGCCTCGTTCGTCGAAGGCCAGCTCAGCGGAATCGCAAAGAACGCGGATCTCAGCCGCTACGTTCTCTAACGAGTCCCGAATGAGCGGCTAGCTAGTCCGTCCGCCGGTACCGCCATATGAGGCCGTTGACGAACGGCGGCCAGATGCTGGTCTTAACCCCGGCGAGGCGAAGCCAGTTCGCTGCGACGGCATTGCAAGTCCGCACCGCGTTGGCCCTTCCAGTCGCCCGGTAGAAGGCATCGGCGGGTCCATAGCCAGGATGATCGATGCGCTGCGCACGCTCCGCGGCATCGAGAGCGAAATCGGAGCGGATGGCCGCCCACAGCCGGCGATATTCCTCGGGTCGCAGGCGAATACGGCGCGCCGCGTAATAAGGGTTCGCGACATATTCGACATGCATCACACGCGGGCCACCGCCGAGCGCGGACCAGAGGGTCGCTGGAGTAATATCCCACCAGCTCGGCGTATCGAGATAGACGCGTTCCTCGCCCGAGCCGAACGCGATCCAGGGCGCGCGGGGGTCGACCGAGGCAAAGTCACGCCTGGGAATGAGCGGCGCCCAGTTCAGCCCCTCGGCTTTCACTGGCATGATGATGTCGGCATGGATGCCGTTGTCGGCGATGTACACCGTGATGCCTTGAGAAGGCTCGGTCCATCCACTGTTCACTGGCACGAGCGAGCCCGCGAGCGCCGCTACGAGATAGAATGCGGGGACCGTGAGAAGGGCGCTCAGCAGCCGTCCAAACCACTTGCCACCTCTGACTTTTCGCCTACGCCCAGCCATCCACCCTCCCGTCGCACCTTGCCATGATTGTTGGCGCTGCCTAGATGCGCCGGCCAGTCGGGGCGTAGCGCAGCCTGGTAGCGCATCACACTGGGGGTGTGGAGGTCGCTGGTTCGAATCCAGTCGCCCCGACCAGCCTTGCCATAGACCATCACCGGGTTGGTCGTTAGGCAAGGCTGAGTTCTTCAAAATCGAAAGTCTTTTAGCCTTTGTCCAGCCAACCGATCCTCATGAGCATGGTTCAGACCGCCCCCGCGGGCGGCTCCAGCGGAAGCGTCGGCATGCTCTTGGGCATCGCGCCCTGGCTGCTGATCTTCGTCATTTTCTACCTCCTGATGATTCGGCCGCAGCAGCAGCGGCTGAAACAGCATCAGGCCTCAATCGGGGCCGTCAAGAAGGGAGACGACGTCATCACCGGCGGCGGGATTCGCGGCCGAGTGAGCAAGGTCGGCGATGACGAGGTCGAGGTCGAGATCGCGCAGGGAGTGAAAGTGCGCGTGGTCAAATCGACCATCAGCCAGGTGCTGACGCCGAACGCAAAGCCGGCGAACGACTGAGGCGCCAAGAGATGCTCGAATTTCCTCGCTGGAAAATCTGGCTGGTCAGCCTCGTCGTCGCGATCGGAGTTGTCCTCTCGATCCCGAGCCTGACCCTCGGAACATCGATCGAGGGCAAGTGGCCCCGGTGGTTGCCGCAGTACAAGATCAGTCTTGGTCTCGACCTTGCAGGTGGAAGCCATCTCCTTCTCGAGGCCGACGCTGCCGACGCGCAGAAGCAGCGGCTCCAGAAAATGGAAGATTCTCTTGCGACCGAGCTGCGCCGCGATCCCCGGATCGACATCGGCGACGTCTCGACGTCGGGGGGGCGCCTCTCATTCCTCGTCCGCGATCCGACCCAAGTCGACGCCGCCGTCGATCGGATGCGCAACCTCACTCGGCCGGTCGCTCTCACCGGAAATCGCGACTGGGACGTCCAGGTGGTCGATTCCACCCGCGTGGTCCTGGTGCCGACGCAGACCGGTACGGCGCAGGCGATGAAGGATGCGATGGCCGTGGCACGCGATGTCGTTCGCCGCCGGATCGACCCTTCGGGGACAAAGGAAATTACCGTCGTCACCGAGGGCGGCAACCGGATTCTCGTCGAGGTCCCGGGGGTCGAGGATCCCGAGGCGCTCAAGAAGCTCATCGGGCAGACGGCGCGGCTCGAGTTCAAGCTCGTCGACCTTTCTGCCAATCCGCAGGACGTCCAGCAGGGCCGCGCGCCCGCCGGAAGCCAGGTGCTCGCGCTGGCCGACGGCAAGGGGTTCCTCGCGGTCAAGCGCCGGGTAATGGTGTCGGGCGACCAGCTGACCGACGCGAAGCAGAGCTTCGACCAGGACGGCCGTCCCGACATCGACATCACCTTCAACACGGCCGGCGCTCGCCGCTTTGGCCGGGTGACGCAGGAAAATGTCGGGAAACCCTTCGCGATCATTCTCGACGACAAGGTTCTCTCGGCTCCGAACATCAATGAGCCCATCCTGGGCGGCCGCGCCCAGATAAGCGGCAGCTTCACCGTCCAAAGCGCTCACGACCTCGCCGTCAGCCTCGCCTCGGGCCAGCTGCCGTTGAAGCTCAACGTGATCGAGGAGCGCACCGTCAGCGCCGAGCTCGGGCAGGACTCGATCCACAAGGGCCTCATCGCGTCGATCGTTTCCGTGCTGGCGGTGATCGTCTTCATGCTCGTGACCTACGGCCGCTTCGGCGTCTACGCGACCATCGCCCTCGTGGTGAACGCCTTCCTCATCCTCGGCATCATGGCGATGTTCAACGCGACACTGACGCTTCCGGGCATCGCTGGCTTCATTCTGACGATCGGCGCGGCCGTCGACGCCAACGTGCTGATCAACGAGCGCATCCGCGAGGAGATCCGACGCGGTCGCCGGCTGATCGACGCCGTCGAAACCGGCTATCACGAGGCCTTCCGCGCCATCTTCGATGCCAACGTGACCCACGTCATCTCCGCGGCGATCATGGCGTATTTCGGCTCCGGGCCCGTTCGAGGTTTCGCGGTCGTACTCCTGATCGGCGTCGTGACGTCCGTGTTCACCGCTGTCTATTTCACTCGAATGCTGGTCGCGCTGTGGATCCGCCGCGCTCGCCCCCGCGAACTGCACATTTAAGGTATCAGGCGGATGAAGCTCCTCAAGCTCGTACCAGAGAACACCAATGTCGACTTCATGCGCTGGCGCAACGTCGCCCTCCTGATCTCGACTCTGCTGACGGTCGCCTCGATCGCCTACACGGTCTATCGCGGCCTTAATCTCGGGATCGATTTCGTCGGCGGCCAGGTCGTCCGGGCCGAGTTCGCTCAGCCGGTCCACATCGATAACCTTCGCGCCCGCGTAGACAGGCTCGGCGTCGGTGAAGCCAGCATCCAGGCACTCGGCAACGACCGCACCTACCAGATTCGCCTGCCCAAACCGGCAGGAGCGGAAACAGCGTCCAATGCCGTGGTCAGCAAGCTGAGATCCGCCATCCCGCAGCAATATCCAGGCGCCCGCGTCGATGCTGGCGAGTCGGTGTCGGGGAAAGTCAGCGAGGAACTGGCGCAGAACAGCGCACTCGCGGTCGCGCTCGCGATGATCGGAATCGCCGTCTACATATGGTTCCGCTTCGAATGGCAGTTCGGAGTGGGCGCACTCCTTACCCTCGCCCACGACGTCTCGATGACGCTCGGATTCTTCGCGTTCACTCGGCTGCCGGTCGATCTCAACGTGGTCGCCGCCTTCCTCACGATCCTCGGCTATTCACTGAACGACACGGTCGTCATCTATGACCGCATACGCGAGGACCTGCGCAAATACCGGAAGATGGCGATCCTGCCGCTTATCAATTTGTCGCTGAACGAGACGCTGGCTCGAACCGTCGTCACCTCGCTGACCGTTCTCATCGCACTGGGCGTCCTGATGGCCATTGGTCCGCAGGTGATCTTCGGCCTCGCAATCGCGATCTTCCTTGGAGTGCTGATCGGCACCTATTCATCGATCTATATTTCTGCGCCCGTGCTCGTCTGGCTGGGGGTCAAGCCCGACAGCTTCCTGAAGCCCGACGACAAGGACGCACCGCAACCAGAAACCGCCTGAAGTTCCGTTCAGCTGAGGCCAAGCTTCTGAAGGCCAATGCCATGCTTGGCCTGCTTCGGTGCCGGCGCTAATGAGGTATACATGCTGAAAGTTTCACGTTCCGCCGCTTTGCTTCTCGCCTGTGCCTGCGTCCTACCCCTGGCGGGCTGCGCCAAGGACAAGGCCAAGGGTGACACCGCCTACGTCGCGCGCGACGTGAGCTCGCTTTACGGTGCAGCCCAGCGCACGATGCAGCAGGGCGACTACGTCCAGGCTGCGAAGCTCTTCGACGAGGTGGAGCGCCAGCACCCTTATTCGTCATGGGCTCGCCATGCGCAGGTTATGAGCTCGTTCAACTACTACCTTGCGCAGAAGTACAATGACGCGATCAGCTCGGCGCAGCGCTTCCTGACCATCCACCCGGGCAGCGATGAGGCGCCGTACGCCGAGTACATCGTCGGCATGAGCTATTACCAGCAGATCGACGACGTGACCCGCGACCAGACGGTCACCCAACAGGCGTCCGACGCGTTCAACGAGCTCATTCGCCGCTATCCGGAAAGCCGCTATGCGTCCGACGCGAGGTTGAAGCTCGACCTCCTCAAGGACCATCTCGGCGGCAAGGAGATGGAGGTCGGACGCTTTTACCAGCGGTCGGGCCAGTGGCTCGCAGCGACCTACCGCTTCCGGAGCGTCGTCGACCAGTACCAGACCACAAGCCATGCGCCGGAAGCGCTGGAGCGCCTGGTCGAATGCTATTTGGCACTGGGAATGCCGGACGAAGCGTGGAAAGCTTCCGCCGTGCTCAGCCGCAACTATCGCGGCACCTATTGGTATCGCCAGTCGCTGAGGCTGCTTCATGCCGAGCAGAGAAAGACCGGCATGTGGACCGCCGCCGCGCCCCAAGCGGGGTCGGTCACCAGCGAACCCACCAAGGGCTCCGCTGCTCCGGATGGGCCGAGGGCGAACAGCTACCCCGAGGGGCAGAAGCCGCCGGCTCAAAAGCCCGACGGAAAGTGATCTGACGCATGCGCGGGCGAAGCGGGTCGGCTGAGCCTGTTCCGCTGGCTCCTCGCGCATGCTGAGACAACTTTCGATCCGCAACATTGTCCTCGTCGAGCAACTCGAGCTGGAGTTCGAGCCGGGTCTCGGTGTGCTCACTGGCGAAACCGGCGCGGGCAAGTCGATCCTCCTTGACGCGCTCGGGCTCGCCCTAGGCGCCCGGGCTGACGCAGGACTGGTTCGCTCGGGCGAAGAAACCGGGACCGTCTCGGCGGAGATCGACCTCCCATCAAAGCATGAGGTGCATGGCCTCATCGCCGAACAGGGCCTCGAGCTCGAGGCCGGCGAGCCGCTCCTCGTCCGGCGTGTGCTCAAGAGCGATGGCGGAAGCCGCGCCTTTCTCGGCAGCTCGAGCGTCCCCGCAGGGCTGCTTCGCGAAGTCGCCGCGCTGGCGGTCGAAATCCATGGCCAGCACGACGACCGGGGCCTGCTGAACCCGAAAGGTCATCGAGCCCTGCTGGACGCGTTCGGTCGTTTCGACCTGAGCCGGGTCGAGGCAGCATGGAGCGAGGTCACGCGCATCGAAGCCGAGCTGCTCGACGCGCGCTCAGAGCTCGCCGCTGCCGAACGCGACCGTGAGTGGCTTTCCCATGCCTCGGCGGAAATCGAAGCGCTCAGTCCCGAAGAAGGCGAGGAGACGCGCCTCGCCGAAGAGCGCTCGGCGATGAAGGCGGCACTCAAGGCTGCGGAATCGATAACCGGGCTCGATGAGTTGCTGGGCGGCTCCGAAGGCGCGCTCGCGCAGCTTCGGCAGGCCGCGCGGCGGATCGAGCGCGGGGCCGCCGACCATCCGTTGCTCGGCGAAGCACTGGCGGCGCTCGACCGAGCACTCGTCGAGGCGAGCGAGGCCGAGGAAAGGATCACGCGTGCCGCGGATGCGCTGGCGTTCGATCCCGAACGGCTTGAGCAGGTCGAAGCGCGGCTATTCGACATCAGAGGGCTGGCGCGCAAGCATCGCGTCGAGGCAGACGCGCTGGCCGCTCTTGGAGAACAGATGCGCGCGCAACTGGCCGCGATCGAAGCTGGCGGGGAAAGGATCGAAGCCCTCGACCGCGATCTTGGCGAGGCTCGCGAGCGCTATTCGGCCGCGGCGCGGCTGTTGAGCGAAGCTCGCCGCGAGGCGGCCGTCCGGCTCGACCACGCCGTCGCTTCGGAGCTGGTGCCGCTCAAGCTCGACGCCGCGCGCTTCCGAACCGCCGTTGCGGAGGCAGAGGCCGGCCCGTCGGGCACGGACCGGGTCGAGTTTGAAGTGTCGACCAATCCCGGCGCACCCTCTGGCCCGCTTACGAGAATCGCTTCGGGGGGAGAACTCGCCCGCTTCATCCTCGCACTCAAAGTTGCACTGGCCGAAGCGGGAACTGCAGCGACAATGATCTTCGACGAAGTCGACCGGGGTGTCGGCGGCGCTGTCGCCAGCGCGATCGGCGAGCGGCTGGCGCGCCTGGCGCAGGACTCGCAAGTGCTGGTCGTCACCCATTCGCCGCAGGTGGCGGCGCGCGCCTCGCATCATTACCGGATCGAGAAGAGCCACGGATCCGGCGGCACTCGAACCACGGTTCGCAAGCTCTCCGCCGACGAGCGCCGAGAGGAGATCGCGCGCATGCTTTCGGGAGCCTCGATCACTGAAGAGGCGCGGGCGCAGGCATTGCGTCTGCTCGACGCAGCATGAGCAGCTATGTCGCGCTGCTTCGGGGCGTGAACCTGCTCGGCGTCAGCACGCTCAAGATGACCGATCTGAAGTCGATCGCGGAGGAGCTCGGCCTCGACTCGGTTCGAACTTATATCGCCAGCGGAAATCTGCTGTTCCAAAGCCTCGGCTCCGAGGAGGAATTGCGCCTGATGCTCCAGGAGAGGCTCCTAAGACACATGGGCCGAGACGTCCGAGTCATGCTTCGAACTGCCGAGGAACTTGAGACCCTCGTACGCTCGAATCCCTTTCCAGAGCTGCAGGGTAACCTCGTCCAGGCCTTCTTTCTCAATGAGCCGCCGCCGGCGGATCTTCTCGCCAGCGTTCGAAACCGGGCCAATGATGAACGCATCGCGTTTGGACCTCGCGAGGTCTTTGTCGCGTACGGCGAACAAGGTATCGGCAAGTCGCGCCTGCGCATTCCGGTCGCCGAGGCGGGGACTGCGCGGAACATGAACACGGTCGTGAAGTTGGCCGAGCTTGCAAGGGAGATGTCATGAGCAGGGAACGCCCGATCGCCCACGAATTCGAAGGCGAAAGCCTCGAGAGCGCTTTCGTAGGGCGGCGGGACTCGGAGGCGCGGCCCACGGTAATCCTCATTCCGACGGTAATGGGCGTTTCGGAGCTCGAGAAACGCTTCGGCCGCCAGCTCGTCGAGCTCGGCTACAATGCGCTCGTTGCCGACCTGTTTGGCAAGGAATTCCACGGCGCGTCGCGCGACACGATGTTCGGCGAGATGACGCGGCTGCGAAGCGACCGGGCCGCGCTCCGACGGCGGTTGCAGCACGTGCTGGAAGTTGCTCGGAGCCTCAAGGAAGTGCCGAACGACCAGGTGGTGGTCGCCGGCTATTGCTTTGGCGGGCAGTGTGCACTCGACCTGGCGCGGAGCGGCGCCGACGTCGCTGCCGCTGTCAGCTTTCACGGCCTGTTCGACCCGCCTGGACTTGCGCCGCAGAAGATCAGCGCGAAAGTCGTCTGCTATCACGGCTGGGACGATCCGATGGTACCGCCGGAAAAAGTGGTCGCGCTTGGGCAGGAGCTGACCGAGGCGGGCGCCGACTGGCAGATCCACGCCTACGGCCATGTCGGCCACGGATTCACCAATCCCCATGCGAGCGAGCTCGAGATCGAAGGCGTCGCTTACAATGCGCTCGCCGCCGAACGGTCATGGACAAGCTTCGTCAACCTGCTCGAGGAATTGTTCGGCGGTAATGACCACTGAGCCGACCCAGGCCGAGGCAGCGAACCGCCTCATGCGGCTTGCCAAGGAAATCGCCCGGCACGACAGGCTCTACCACGACAGCGACGCGCCCGAGATCTCGGACGCAGACTATGACGCGCTCGTGCGCGAGAATCGTGACCTGGAGAGCAGGTTCCCGCAGCTCGTGCGCACGGACTCGCCCTCCAAGCGGCTTGGAGCAGCGCCGACGAGCGCGCTCGCCAAGGTCACTCACGCGCGGCCGATGCTCAGTCTTGAGAATGCATTTTCTCGCGAGGAAGTGGACGAGTTCGTCGCTCGCGTGAAACGCTTCCTTGCGCTTCCTCCCGACGCACTCGTGGCGATGACCGCCGAGCCGAAGATCGACGGCCTGAGCTGCTCGCTGCGCTATGAAGGCGGCGAGCTGCTGCTCGGCGCAACGCGCGGAGACGGTACCGTCGGCGAGGACGTCACGCCGAACGTTCTAACCATCGCAGACATTCCGCAGCGCATCCTCGACGCTCCGACGATCCTCGAGGTACGGGGCGAGGTGTACATGTCGAAGGAAGACTTCGAGGCGCTGAACGAGCGACAGGAGCGTTCGGGCGGCAAGATCTTCGCCAATCCGCGCAATGCGGCCGCGGGCTCGCTCCGCCAAAAAGATCCGAGCATCACCGCCGCCCGGCCGCTGCGCTTTCTTGCTCATGGCTGGGGCGAGCTCAGCCACTCGCTCGCCGAGACGCAATTCGAGGCAATGAAGCGTATTGAAAGCTTCGGCATTCCCGTCAGCCAGCTCCTCGGACGCTGCAACTCGGCCGAGGAAATGCTCGCCCATTATCGCGCGATCGAAAGGGAGCGCGCGGATCTGCCGTTCGACATCGATGGCGTCGTCTACAAGGTCGACCGGCTCGATTATCAGGAGCGCCTCGGCTTCGTGGCGCGCGCGCCGCGCTGGGGACTCGCGCACAAGTTCCCGGCCGAGAAGGCTGAGACGACGCTCGAGGCGATCGACATCCAGGTCGGACGCACCGGCAAGCTGACGCCCGTCGGAAGGCTTACGCCGGTGGGCGTCGGCGGAGTGATCGTCGCGAACGTGACGCTCCACAATCGCGACGAGATCCAGCGCCTCGGACTTCGGGTCGGTGACCGGGTGCGCATCCAGCGAGCCGGCGACGTCATCCCGCAAGTGGTCGAGAACCTCACCCGGGACGAGCCGCGCCCGCCCTACGAATTCCCCTCGCTGTGTCCAATGTGCAATTCCGAAGCCGTCGCCGAGGAGGGCGAGGTTGACGTGCGCTGCACCGGCGGGCTGATCTGCCCCGCGCAGCGCTTCGAACGGCTGCGACACTTCGTCTCACGAGGCGCGCTCGATATCGAGGGACTTGGCGAAAAGAGCATCGCAGAGTTTATCGAGCTCGGTTGGCTTCACTCCCCCGCGGACATCTACCGCCTGCGCGATCATCGGCGCGAACTGCTCGGGCGTGAAGGCTGGAAGGAAAAGTCGGTCGAGAACCTCCTTGCAGCGATCGAGGCCAAGCGCCACCCCGACGCGCCTCGCTTCCTGTTCGGCCTCGGCATCCGCCACGTCGGCATTGTCACAGCCAAGGACCTGCTCAAATGCTTTGCCACGATCGAGGAGCTGCGGCGAGTGGCGCTCCTGGAAGGCGGCGAGGAGGAATTGTCATCGGTTCAGGGGGTCGGCCCGGTCGTTGCCGAGGCGTTGGTCGACTTCTTCCACGAGCAGCACAACCGCGAGGTCCTCGACGATCTCCTCTCGCAAGCCTCGCCGAGGCCGTTCACAAGCGATGCGAAGCAAACCGAGTGGAGCGGCAAGACCATCGTCTTCACCGGTAGCCTGGAAACCATGAGCCGCGACGAGGCCAAGGCACAGGCCGAGCGCCTGGGCGCTCGCGCTGCTGGTTCGGTAAGCGCCAAAACTGACCTCGTCGTGGCAGGGCCCGGCGCCGGCTCCAAGCTCAAGAAGGCGGAGGAGCTCGGCGTACCAGTGATCGCGGAAGGGGAATGGGCGAAGATCGTCGCCCGGCATTGATTTCAGGGCGCCCACGCCTGGACCGATCAGCTAAGTTTCGAGCCTAGCGAACGCCGCTCGTTCGACGGATGAAATCCGCGACATTGTCGTGCAGCTCCACGAGGGTCGGCGGGTGAACGTACACCATGTGGCCGGACTGGTAGTAACGATATTCGATATTGCTTCTGAGGTTCGGCGGGATTGGCAAGTGCTGCATCTCCATCTTGCCCTCGAAATAGGGCGTAGAGACGTCGAAATAGCCGCCGTTGACCATGACCTTGAGGTCGGGGTTCTGCTTCATCGCCGAGGCGAGGTCCGGGAGCACGTTCGGAAGCATGATGAGCGGCTGGTCGGCACCGGGCGGCTCGTGCTTATAGTCCCACTTGCTGTAGACCGGGATTCCGGACTTGAACTGGATATCGGGTTCGTAACGCAGGCGATCGCGAACATAATTGTGCCAGGCCGCGACATAGGCGGCCCCGATCGCCGAGCCCTGCGGGTCATAGCTCGCAACCTTGCTCAAGGGATCGAGCGTCGCTCCGAGAAAGCGCGTGTCGAGGGTGCCCGTCGTCAATCCCCTGTCGCCCATGAGCTCCTTCTGGAAGGCTCCATATTCGATGCGAAGATTGGTCTTGAGCAAATAAGCCACCGAGAGGCCGGTGTAGGCCGACAGTTGCTCAGCGATGCGCTGCCGCTCGCGATCGGGGAGGTCGCTGCCCTTGAGCAGCGCCTGTTGGTAATCGGTGGTCGCGAACTGCTCCACCTGATCGAGAAAGGTTCTGAGGTCCACGGGCTTGTTGGGCACCTTGTCGAAATACCAGGCGGTCGCGGCATAGGTCGGAAGCGCGACGATGTAGGGCATATCGATCCCTGGGTTCAGCTGCGGGTCGTCCGGCATGAAGTCCCAGTTCAGGATGTCCGATAAGAGGATCACCCCGTTGAGGTCGACGTCCGCATTCTGGAGCGCGAGGGAAAGTCCCGCGGCACGCATCGTCCCATAGCTCTCGCCGAAGACATATTTGGGAGAGTTCCAGCGATCGTACTTTGTCAGGAACTGGGTGATGAACTGGGTAAAGGCGTGGATGTCCTGGTCGACGCCGTAGAAGGCCTTTTCCTTGTCCTTCCCGGCGATTCGGCTGAATCCAGTGCCCGGCGCGTCGATGAAGACGAGGTCCGACGCGTCGAGCAGGCTCTCATCGTTGTTGACGATGCCGTAGGGTGCGCCCGGGGTGTGGCGGGCATCAAGCGTCGAAACCCGGACGGGCCCGAAAGCTCCCATGTGCAGCCAGATGCTGGAGGAGCCCGGGCCGCCGTTGAAGAGGAAGGTGATCGGCCGCCCAGCAACAGGTGCGCCCTGTTTCAAATAGGCCGTGTAATACATCGAGGCCTCGGGCTTCGGCCCGTTCTTGACCTTGTCCGGGGTTTGGTCGGCATCTGCCTCGACCTGGTCAGTGTCGTCCCAGTCCTTGGAATGGACGACGAGCGTCCCGGCGATCGCGTCGTAGGCGACCGGCTGGGAACCGACCGTTACCGTGCCGGTGGAGCGGGTTTCACTCGGGTGGAAAAAGGCTTGGACCTTCTTGTCCGCGCCTGCCTTTTCCTCCTTCACCTTTGCGAGAGTCCTTGGCGATGCCCTCACATGCGCCTTGGGGCGATGCGCGAAAGGTGCGGAATATCCGGGGACCGACGCAACGAGCGCGGTCGCTATGAGCAGGACAGTGGACTTCATTTCACGGCTGTCGCAGCGCCGGTCGAGACATACAAGAGGGGCCAGCTGTCACGCTGCCCGTTCGCAAACGAGCACCGGCCACTCGCCGAAGCCGCGATCGCGGATGCTGAAGCCCTGCGCTTCGTAGGCGGCCGCGACTTGGTCGGCCTGGATGTCCAGCACCCCCGCGAGCACGACGTGGCATCCGGCTGTCGACGAGCTTGCAAAGTGCGGGGCAAGGTCAATCAGCGGCCCTGCCAGAATATTGGCGATGATGAGATCGAATGGCGCGCGCGCCGAAAGGAGCGGCGAATCCATGCCCTCTGCTGCGGTCAGCAACAGCTCTCCCGCTCCATGGCCGAGCTTCACGCGATTGATCGCCGCATTGTCGCGCGCGACGGCCACCGCCACCTGGTCGATGTCGGTCGCAATGCACCTCGCACCCGGCCAAAGCGCGAGCGCCGCGAATGCGAGCAGGCCGGTTCCAGTGCCGATGTCTGCGATATTGCTGGATCGTTTCCCCCCACGCTCGAGCCGATCGAGGGTCTCGAGGCATCCGCTGGTGGTCGCATGCTGCCCCGTCCCGAAGGCGAGGCTTGCATCGATCTCGAACGGGATCGTGCCGGGTGGCACGTTCCGGTACATGGGCGTGTGCACATAGAAACGGCCGGAGCGGATCGGCTGCACGCCCGCCTGGCTCATCGTCACCCAGTCGGCTTCGCCGAGTTCCTCGATGCGTGGTTCACCCGAGCCGAGCCCGCGAACCACGCTGAGCTCATCCGCGCTCGGCACGTGCTCGAAATATGCGTGAATCAGCCAGTCATCGGGCCTGTCCGCATGAGGTTCGTCGGCAACGAGCACCGGTGGATTGGCCGTCGCGGGAAATAACTCGTCAGCGCCCGCGATCGCTTCGCCCTGCGCACGTGTGCAGCCCACGGTGACCCGGAAGCTCATTTGCCGGCGGCTTCCTTGGCCAGGCGCTGATCGAGAGCTTTTACGAGCTCTGCCGAATAGTCGCGGCACCCGTTGGGCTCCTCGAGCTGCCGGCCGCGCCCGAGGCGCTGGAGCATGTGGCTCGCCGAAGGGTGCGGGGTCAGGAGGATATCGCAGTCGAGCGCCGCGACTTTCGCGATACTTGAGCGATAGGCCGCGACGTATGCCGGATGATCGCTGAACCGGTACTTGTCGCTGCTGATTGGAGTGAGGCTGTCGGCGTAGACGATCTGCCTGCAAACTCCGCCATCGCAGCTGCCCCAATGCCAGCTCAGCGCACCCGGCGTATGGCCCGGCGTCGCAATAGCGGTCACGACGAGGTTGCCGAGCCGCACCTGTTCGCCATCCGAAACCACTCGGTCGACGTGGGCGGCGGGGAACGGCTTGTCGATCGCTGCCTGCGGATCCCCTTGGCCGGGCGCGCCGCTGTTGAGTACGCCGGCCGCCGCGGGCGAGGCGATAAGTTCTGCGCCCGTCATTCGCTGAAGCTTTGCGAGGCCGCCGACATGATCATGATGCTCGTGACTGTGAAGCAGGATCTTCACGTCCGTCAGTGCGAAGCCGAGCTTGCGGATATTCGCAGCGATGAGGTCGGCGTCCGCCTCTGTCCCGCCATCGATCAGGATGTCGCCCTCGCTCCCCGCGATCAGAATCGAGGAAATGCCGCAGGTGCCAACGAGAAAGGTGTTGCCGTGGATTCGGACCGGGGGCGCAGGCTTATCGTACTCGTCCCAGTCCTTGCACATTGCGGCATATTGGGGACCGCTGATTTCGATCGGGGCACGCGGACGCTCGATCTGTTTGGGCTTATCGAGAGGGACGACAATCGGCAGGATCTGCGCCGCCGCAGCGAGCGCGATGCTAACGAACATAGCTCGCGCCATTGGCATCGACGATGCTTCCGGTCGCGGACGCCGGAGCATCGGTGGAGAGCCAACGGATGATTTCGGCGATCTCCTCCGTCGAAGCCACCCGCCCCAAGGGAATGTCGGCGACAATCTTGGCGCCGCCCCTGCCCTGGAGATATTCCGCCGTCATTTCTGAGACTGTGAACCCCGGCGCAACGGCGAAGCAGAGAATGCCCTCGCCGGCATAGCCCCGCGCAACCGTTTTCGTCATTCCGACCATCGCTGCCTTAGAGGCGGCATAGTGCCAGTGCTGCGGTGAATCGCCCCGGAAGGCGGCGCGGCTCGCGACATTGACGATCCGCCCGCCACCTCCGCGATCGAGGAAATGGGACACGGCCAGCCGCGAGAGGTCCGCCGCGGCCTGTAGGTTGATGGTCAAGGTCCGCTGCCAGGACGAGTGCCATTCCTCGTCGGGAGCATTGTCTGCCACGGCCTCGTAGACGCCGGCGTTGTTGACGAGAACGTGAATCTCGCCGCCGAGCTCGTCGAGCGCGGTGTCCCAGATGTCGCGAGGGGCCGATGGATCGGTGAGGTCGCCGGCGATGAGCTGGTCGGTACCCTTGGTGGAATGACCGACGACATTGTGGCCGGTCTTCTTGAGCAGTGCATAAGTGGCCGCGCCGATTCCGCGGCTCGCTCCAGTGACGAGGATGTTCATGGCTCTTCGCCTAACACCCATTCGTCGCCCGCGCGCAAGCGGGAGTAAAGGCGGTCCGCCGCTTCGGCGCGTTCGCTTGAAGTGACGGCCTTACGCCGCCATTCCGTTCACGAATTCCTTGGCCGTGGTGTTGAAGCCGGCAATCTGCTCGGAGAAGCGCCCGAAACCTTGCTCCACCTGGTCGATATCCGTTGCGACGTTCTCGGTGTCGGAGCGGATGGCGGCGATGGTCGAGCTCATGGAGTCTGCGGCGAGCGCGGTCTCGTCAACCGCGGCCGTGATCATCGTCACCGTCTGCGCCTGGAGCTCCATCGCTTCGCGGATTCGGTCGGCCGAACTCTGCACCTCCTCGACCGTGCCCTGGATCGAGGCGTTCGAGTCCACGGTCTGCCGCGTCGCCTGCTGGATCGCGGTGATTTTGGCAGTGATGTCGTCGGTAGCGCGCGCGGTCTGTGACGCGAGGCTCTTCACTTCCTGCGCCACAACGGCGAAGCCGCGGCCGGCATCGCCAGCGCGCGCAGCTTCAATCGTGGCGTTGAGCGCCAGCAGGTTGGTCTGGCCTGCGATATCGCGGATCAGGCTGAGGATGGACTCGATCGCTTCGACGTGGGCCGACAGGGCCTGGCTGACCTTCACTGCCTGCGAAGCCTGGTCGCCGGCACGCGTTGCGACACCTGCCGCGACCTCGACCTCGGCTCGCGCGTCCTCGATCGCGCGGATGAGCCCAGCGGCGGTCTGCGCAGCTTCGCGCATCGCCACGGCCGACTGTTCCGCCGCCGCTGCGACCTCGCTGGTCTTGCCCAGCATTCCTCGTGCCGAGGCGGAGGTCGAGCGGGTCCGCTCGGTCAGCGCTTTCGACTGCTCGGTGCTTGCCCTAACCAGGTCGGCGACGCGGCTCTCGAATTGCTCGCTCTCGCGGCCTCGCTGGTCGGCGGCCTCGATTGCCTCAAGCAGAGAGACCTGCGCGAGGATGATGTCGGTTTCGATCGTGTTCAGTCGCTGGAAGGCGGCGACGCAGGCCCGCAGCTCGTTGTGGTCGGCGAAGCGGTCAAACATGCCGTCGACGACGCGGGTGATCAGCTGGTCGCGGGCCGCGATGTACTGCGGGACGGAGGTTTTGTCTCGGAAGATTCGGCGACCATATTCGGCGACATTCTGGACCCAGGTAGGATCGACCTTCCCCGCGTAATGGGCCTTCACTGTTGCCGCAGCCTCGCTTCCGAACTGATCGCGAACTTCGCTATCGATGAGGTCGCCCGCTTTCTCGCGCAGCAGCTGGAGGTCCCGATCGAGCGAACCGCCGGCATTATATGCCGCGAGCCTGGCGCTCACCTGCTGTTCCGTAAGGCGCTGCAGCTCTCCAGTATCGCCACTCATGCGTCCGCTCTCCGTGTCGCGTAATCCGTGAATTGCAGCCGCTCTTGCCGCACGAATGGTTAAGACCGGGTTAGGGGAGTGCCCGAAACTTGCGCCCTCAGGGCCTGCGCCCTAAGCGCCGGAACCATGGCAAGCACACGACCTCGCCCACTCTCCCCACACCTGACGATCTGGCGCTGGGGCCCCCACATGGTTGTTTCCATTCTTCACCGGGCGACCGGCATTGCCCTCTCGCTGGTGGGTCTCGCGGTCCTCGCATGGTGGCTGATGGCGCTCGCCCAAGGGCCGGAAGCCTATGCAACCTTCACCAGGGCCGCGCACAGCCCCATCGGCCTCGTCGTGCTCGTCGGCTTGACCTGGAGCTTTTTCCAGCACCTGCTCTCGGGCGTTCGCCATCTCGTAATGGACACGGGCGCCGCGTTTGAGCTTGGCGTCAACAAGACCTCGGCGATCCTCACCATCGTCGGTTCGCTACTGCTGACGCTCCTGCTGTGGGCCTTGTTCCTGGGATATGTGAAATGAGCGTCGGCGACAGCTCCACGCCGCTCGGCAAGGCGCGCGGCCTCGGATCCGCTCGCGAGGGCGGCGAACACTGGCTCGTCGAGCGCGTGACCAGCATCGCGCTTCTGCTCCTCGGCAGCTGGTTCATTGCGTCACTGCTGCTTCTGCCGGGCCGCGATCCTCAGACACTCGTCGAATGGCTGAAGGGACCGACTGGAGCGATCCCGATGGCGCTGCTCGTCATCGTCGCCTTCAAGCATGCCCTCGACGGCATGAAGGTCTTCATCGACGATTACGTGCATGAGCCCGGTACCAATTTCGTGATCAACACCGTGCTTCTGTTCTTCGCCGTGGGCGGCGCAGCAATCGCGCTTTACGCGCTCGCCGTGCTCTCGTTCGGAACGGCCTCGTGAGCGCTTACCAGATTGTCGATCACACTTATGATGCCGTTGTCGTGGGCGCCGGTGGTTCGGGTCTTCGAGCGGCGATGGGCGCCGCCGAGCACGGCCTCAAGACGGCCTGCATCACCAAGGTCTTTCCGACCCGCAGCCACACCGTCGCCGCGCAGGGCGGAATTGCTGCCAGCCTTGGAAACATGGGCCCCGACCATTGGACGTGGCACATGTACGACACGGTCAAGGGATCCGACTGGCTCGGAGACCAGGACGCGATCGAATATATGTGCCGCGAAGCCCCTGCGGCAGTCATCGAACTGGAGCATATGGGCCTGCCGTTCAGCCGTACGGCCGATGGAAGGATCTACCAGCGCGCATTCGGCGGAATGACGCAGAACATGGGCGAGGGGCCCGCTGCCCAGCGCACCTGCGCCGCGGCGGACCGCACGGGTCACGCGATGCTTCACACGCTCTATTCACAGAGCCTCAAG
>JBJMVK010000108.1:0-24204 GCA_045810725.1 Sphingomonas sp. | reverse complement strand
TGTCGGCCGCTGCGGCCGAGTATGAGGTGCCGGCCGCTGCAGCATAGGCGGTTGAGGGTCGGTCTTCGGCACCCTATTTAATTTTCATGCCGGTAGTTCAGCTCAAAACCGACGTCGCACTCGGCGTCGCCATCCCATCGCGTAACGCCCGGGGCAGGATCGCGCGGCTTGGATCTGTCGTCGATTCGATTCTTGCAGCGCACCAATATCCGCCGGTCGTCGAGAATCTCCTCGCCGAGGCGCTGACGCTTACGGCGCTGCTCGGCTCGTTGCTGAAGGAGCCGCAGGGGCAGCTGACACTGCAGGCGCAGACGGAAGGGGGTGCGATCGACCTGCTCGTTTGCGATTATCTGGGCGGCGAGCTTCGCGGATACGTGCGTCACGAGCCCGACAAACTGGCGGCGCTTCCAGCGGAACCTTCGCTGCAGCAACTGTTCGGCAAGGGTTATCTTGCCATCACTTTTGACCAGCCAGTCTCGGACGAGCGGTACCAGGGCATCGTCCCTCTGGAAGGCAAGAACCTCGGCGATGCCGCACAGAGTTATTTCGCCCAGTCGGAGCAGATCCCCAGTCTCGTTCGTCTCGCGGCGCAAAAGCGGGGCGAGCATTGGTTCGCGGGCGGCCTCCTTCTCCAGCACCTGCCGGAGGGCGAGGAAGGCCGCGAACGGCTGCACACCCGGCTTGACCATCCCGACTGGCCGCACGTCGCCATATTGGGCGGATCAATAAGGGCCGACGAGCTGACCGATCCAGGCTTGACGCTGGACGACCTCGTCTGGCGTCTATTCCACGAGGAGGACGAGGTCCGGACTCTCCCGGCGATCAAGCTCAGCCGCGGCTGCCGCTGTGATCCTGACTATGTTCGCTCGGTGATCGCTCGATTCCCAGCCGATGAGCGCGAGGCGATGGTCGGAGACGATGGCCTCATTACCGTGGACTGCGCCTTCTGCTCTTCGAGCTTCGCAATTCAGCCGCAGGAGCTGAACCGATAAGTCGGGTCACGAGCATTTCATTTTTAACTGTTAACCGTCCCATGTTAAACGGCGCTCGATGCAAAAAGGCGTGATTCTCGCTTTTATGACCGTCCTGCCCGCGACCGCCCTCGTCGCCGCGCAGCCGTCGGCGCTTGCGAATGTCGCGGGCGGCTTATGGGAAATCAGCGGGGCACCTGGGATGCACGCCCCTGTCCGGCAGTGCGTCGGGAACGTGCTCGCGCTCGCCCAGTACGAGCATCGCGGGCGAAATTGCTCGCGGAGCGTCATCAGCGACAATGGAAGCGCGACCAAGATCAACTACAAATGCGGGCCGGCGGGATTCGGGGAGACCGAGCTCGAGGTGATCACTCCGCGCTCGCTGCGGATCAGCACCCAGGGAATCTCGGACCAGCAGCCGTTCAATTATGTGCTGCAGGCGCGCCGGGTCGGCGAATGCACGAAAGCGCCTGCTTCCGCGCCTCATTAAGGCGTCGTTTAACCAATTTGCGCTACCAATGACCCGTGCCGGATTTGGCACGCTTTCCTCCCATCGGGCGAGAGCCCGATAACTGGGCCGCCCGTCTCCGGATCGGCGGCCCTTCTTTTAAGCCTGGCCAGCGCCTAAGTGGCGCGCCGTGAAGAAAGCAGTCGTCCTACTTTCCGGGGGTCTCGACTCGATGGTCTGTGCTGGCTTGGCGCAGGAAATGGGATTCTCGATCATCGCGCTGACGGTCGATTACGGTCAGCGCCATCGGGTCGAACTGGAAGCTGCGCGGATCATCGCGAACAAACTATCGGACCTGCACATCGTTTTTCCTCTCGATCTGCGGGAGTTCGGCGGATCGGCACTGACCGGCGACATCGACGTACCCAAAAGCGGCGTCGGCGAAGGCATTCCTGTCACCTATGTGCCGGCACGCAACACGATTTTTCTCAGCCTCGCACTTGGTCTCGCCGAGGCGTCGGGCGCGCGCGACATCTTCATCGGCGTCAATGCGCTCGACTATTCTGGCTACCCCGATTGCCGGCCCGATTTCATCGATAAATTCGAAAGCCTTGCTAACCTTGCGACCAAAGCCGGCGTCGAGGGCGAGCGATTCACGGTCCACGCGCCACTGCAGCAGTTGAGCAAGGCCGATATCGCCCGCGAGGCGCAGCGGCTCGGCCTCGACGCCGCTCTAAGCCACAGCTGCTACGATCCCTCGGCCGGTGGGCGCGCATGCGGCAGCTGCGATGCGTGCCGGCTCCGCGCCAAGGGCTTCGAGGATGCGGGACTGAAGGATCCGACGGTCTACGCATGACCTACGCCGTGAAGGAATGTTTCCTGACGCTCCAGGGCGAGGGCGTGCAGTCGGGGAGCCGCGCAGTGTTCCTGCGTTTCGCCGGCTGCAACCTGTGGTCCGGCCGCGAGCAGGACCGCTTGAGTGCTCAGTGCACTTTCTGTGACACGGATTTCGTAGGAACGGATGGGGATGGGGGCGGCAAGTTCGCGAGCGCGCAAGATCTTGCGATACGTGTCGAGGATCTCTGGGGCGCCGGGCGGGACAATAGACTCGTGGTGATCACCGGGGGAGAGCCGATGCTTCAGCTCGACCGAGCGCTAGTCGACGCACTGCACCGACGCGATTTCCGGATCGCAGTCGAGACCAACGGGACCTTGCCGGCAACGCCGGGCATCGACTGGATCTGCGTCAGTCCGAAGGCTGGGACCGAGATCATCCAAAGGTCGGGAAGTGAGCTGAAGCTGGTCTGGCCTCAGCCGGGGATCGACCCAGCCAGCTTCGAGAGTTGGTCATTCGACCATTTCATCGTTCAGCCCATGGACTGCGTCGAGCGCCAACAGGCTCTCGACTCGGCGATCCAGCTCGTGATGGACCGGCCGAGATGGCGCCTCGCTCTCCAGGCGCACAAGGTGGTCGGACTACGCTGATTATTCTGCCGAGTTGCCGGCGGCGTCACTTGCTCTGCTGGTCGTGGGCTCGTCAGGAGTCGAAGGCTTGGTGGGCCGAGTCGCGGCCCGCTTCGCAGGCGAACTGGTGTTTTCCGGGGCAAGGGCGTTCTGCTCCCCTATGTCGTTGATGTCCGCGTCGGCAGCCATGTTTGCAGCATCTGCGGTAACCGCATCGATGGCGGTCACGTCGTTGGAGACGATATTCTCCGCGGTCAGATTTTCGTCGACATTCTGCGTATTGTCGGTCTGGTCGTTGTTCCCGCAGGCCGCGAGGGCCAGGGCACCGGCAAATAGGATCAGGGCGCGCATCGAAGACTCCAGCGGAAAGCAAAAAAAGAGGCTGCCGGAAGTACCGGCAGCCTCTTAAAAAGCCAACGCCCCCGACAAGCGGAGGCGCAACTCGCTTACATCGCGTTGTTAGTCGTCGCGTTCATGTCCGTGGCGTTGCCGCCAGCGTTCATGTCCGTCGTCGCGTTCATGTCCGTCGCGTTCATGTCCGTGGCGTTCATATCGACCGCGTTCATGTCCGTCGCGTTCATGTCCGTCGTCGTGAGGTTCTCATCGACGTTCATGGTGTTGTTGGCATTGTCGTTGCTGCTGCAAGCCGCAACTGCCAGGGCCGCGCCAGCGACCAGGATAAGAGCACGCATTCAAGACTCCCTATTTATTGCGATCTGCAAGGGTCTCCCCAGACGCAAATCGCGCGAACCATAGTCTGAAGCAGGATTTTTTTTCAAGACTCTTTGCACGCCCGTTCCAAACTCTTGAGAAACGACGAGAAACTCCGCTTCAAGGCGCTATCAACCCCCGCGAGAGGGATTTGTTTCCCCAGTTCGGCCAGGCTGGTGACTCCGAAATCCGCAATTCCGCACGGCACGATGCCCCCAAAATGCGATAAGTCGGGTGCGATGTTGAGGGCGAAGCCGTGAAGCGTGACCCAGCGCTTTATACGAATGCCGAGCGCCGCGATCTTGGCCTCTGCGCTATCCTTTCCCACCCAGATCCCGATCCGCCCTGGAGCACGATGCGCGTCGACCCCCAGTTCGGCGAGCACGTCGATCATCCACCCCTCGAGCGAATGGACGAGGCAGCGGATGTCTTTCCCGCGCTGTTCGAGGTCGAGCATCAGGTAGCCGACGCGCTGCCCGGGGCCGTGATATGTATAGCGGCCCCCGCGGCCCGCCTCATACACCGGGAACGCTTGCGGATTGAACAATTCCGAGGGATCGGCGCTCGTTCCGGCGGTGAATAGCGGCGGGTGCTCCAGTAGCCAGACGCATTCGCGTGCTGATTCGCCGCGAATGGCGGCGGCTCGCTCCTCCATGAAGCGAAGCGCCTCCTCATAAGGAACTGGCGTATCGCTAACCCGCCATTCGATGCCCTCGACGATGTCCATGTGGACTTTTCACATGGGCGCGGCGGGCGACACCGGCAAGCGTTGCGCGATTGCTGATGCGTCCGCATAAGGTTTGCCGAGGCAGCAGGGGAAGTTCATGTCGAAACTGTCGCTTTCTAGGGCCTGGGAGGAGACCACGTCGCTCCTCGCTCGCGACGGACGCCTTTTTGTGGCGGTCGCGCTTGCGTTGTTCGTCCTCCCCGGCCTCGTCCTCAACGTCAGCATGCCCGAAGCGCAGCCAGGCGAATTCCCGTCGGCGGGCCCGTGGATAGCAGTCGCAGTGATTGCCGCCCTGGTATCGCTTGTCGGCCAGCTGGCGGTGATCCGCCTGGCGATGGAGCCGCACGTCGCGGTCGGGGAAGCCATTTCGCATGCGCTGAAGCGCATCCTTGCCTATATCGTCGCGGTACTGATCTGGCTCGTTCCGATCATGATCGTCGGCTCGACCCTCTACAAGTTCCTCGAGGTAAACCAGGATCGAGCGCCCGTCGGCGTTGCAATCGCGCTCCTGGTCCTCAGCTTCGTCGGGATGTTCCTTGCTGTCCGCTTGATGCTTTCGTCCGCCGTCGCGAGCGCCGAGAATGCAGGTCCGTTCGCAATTCTTCGGCGCAGCTGGGAGCTCTCGAAAGGCAATTGGTGGCGGCTCTTCTGCTTCCTAATTCTGTTCGGGATCGGCGCTATCGTGCTCCTGTGGGCGATTGAAAGCGTCGTGGGCCTCCTCGTCCGGATGGCGTTTGATGTGTCGGGGCCTTTGACCGTCGGGAATCTGCTGATCGCGATCGTGAGCCAGCTGGTGAGCGCTGTCCTTTCCGTCATCTTCTTCGTGCTCCTGGCCAGGATCTACGTGCAGCGCTCCGGCGGCAGCGTTCAGGCGTCGGTGCCGAGCAGCGGCGCCTGAGGAGCGCAATCCTTCGGAAGAATGCCCAGTAGGCGGGGGTCGGGGAAACGCTCGACAGCGCGCCTATAAGGAGTGAAGCCGGCACGGCGGTAAGCAGTGAGAGCCGCCGGATGGTCAAGCGAGCACGTATGAACGTGGACACGGGCAACTCCCTCCCGCCACGCGCGGCTGACAGCCTCGGCGAGAAGCCAGCGGCCGTGACCAAGGCCTGAGAGATCCGGAATCAGTCCAACGAAGGCGAGCTCGCACTGGCCTTGCTCGCGAAAATCGAGCTCCAGGATCCCCACCTCGCGGGCGTTTCCATCGAGCACCGCGTAAAGCTCGAGATGGGGGTCGGAGATGATCGCGCCGAGCTTGTCATCGTCGAGGATGAGGCGCGAAAACCAGAGCCAGGGTGCACCCACCAGGCGGAACAGCTCCCGATACCGATCGGCGGCCGGCCGTTCGATGCGCTGCAACTCGAGCGTGGAAGGCGGCACTTCAGTTTCGGGCCGGGTCCGCATTTCAAGAAAGGTGACGACGGCAGCGAGTTCGTTGTCACCGACGGGCTCGTAGCTCATCCGGTCACCTCCATTTCGCAAGCGGCGGCAGGCTCATGAGGATGGCGTCGACATTGCCCCCGGTCTTGAGCCCGAATAACGTTCCTCGGTCGTAAAGCAGGTTGAACTCGACATAGCGGCCGCGAAACTCGAGCAGGCGTTCCAAGTCCTCGTCGTCGAACTTTGTGCCGAGGCGTTTCCGGACGATTTGCGGAACGATGTCGAGGAAAGCTTCGCCAACGTCCTTCGTAAACGCGAAGTGAGCATCGAAGTGGCCCTCCAGATAGTCATAGAAGATGCCTCCGGCCCCGCGCGGGAGCCCGCGGTGAGGAAGCCAGAAATACTCGTCCGCCCATTTCGAGAAACGAGGGTAGAATGTCGGGTCATGCGCCGCGCAGGCGGCCCGCAAGCGGGCGTGGAACGCTTCTGTATCCTCGTCGTAAGGAATGGCGGGATTGAGGTCGGCACCGCCGCCGAACCAGCGCCTCGTGGTGGCGAGGAAGCGGGTGTTCATGTGCACAGCAGGCACATGCGGGTTGGCCATGTGAGCCACGATGCTGATCCCCGTCGCGAAGAAGCTCGGGTCATCGCTGGCGCCGGGGATGTTCTTCGCGAACTCGGGGCTGAACTGGCCGCCGACGGTCGAGACATTAACTCCGACTTTTTCGAAGACCTTCCCGGCCATATGGCCACGGACGCCGCCTCCGCCGGGGCCATCGCTCGTGTCCGTGCGGTCCCACGACGTGTACGTGAAGCTGGCGTCGCTACCGGTCTCGCGCTCGATTTTCTCGAATTGTGCGCAGATCCGATCGCGGAGCGTTTCGAACCAATCACGCGCAGCCTTCTGTTGGTCGTCGAGCTCCAGCATGGCGACCTCATTGCTGCACGGCCGCCAAGAGGCAAGCCGCGACGCCGAACAAGTTGTAATCTTTCATAAACCCGCGGTTCACGCCTTTGGTGGGCACCTCCTGCGATAGGTCCCACCCCCGCTTCGGCGGCACTTTAAAGGAAAAGCAGGGATGAAGGCATGGCTTGCCATTATTGCCCTCGGCGCAACGATCAGTTCGGGCCAGGCGCTCGCTCAGGACGATCGCGGCGGCACGGCTGGAAGGATGCACAAGGACGTGACGCGCCAGCAGGCGCAGCACATGGTGGACGCGATGTTCCAGCGGCTGGACGCCAACCGTGACGGCGTGCTGACACGGCAGGAGGCGGAGGAGGCAGCGGCGCAGTTCGACGGCAGTGGCCGAGCTGAGCGAATGGTCGAGCGAATGTTCGGCGACGCGCAGTCGCTGACGTTGCCGCAGGCGGAGGCCCGGGCCATGTCGCGGTTCGACCGGGATGATCTCAACCATGACGGCACGGTGACCAGCGACGAGCGCAAGCAGGCGCGCGCCGTGCTCAAGTCAGAGCGCGCTGCGCAGCCATCGTCGAAGGAGCCGCAGTCGGCGCCTCCGCCTGCGGGTCAGTAAGCCCGGCGCTGTGCCGAGACCAGCATCCGGAGCAGCATTGCAATGGGCCGGGGCACTCCGACCTTGCCTTCGAGCCACAGGCTGACGGCAGAGCGCGAGACTCCGATCGCCTGCGCGAGATCGTTCTGGGTACGGTAGCCGAGGCTGCGCATCGCCGAGCGAAGCTCGTCGGGCGACATGGAAGCGAGCATTTCGCGGTTGTCGCTCATTTAGATAGCGTCAGCTCCCCGGTCGCCTGTGCGGATCCGCACGGCTTGTTCGACGGCGACAACGAAGATCTTCCCGTCTCCGATACGGCCGGTACGAGCGGCATTCTCGATCGCCTCGACGACATTTTCGACGAGCGAATCTTCTACCACGACTTCGACCTTAACCTTAGGCAGGAAGTCGATCACATATTCGGCGCCGCGGTAGAGCTCGGTATGACCCTTCTGCCGACCGAAGCCCTTGACCTCGGTGACGGTGATCCCAGAGACGCCGACATCGTGCAGCGCATCCTTGACGTCGTCTAACTTGAACGGCTTGATGATCGCCTCGATCTTCTTCACGGCAGCCCCGCTGTAGCGATTGCATGCTCGTAATGCCCAATCGACGCCGTATTTGGAAGGCAGGGCCGGCCCGAAATGAAGGCGATCATCTTATCCGCAGGCCAGGGCTCGCGCCTCGGCCACCTCGTTGACGACCGGCCCAAGTGCCTGATCGATTTCAATGGCAGAACTTTGCTCGACCGTCAGCTCGATACGCTGGAAGCAAACGGTGTTCCCGAAGCGATAATCGTCACCGGGTTCCATGACGAACTCGTAAATCAAGCGATCGGCCGGCGAAGCGGCGGGCCCAATGTCCGGACGCTCTACAATCCCTTCTACAAGGTCGCCGACAATACCGGCTCCTTGTTCATGGCGCGCGAGGAGCTCGCCGGCGATTGCCTAGTCTGGAACGGAGATACTCTGGTTTCGAACGCGCTTATGGCGCGCGTCATCGCCAACGAGCAGGCTGGCATTTGTGTCACCATCGACCGGAAGGATTTCTACGACGAGGACGACATGAAAGTGGTCGAGGAGAAAGGTCGCCTGAAAGCGATCGGCAAGCGGCTCGATCTCAGGAAGGTGAACGCCGAGTCGATCGGATTGCTTGCCTTTCGATCAGATGGAGCGGAGCAGTTTCGGCAAGCCATCGAGCGGGCGATCCGAACACCCGAGGGCACGACCATCTGGTACCTTCGCGTCATTCACCAGGTCGCGCAGTCCAAAAACGTCTGGACATTAGACATCCACGGCCAGGAATGGGGAGAAGTCGACTTCCCCGAGGACGTCGAGGCGGCGCGCGCCTTGACCGCGCGTTGGGATGCCGAGGCGAAGCCCGGGGCCGCCTGAGTTGGACGAGCTCAAGATCGGCGTTGGCGAGGAGAGTGTTTCGGGGCTCCTGATGCGCCCCAAGGACTCCAGGGCTCTTTACCTGTTCGCGCATGGCGCGGGCGTTGGAATGACCCATGGCTCCATGGTCTCGAACGCCGAAGCGCTCGCGGCGCGGGGGATAGCTACTCTTCGTTATCAATTCCCATACATGGAGAAGGGTGCGCGTCGACCGGATGTCCCCAAGATCGCCCATGCCGCGGTTCGCGCCGCAACTGTAGAGGCGATCCGGCTCGCGCCGGATCTCCCGCTCTTCGCCGGGGGAAGGTCCTTCGGAGGGCGCATGACCTCTCAGGCGCAGGCCCAATCGGCCCTGCCGGCCGTTCGTGGCCTGGTGTTCCTTGGCTTCCCGCTGCACCCTGCCGGCAAGCCCGGAACCGAGCGCGCCCTCCATCTCCAGCAGATCCAAGTGCCGATGTTGTTCGTGTCCGGCAGCCGCGACCCCCTCGCCAGGCTGGATCTGCTCGGGCCGGTCGTGGCCGACCTCGGCGGCCGTGCGACCCTCCACGTGGTCGCCGACGCCGACCACGGCCTGAAGGTCCCGGCGAAAGGCGGCCGCACCTCCGCGGACGCCGCGGTCGAGGCGCTCGACGCGATGGCGCGGTGGATGATCGAGAAAAGCTGACGCTTCCGGCTGGCTTGAAGTCGATGAGCCAGAAAGAACGCCGAGCAAGAAATGTCGGCGTGAGAATGCTAAGCGACGGGAGCGCTGGCCGCCTTCGCGGATGGTCGATGCGAAGAACAAAGCGCCTCTGCACCGGAAACGACAAAGTATTCGACGATGTCCCCGGCGAGGCGGGCGGGCCGTTTCGTTGCCGCGTCGAGGCAGCACCAGCAGCTCTCGATTTCACTCAGCACTTCGTCGCCTCGGCGCAGGACCGTTCGGAAGAAGGCGCGGGCGCCCTCGACTTTCTCGGCGATCACCTCGGCGACCACATTGTCCTGGAGAAAGGTTGGCCGGAGATAAGTGATCTCATGCTTGAGCGCGACCCAAAGGTG
The DNA here is from genome assembly GCA_045810725.1 of Sphingomonas sp. Lineage (GTDB taxonomy): Bacteria > Pseudomonadota > Alphaproteobacteria > Sphingomonadales > Sphingomonadaceae > Sphingomicrobium. The sequence continues at coordinate 14,563 of JBJMVK010000108.1, read as the reverse complement.
CTTCGCTACAGCGCTCGGGGGAGCGACGCTGCTCCAATAATCGATCACCGCTTCCTGGACCCACTTCAGGTACACGGCATTGTTCACATGACCCATGGAATCGATGTCGTCGGGTTCGATCGCGACTGGATGCCGGAACATCGTTCAAGTGCCTCGAATGATAAGTCCTCTTGAGGTTCTCATCAACTGACATTCTTGTCAATAAGGTAGGGTCGGCCCAACGGACGGCGAGGTGAACCGTGGCTCAGCTCACTTCCTTCACATTGTCGTCGCTGTTGCGGTCGATGTAGAAATTATAGGGATCGACGCCCGCAAAGGCCGGTTTTGCCTTGCTGTGGACGACGATCTGCTGCCTTCCGCTGACAATCGGCCGGCGCTCCATCACGATCACGTCCTTTGATGAGAAGGCCCCGAGACCCGGACGCGCGCCGAACAGTCCGACTTCGATCGGCTCGGCCAGTCTTGTCCTCGTCTCCACGCCCTTGCCGTTCGCGTAGAATTTATCAGCCTCGACGGTGAGCGTCGTCGTCCACCCGTTACCGTCCTTGCGCGTCTTGGCATCAGCGAGCTTGAGATCATAAAGCGTGATCTTCTCAAAAAGGTCGGTGATCAGTTGCTGCTGCTCGGCAGTTTTCGCTTCTTTTCTAAACTCGTCGATGAGGTCCAGCGAACGAAGGTAGGGCGGACCTTTGAAGCGCCACTTGGCGTCGAACCGGGCAAGTGCGCGATCGATTGAATCTTCACCGAGGCGTTCCTGGAGGAGATACAGCGCCACCGCGCCCTTTCGATAGTGGATGTAAGCCTGGTTCTCGACCCGCTCGAGCGGGACTTCCTCGATCGCCTCCGATTGCCGGCTGCGTAGGTAACTATCGAGTTCGTACTTGAGGAAGCGACGAATTTTATCCGGACCGTAGAGATGCTTCATCACCATCAGCGCCGAATATTGGGCCAGGGTTTCGCTCGTGAGAGTGCCGCCCTGCATCTCGGCGCCAATCACCTGGTGAGCCCAATATTGGTGGGCCATTTCATGGCTGACGACGTAGGTCGTGAAGTCGATCTTTTCCGGATCGTCGGTGTTCGCATTGAACCCGATGGATTCGGAATAGGGCATTGTGCCTGCGAACGCCTGGGCGAAGCTCGAATAGCCCGGAAATTCTATGATTCTCGCATAATTGAACTGATACGGCCCGAAATGAGCGCGGTAATAATCGAGCGCCGTGCCCATCGCCTTCAGCATCTTGGGCACGTTCCAGTCGTGACCGGCGTGATAGAAAACTGACAACTTGATTCCGTTGTGCTCCTCGGAGGCGACCTTGTAGTCGGCGGACTGGATCGAGAAGAAGTTTAGGATCGGCGCCGTGCTGAGGAAGTGCGCAGTCCTGCGCCCGTTCGAGCTGGAGTCCGAAACGCGAGCCCCAGGGGCGATCGGCGTCTGGTCCGCATCGGTTGTCAGGCGGATGTCGGACGTCACCCAGTCCGAGCCGATATAGTTTCTCGAGGTCGCCGATATGTCCTCGAGCTTCGCCATGCGGAGCTCGGGCGTAAGGTGCTGGCGACGGCGCTTGGCCCGGTCGCTGAGCAGGTTATTGCGGTCCATGCCGATGATCGGCGCGAACTCGCTATTGTTGGCAAACGTGCCGTTTTCGATGACGTCTGTCTGGGGGTTGAAGGCCGCAAAGCCACGCCTCCACAACCGTGAGCGGAACCTCAAACTCGTGGTTGCCCCCGGCGCGAGTGGCTCGTTGAACCGGTAGATGCGATAGCCGAACCTCTTGTCGTCGCTGGCAAGGTGAGCCCCGGCGACGTCAAGCTTCAGCCACTCGATGCTGTCATTGCCCTTGCGAATATGAATTTCGTTGATGGGCGCGTTCGTCTTGTTGAGCAGATCGTAGCGGCCGTCGGTCAGCAGCAGCCGCTTCTTGGGATAGAGCTGTACGTCGAGGACGACATGCGAAATCGCTGGCTGCGGCAGCTTCTCATACTTTAGATAATTTCGCTCATAATCAGCGCTGAACTTCTCGGCTTCGTCGCTGGTCTGGTATCGGTTCAGTACCTTGATGTTGTAATATGTGTAAGCGCCCGTCGCGGCCATTGCGATGGCAGCCGTCCCGGCGATCGCAACAGCTGGAAAGCTCGCGAAATGCGGCATTCTCTCCAGTCGCCTCCTCACCGACAGATCGGTTCCGCGCGGCCACAGCATGTGGGCGATCACGGCGAGAATCACTGCGAAGCAGAGCCAATAAAATTGTAGGACTGCCGCGCCCTTCCAAAAGCTGCCCGCGCCGACAAAGTCGCTCAAAGGAACGCTCGGCGAGCTGTCGTAGGTGTAGAGCGGGTTCGAATAGCCCATGTTGCTGAGGAAGATGGAGCCCACGAACCAGACGAACAGGATGCCCCACCCGACGTATTTGTTCGGACTGAGTACTTGGACGAAGACGGCAAGCGTCGCGATCAGAAGACCGTCGATCGCCGCCGGTATCATGAACCAGCCGAGATATTGAGGGATGCCGAGGAAATGCGCGCCTTCGACGAGCTGGTAAAACAGGCCCGTCACCATCGCTGCCACGTTAACCGCAAGCAGGACGAGGAAGATCGCCAGCATCTTCGGCACGGTGATCACCCAGCTCGGCACAGCTGTTGAATCGATCAGCTCGTTGAGCTTCCGATCGCGCTCGCGCCAGACGAGCTCGCCGCCGTAGAACGCCGCGATCATCAGCAGGACGACCTGGAAGTTGCCGCGCACTCCGCTAACGGTCGCAGCGAGGGTCGCATGGTCCGTGGTGCCATAGGTCGACCGAGCGAACCACAGGAATGCCGCCGTGTTTCCGATCGCGAACAAGGTGAGGACGATGGTTCCGGGGCTCGTCAGCACCAGCCGCACTTCGATCCTCAGCCTCATCAAGAACTGCTCGAGCCGCGACGGATGAGCATCGCGCGCAATGACCCGGCCGCCGTCCTTTGAAGGTTCGGCAGCCGCGGTTCGTCCCGCTCTCGCCTCGCGCTTGGCGAGCCTCCGCAGCCGGCGCTTCGAAGGCGCGCGTTCGGTCATCGTGTAACGCCAAAGAGTGAAGCCGACGAAAAGCAGCGCGAGAATGATCGCCCAGATCCGGTTGAACAGAAGCGTGCCGGAGAGGTCGACCAGGCGACTGTTCATCTCGCTCTGGGTCCAATATCGGGTCGCTTCGCGGAGCGCCCCATTACCGAGCGGTTCCCAGCGTGCAAAGGCTTCGCGATACTCGATTTTTTGTCCCAGGATGCTGACGGTGACGAGATAGCCCATCACCAGCACGACGGCGCCGATGTAGGCCGCCATCATCGAGCGAAGCACCGTCGCTACGGCAAAGAGGATAGCGCACGTGAGCAGGATGTTGGGGATGGCGAAGACGGCGAAGTTCCAGGCATAATATGCAATCTTCTGCGGCCCGACGGTTTCGGGGTCGACCCAGGGCATCGCTGCTCCGATTGCCATTCCTAACGGGACAGCGAGATAGCCGAGCCAGGCGATGAGGAGCCCGCCGACGAACCGCCCAGTAACGATTTGGCGAGCGGTGACTGACGTTGCGCGAACGATGGGCGCGAAGCCGCTGCTGTCATCGCGGACGATGGCGTTGGCGACGAATGCCGTGACAATGAAGAGATAGAACAGGCTGAGGATCGCGGTAGCGACCGCGATCGCATAGGGTGCATTTTCGTGGACGGCGCCTGGGGTGCCGACGCTGACGTTCTCGCTGGCCGTGATGCCGAAGCCGAGAAGGAAGAAGATCGCGATTGCCACCCAGAAGACCGGGTTGCGCAGCTGGTAGCGGATTTCGAATCCGGTGATTCCGAAAATCATCGGCTCCCTCCTGTCAGGCCGCGCGGCGAAGCGTGGAGAGGGTCGAAAAATAGACATCTTCTAGTCCGCCCTCGACGGCGTCGAAGCCTTGCGGCTGCTGGTCGGCGAGGACGTGGATGACGGAATTGCCCGCGAAGAGGCGGGTCGAAATCACCTCGTAGCGGCCTTGGTAATCTTCGAGGTCATCGCGATCGATGACCTTCTTCCAGATCCTGCCGCGTGTGGCCTCGATGAGATCGCCCGGCTTGCCTTCGAGCTGCACCCGGCCGTTCGCGAGCACCGCCATGCGAGGGCACAGATCCGCTACATCGTCGACGATGTGGGTCGAGAGGATGACGACGACATTGTCACCGATCTCGGCCAGGAGGTTGAGAAAGCGATTGCGCTCCTCGGGGTCGAGCCCGGCAGTGGGCTCGTCGACGATGATCAGCTCGGGGTTTCCGATCAGCGCCTGGGCGATCCCGAAGCGCTGCCGCATGCCGCCGGAAAATCCGGCGATCGACTTGTTGCGGACCGACCAGAGGTTCGTCTGCGCGAGCAGCGTTTCGACGACGGCTTTGCGGCTCGAGCGGCTGGTGATGCCCTTCAGCACCGCCAGCTGATCCAGCATCGCATAGGCCGATACCCGCGGGTAGACGCCGAAATCCTGCGGCAGATACCCAAGCGTCCTGCGAAGGCGCTCCGGATCGGCGAGCACGTCAATGTCACCGAACTGGATCGTGCCTGCAGTCGGCTGTTGAAGGGTCGCTACCGTCCGCATGAGCGTCGATTTGCCAGCGCCATTGGGGCCGAGCAGGCCGTACATTCCCCGCGGCACGGACAAGGTGACGTCATCGAGAGCGACGGTGCCGTTCGCATAGGTGTGCGAAAGATTCTTGACTTCGAGCATTGATCCCCCCGGGAATTGGCATTGAGTGATCAAAGCCGTCGACGCCCCCGTCAAGTATGCGCCGAGCCCTTTTCGACAGGCCGACGAACGGCGGCCCGATCCTCATCTGACTCGCGAACTGCGCCACGCATGTTGTGCAGGAAAGATCAGTAGGGCGGCCGGTCAAGCCCCGCTGGTGACTTTGTAAAGATCTCGCATCCCTCTTCGGTGATTCCGATCGAATGCTCGAATTGGGCGGACAGTGAGCGGTCACGAGTGACGGCGGTCCAGCCATCGTCGAGAACCTTCACGTCGGGGCGACCGATGTTGATCATGGGCTCGACGGTAAAGATCATTCCGGGACGCAGTTCAGGACCGGTACCCGGGCGTCCGGCATGCACCACCTCGGGGCTGTCGTGGAAGAGGCGTCCAACGCCGTGGCCACAGAAATCTCGAACCACGCTATAGCGGTGCGATTCAGCGTGGCGCTGGATCGCGCTGGCAATGTCCCCAAGGTGATTGCCGGCCTTGGCCTGCTCGAGACCCAGCATCAGGCATTCGTAGGTGACGTCGACGAGCTTACGCGCTTTGATGCCCACATCGCCGACCAGGTACATGCGGCTGGTGTCACCGTGCCAGCCGTCGACAATCGGAGTGACGTCGATGTTGACGATGTCGCCTTCCTTGAGCGGGCGGTCCCCTGGGATGCCATGGCAAACGACATGATTGATCGAGATGCAGCAGCTCTTCGTGTAGCCGCGATAGCCCAGCGTCGCCGGAATCCCGCCGCCCTCGAGCGTCATTCGATAGACGATCTCGTCCAGCTCGTGCGTCGTCACGCCCGGAACCACGTAAGGCGGCAGCGCATCGAGGATTTCTGCGGCGAGACGACCCGCCCGGCGCATGCCCTCGAACGCTTCGGGGCCGTGAAGCTTGATAACGCCGTTGCGCGATTCGACGCGGTCGTCGGCGGCGACACTGATGTACTGGGTCATCGCGCCTAGTTAGTCCTCAAGCCGGCGTTTTGCACCCCGCTGAGCGCAAGGAATTGCGTCACGTCGCGAAAGTCTTTTCGACTTTGCGCAGCGTTACATCTGCATATCGCTAGTGCAAACGGGTTGCGCTGCGACGCCGTGCGGCTAGGGCGCGCTCATGACTTCGGACCGCACATGGACCGCGGCCCTCGTCGTGATCGGCGACGAGATCCTCTCGGGTAGAACACAGGACAGGAATGTCGCCCAGATCGCCACCTGGCTCAACGAGCAGGGCATCAGGTTGGCCGAGGTGCGCATCGTTGCCGACAACAGCGATCGCATCGGAGAAGCGGTGAACGCGCTTCGAACGAAGCACGATTATCTCTTCACGACTGGCGGCATAGGGCCGACGCACGATGACGTCACGGTCGATGCCGTCGCGGCGGCGTTCGGCATGGCGGTGATCGTCCATCCCGAGGCGCGGCAGATCCTCGCTGATTATTATCGGGACCGTCCCGGGGGCCTCACCGAGGCGCGGCTGCGTATGGCCCGGGTGCCAGATGGGGCGCAGTTGCTCCGCAATCCAAGTTCAGGTGCGCCGGGGATCAAATTGGACAATGTCTTTATCCTGGCCGGTGTGCCCAGCATCGCCGCCAGCATGCTCGAGGCTCTCGACGGCGAGCTCGACGGAGGACGCCCAATGGTCTCGGTCACCGTTGGAGCCCGCGCACCAGAGAGCGATGTCGCCGATCTCCTGCGCGAAACCGAACAAGCACACCCCGGAGTAACGATCGGCAGCTATCCCTTCTTCCGGGACGGTGGCTACGGCTCGAACTTCGTGATCCGCTCCGAAGATGAGGATTTGGCAAAAGCGACCGGAAGCGAGCTTTCGAGGCGGCTGAGAGCGGCCGGGTTCGAGCCCTTCGAGGGCGGCATCTAAGCGCAACTCCCACGGGGCGTCTCGCAACACGGATGAACGCGCCACGCCAGCTGATGCGAGAAGGCGTGAATCGAGGATGTCTGGCTCGGCATGATCCGCCGCTACTCGTTGACTGCCATTTGCAGCCAACCTAACTGGCGGCCACAGGCGCGGGTATGATGTAATGGTAGCCTGTCAGCTTCCCAAGCTGAACGCACGGGTTCGATTCCCGTTACCCGCTCCATTCTGGCGCCCGGGCTTTCGCCTTCGATCCGACCCGCGCAAGGAGCGGCCAGCATCAGCCGACCTCGTTGTGGTATTCGAACAGGTGATGCTGGCGATAAAGGCCGGCGCGCTCGAAGGGGCTGTTCGCGACCAGGGCATTTGCCGCTTCGAGGCTGTCGGCCTCGAAAATCATCATCATCCCCGCACGTTTTCCGTCGTTGTCGCGCAGGGCACCTGCAGCCCTGATCGTGATGTAGGGCTGCTCGAGAAAGGATGTCGTCTCCATCTGGACCTGCTGGTCCGGCTCAGCGCCTTCATTCAGGAAGCCCATCCACACGAAAACCATCCGTCATCTCCCGCGACTCAGCCCGGAGCAGCCAGCCGATGCTCCGGCTATTGAGGATCGTCAACGGAGCGAAACGACAGGAACGAAGGCGACGCCGCGAGAGTTGCTTAATATAAGCAGGCTTACTATATAGGTTTCGCGACGCAACGGGATTTGGACAGGTTGGAAACACTACCGTTCAAGATCGGAGAGACGGCGCATGCGCTGCGCAAGGCGTTTGACCGCCGGGCAGTCGGGCTGGGCGTCACGCGGGCGCAATGGAAGGTGCTCTTTCGCCTGGATCGCCAGCCGGGCCTTCGGCAGATCGAGCTCGCCGACATGCTCGATATCGAGCCGATCACGCTCTCGCGGATCGTCGACCGACTCGAGGAGTCGCAACTCGTGCAACGTCGGCCCGACCCGGCGGACCGGCGCGCGTGGCGGCTTCACGTCACCGCGCAGGCGCAGCCGCTTATCGCGAAGTTGAAGGCCGTTGCCGCCGACCTTGCCGCAGATGCGTTTGCCGGGATTGATCCGAAAGACATCGAAACTGCGACCAAGGTGCTCGAGCGCGTCCGCGAAAATTCCTGCAGGAACAATGCTTTGAACAGGGTATCGAACGAATGAACAAGATGGCGACCGAACCGATGACCGCAACGGGGGCTGCTGAAGCTCCAAAGGTCAGGCGGAAAGTCAAACTGCCCGCAGGAAAGGGTGCGCTACGTACGATCCTCCTGCTGGTCGTGCCAGCGCTGCTCATCGTAGGCGGTGCATATTACTGGCTCACGAGCGGTGGAAGCGTCTCGACCGATGACGCGCAGGTGAAGCAGGACATCGTTTCCGTAAGTGCCCAGGTGAACGGGCCAATCGTTCAGGTGTTCGTCAAGGACGGGGCCCGGGTGAAGCGCGGCGACGTCTTGTTCCGGATTGATCCGCAGCCGTACCAGGTGGCGCTCGAGCAGGCTGAAGCGCAGCTCGCCAACGCGCAGCTCCAGACCACGCAGCTTCGCACACAAGCCGCCGGCACCGGCGCCGACATCGTGGGCGAACAGGCAAACCTCGCGATCAAGCAGAACGCTCTTGGACGGCAGCAGACGCTTCTCAAGCAGGGGTTCACGACGCGCAGCGATTATGAGGATGCTCTCAACGAAGTGCGAACGGCTGAAAAGGACCTTGCCGACGCGAGAGCGCGAGCGGCGAATGCCCATGCCGCCCTGGCACCCGGAGAGCAGCCGCAGATCGCGCAGGCCAAGGCCGCGGTGGACAAGGCCCGGCTCGATCTCGAGCGCACGACTGTCCGGGCGCCGATGGACGGCACCGTCGAAAATGCTGACAGTCTGCAGATCGGCCAGATGGCCGTGACCGGCCTTGGCATGCTTTCAGTCGTGCACAGTGCGACGGCGTGGGTCGAAGCGAACTTCAAGGAGAAGGACGTTGGCCGGATGGTCCCCGGCCAGCGCGCCGCGATCACGGTCGACGCCTATCCCGGCCAGAAGTTCGAAGCGCACGTGCAGAGCGTCGGCGCGGGCACCGGAAGCGAATTCTCGCTGCTTCCCGCGCAAAATGCCAATGGCAACTGGGTGAAGGTCACCCAGCGCATTCCGGTGAGAGTGGCTTTCAACGGGACTCCTTCGAAGCCGATGATCGCGGGGCTTTCGGTCACGGCAACGATCTACTTCGACGAGAGCAAGAAGAAGTAGGGCGGGCACCGATGGCCGAAGCACCAGGCCATATTGCAACTCAGCCGCTGCCGACGAGCGACCGGTTGCTCGTGACCGTCGGGGTCATGGCAGCCGTGCTCCTTCAGGTGCTCGACACGACGATTGCGAACGTCGCGTTACCGCATATGCAGGCGAGCCTCAGCGCGACCCAGGATACCATTAACTGGGTTTTGACCAGCTATATCGTCGCCTCGGCGATCGCCCTTCCGATCAGCGGCTGGCTTGCGGACAAGGTCGGACGCAAGCGGCTGCTGCTGATCTCGGTTGTGGTGTTCACGATCGCTTCCGTCCTCTGTGCGACCGCGACTTCGCTTCCTGAAATGGTCTTCTTTCGGGCGCTGCAGGGCGTTGGCGGTGCGTTCATTGTCCCGCTCGCCCAGGCGACCTTGTTCGATATCAACCCTCGCGAGAAACACGGTTCGGCGATGGCGCTGTTCGGCGGCGGCGTGATGATCGGTCCGATCCTTGGGCCCGTGCTCGGCGGGTGGCTTACCGACAATTACAACTGGCGCTGGGTGTTCCTCGTGAACCTTCCCGTCGGGATCCTGTGCATCCTGATCATGATGCGCTTCATGCCGAAGACCGAAACTCACGATCGCAAGTTCGACATGTTCGGCTTCGCGCTGCTCGCGATCGCCCTTGGCTCGCTTCAATTCTGCCTGGACCGCGGTCAGCAGAACGATTGGTTCTCCAGCTGGGAGACGATCATCGAGGCCGGCCTCGCGATCGGTTCCGGCTGGATGTTCCTCGTGCATATGTTCACCGCCAAACAGCCGCTGTTCGACCGCGAGATCTTCACGGACCGCAATTTTGCGACCAGCGTCCTGTTCATGGCGGTAACCGGCGTGCTGCTGCTCGGCGGCCTCGCACTGCTCCCGCCGCTGCTTCAGAATTTATATGGATATTCGGTGCTTCAATCGGGGTTCCTGACGGCTCCCCGCGGTGTCGGAACCTTGTTCTCGATGCTCATCGCGGGCCGCGTGACCGGCAAGATCGATGCTCGTCTGCTGGTCGGGATCGGGGTCGTCCTGATGGGCGTGTCGCTCTACATGATGACCGGGTTCGCGATCGACCAGCCATCGCGGCCCGTTATCGTCAGTGGTCTCGTTCAGGGTCTTGGACTTGGCTTGATCTTCGTGCCACTTCAGACGCTGGCGTTCGAGACGCTGGCCACGCGCTTCAGGACTACAGGCGCGGCGCTTCTCAATCTTTCGCGCAATATCGGTGGCTCGGTCGGGATATCGGTCGTCAGCACGCAGCTTGTGCGCATGACCCAGGTCGCTCACGCCGACATGGCGACCCACATAACCCAGCACACGATGGCGACCATTAGCTCGACGCAGATCCAAACCGCCATTCCCGTCGCCGGCCCGCTGGCGCTCGCGGTCATCAACGGCGAGATCACGCGGCAGGCGCTTTTCATCGCCTATCTCGACGACTTCAAATTGATGATGATGGTGACCTTCGTTGTTCTGCCGCTGCTTTTCTTCATGAAACGCGGCAACAAGGTTGGCGGCGGTGGACCACCGGTCCACATGGATTGACGAGGATCCTTCCGATCAGGGTGAGACCCCGCTCGGCGAAGCCCGGTATTCTCGGCTGGAGAATAGCGGCTGACGGGCGTGATGAGCTCGAGGTCAGCGTCGCCGAAGCGCCTGTGGACGGCGCTGCTAACGAGGCGGCGGCTAGACTGGTTGCCAAGGGTCTCGGGATCAGCCGTGCAGAAGTGAAGATTGTCTCAGGCGCGACATCTCGTCACAAGCGCCTCGCGATCCCATTTGACCTAAGCGAAGCGCGCCGGCGGCTCGGCTCGTAACAAGGGAGATTGGCATGTTCGGAATCGAAAAGCGGCGGCTTGGGCGGGACGGGCCGGAAGTGTCTGCAATTGGCCTTGGCTGCATGGGCATGAGCGAGTTCTACGTCGGCGGGAGCGAGACCGAATCGATCGCCACGATCCGCCACGCACTCGACCGCGGGGTGAACTTCCTCGACACCGCCGACATGTATGGCTGGGGCAGCAACGAGGAACTCGTCGGACGCGCGATCGCCGGCCGCCGAGATGAGGTATTCCTTGCAACCAAATTCGGCAACGTGCGCGGCCCCAACGGCGAGTTCCTCGGCGTTCGCGGGGACCCACAATATGTTCGCTCGGCGTGCGAAGCGAGCCTGGAGAGGCTCGGAATCGACACGATAGATCTGTATTACCAGCATCGCGTGGACACGACGGTCCCCATTGAAGACACGGTCGGCGAGATGTCCCGCCTGCAGCAGGAAGGAAAGATCCGGTACCTTGGGCTGTCCGAGGCGGCACCGCGCACGATCCGCGCCGCTTACGCCACCTCGAAGATCACTGCCGTCCAGACCGAGCTTTCATTGTGGAGCCGTGATGCGGAAGCCGAGGTGCTCCCGACAATACGCGAGCTCGGCATCGGCTATGTCGCTTATTCACCGCTGGGCCGCGGGTTCCTGACCGGGCAATTCAGGTCGCCGGACGATTTTCCCGAGGGCGACTTCCGCCAGAACCATCCGCGCTTCCAGGGCGAGAACTTCCAGAAGAACCTGGATCTCGTCGCGGAGGTCGAAAAGATCGCAAAGGAGAAGGGCTGCACGACAGCGCAGCTCGCACTTGCCTGGGTACTCGCGCAGGGGAATGACATTGTGCCAATCCCCGGCACGAAGCATGTCAAATATTTGGACCAGAATATTGAGGCGCTGAAGGTCGAACTGAGCGACCAGGACCTGGACCGGCTCAACGCGATCCTTCCACCGGGCGCGGCGGCCGGCGAGCGCTACCACGCGCGCGGCATGGAGACGGTCAACCGCTAGGCCAGCGGCTGTCTTCAGTGAAACTGGTGGCGGGCGCCATCCGGTAGCGATTAAATTCAACTACTTAGTGGCGCTCGTCGATCAGGCTCATGCAGGTCACTCCCGCTTCCGCTTTCTGAAGCTCGGAAACATCGATTTCGACGACGTCAAAGCCGCGATTTCTCAGAAGCTCCGCCGTAGCGGAGTTTCCCGCAGGAAGGATGAGCTTGTCGCCGGCACGCACGCAGTTCGCCGCTGCGGGCTCGAGAACGGCGACAGGTTCGACGCCCGCAAATTGTTCGGGATCAACCGATTTCTCGTTGTAGAGCAGCACCGGCGTCCCAGCCGCGTCTGCGCCGGCGAACGTCGCTCCCGTCTTCAGGTGCAGGCAATCCCGAAGCTCGGCCTCGACCACCTGAAAGCCCAAGGGTGCGACGATCTGGGCCAGGCTGTTCATGCCGTGCCGATCGGTCCGGCTCGACAGCCCGACGTAGAGCGTGCGCCCAATCCGAAGCACGTCTCCGCCGTCAAGAAAACCGCTCTCGACCCGGTGCAGTTCGAACGCGCCGGAAAGGCCGGCTGCCGTCGATTGCGTCTCGCCGATGCGTGATGCAGCGCCGGGCCTGGTGATCACTGCGTGTGCGCCCAGCACAAGCGCGGTATCTTCGACGAACACCGCGTCGGGGTCGTTGCGAAGCTCAGGGAGCCGAATGATCTCAAATCCGGCACTCTCCAGCGCGCGCTCGTATGAAGCATGCTGCTCGGCGGCTTTGGCCGCATCGATGGCGGTGCGCTCGAGGTGCGTCAGCTGGCAGTCAGGCAGTCGCGGGCTCACCGCGCGAGTGAAAGCTTTCATGTCAGCCTCCGTGCTTGCGGGTCCACAGCATGAAGAGGTCCGGCCATCGTGAGCCGGGATTGGCGGGCGGGAGGTGGAAGCCAAAGCCGTGCCCGCCTTCGGCAAGCAGATGCGCTTCAACGCTTGTCCTGGCTCGACGGCACGCATCGATCCACTCAAGGCTGTTCGGGATCAGCACCAGGCCGTCGTCGAATGCGGCGACCACGAAGCTGGGCGGCGATGCGGCAGTAACGTGCAATGACGGAGAGCGTGCCAGGACGAGCTCCGCCGGAGGCTTTTCTCCCACAAGGTTGGACGCCGAACTGCCCAGTGTCGTCTGCGGCTCTAGGCTGATCACCGGATAGACGAGGCCGAGGAAGGCAGGCCGCGCGGAGAGTGTGTCGGCGGCATCGATCGGCGCGTAGGTGCGCATGTCGTGAGAGACTGCGAGGTCGGCCGCGAGGTGGCCGCCGGCCGAAAAACCGAGCACGCCAAGCCGGCGAGGGTCGATCCGGAAGTCGCCCGCTCGCGCACGGATGAGGCGCATCGCACGCTGCGCGTCCTGCAGCGCCACGAGCGACCGATCGGCCCAACCTTCCACGGGAAGCCGGTAAGTCAGAACAAAAACCGTCACGCGGTCAGCATTGAAGCGTTCAGCCGCGTCGATGCCCTCGTTCTGCACCGACAAAAATTCGTAGCCGCCTCCGGGAAGCACAAGCAGGGCGGAGCCGTCGGGCTTTGCAGCGCGAAAGACGTGAACCTCGGGCATTGGAACGGCCCGGATCCACAGTTCGCGATTGGGCGGCGCATTGTTCATCGTCCAGTTCGGCTGGATCCGCCGCTGGGGCGCACCGGGCGGTTGCCGGGGCCATAGTGGAAAGCTTTCCTTCGGCGGCCAGAAAGGGGCACTCGGGTCGCCGGCGAACGGGCCGGGAGCGCTCTGTGCGGACGCGGCTCCAGCGATCAGCGCCATGCCGCTTCCAAGAAAGGTTCGTCGCTCTATGTCCAAGCTTATTTCCTCACAATCTCGCCGCCCTTCATGACCAGTCGGACCCGCTCGACGGCAGAGACATCGCGGGTCGGGTCGCCGTCCACGGCGACGAGGTCAGCGAGGAGGCCGGGCTTGACCTGGCCCCGATCGCCGAGGTGAAAAATCCGCGCGTTCCCTGAGGTTGCGGCAATCATGACGTTGGCGGCAGGCATTCCGGCGCGCTGCATCGCCTCCATCTCGAGCCAATTCTTCCCATGGCTGTACACGCCGACATCGCCGCCCATGCAGATTTGAACTCCGGCCTGCATTGCAAGCCGGAACGAACTGCGGTTTTCTTGGACGCTCTGGGGCGCAGGCTCCTCGCCATTCCAATGCTCGAAATAGCGTGCATAGGCCTCCGACGCAGCGATGGTCGGGCAGAGCGCGATGCCCTTGGAGGCCATCAACTTGAAGACTTCGGGCGTGCCCCCATAGCCATGCTCTATCGTGTCGACCCCAGCGAGTGCGGCCCGCCGCATTCCTTCCGCCGTGGTGGCGTGGGCCGCGGCAAGGCGGCCCGCATCGTGCGCAACAGCAACGCCGGCAGCGATCTCGACCTCGGTCATGGTGGGACGGCTGGGTTCGTGCGACTGGTAATGATAGTCGGCGTACATCTTGATGACGTCGGCGCCGGCCGCAATCTGGTCCCGCGCCGCCCTCGTCATTTCGTCGGCGCCGCTGATCTCTTCCGCCCCTTGCGGAATCCTGAGACCGGGTTCGAACCCCTTGGGCCCATAAGCACCCCGCGCGACGTTGGCCTTCGTTGAAACGAGCAGGCGAGGGCCAGGGACGATGCCCTGGTTGATCGCCTGCTTAAGGCCGACGTCGGCATAGCCGGCACCCTCGGTGCCGAGGTCGCGCTCAGTGGTAAACCCAGCCATCAGCGTCTTTTCAGCATGGACGACGGCTCGCGCGGTGCGGAGCGCGAGGGCCTCGTGGAGCACCTGATCATCCCACAACGTCTCGTTATAGGGATGCAGGAAAAGGTGCGAATGACCCTCGATCATGCCGGGGATCAGGGTTGTT
>JBJMVK010000107.1:0-12181 GCA_045810725.1 Sphingomonas sp. | reverse complement strand
TCGGCCAGATTTATGTGCAGAGCCACTATCCAGCCGAATCCGAGCGCCAGATGAAAGAGCTGATCGGCAACCTTGAGGACGCTTATCGCGAGCGGATCACAAGCAACCAGTGGATGGACGCCGCAACCCGGAAGGCGGCGCTCGAGAAGCTCGCAGCCTTTGAGCCGCGCATCGGCCACCCGGTCAAATATATCGACTATTCGTCGCTGAACGTCGTGAAGGGCGATCCACTCGGCAACGCCATGCGGTCAGCGGACTTCGACTGGAAGCTCGAACTGCAACGGTTCCCCAAGCCGGTCGACCGGACGTTGTGGGATATGGTCCCGCAGGAGATCAACGCTTACTACAACCCGCTGGCGAACCAGATCACCTTTCCCGCTGCGATCCTCCAGCCGCCTTACTTTGATCCCAATGCCGATGGGGCGGTCAACTACGGAGCGATCGGTGCAGTGATCGGCCATGAGATGGGCCATGGATTCGACAATGAGGGTCGCAAGTTCGACCCAACCGGCAAGTTGCGCGACTGGTGGAGCGCGAACGCCGCCAAGGCTTTCACGACGCGGACCGATGCCCTTGTTGCACAGTACGACGGCTTCAAGCCGTTCCCCGATCTCGCCCTTAACGGCAAGCTGACCCTCGGCGAGAATATCGGCGACTTGTCCGGCGTTGAAGCGGCCTATGCTGCGTACAAGAAGTACACGGCCAAGCATGGTGAGCCACCGGTGATCGACAGCCTCACCGGCGATCAGCGCTTCTTCATCGCTTACGCCCAGGCGTGGCAGGAAAAGCAGCGCGAGGATGCTGAGCGGCAGCAGATCATCACCAACGAGCACAGCCCGGGCAAGTACCGCGTCAACGGCGTCGTCCGGAACGTCGACGCCTGGTACAAGGCCTTCAACGTGCAGCCCGGCGACAAGATGTACCTTGCGCCCAACGAGCGCGTCCACGTCTGGTAGCCGGCTAGGAAAAGCGGCAGCGGCCCGCTAGGGCGGCGCCGTGGCCGCAACGATCCATAATCTCATCGGCGCGCGCGAGCCTTCGCTCGACCCTTTGATCGCGCTCGTCGCGAGCGACATGAACGGGGTCAATGCAGTGATCCTGGAGCGGATGCAGAGCAAGGTCGCGCTCATCCCGGAGCTCGCCGGGCACCTCATCGCCGGTGGCGGCAAGCGCATGCGCCCGATGCTGACGATCGCGACCGGCGCCCTCCTCGATTACCCGGGAACGCGCCACCACAAGCTCGCCGCGGCGGTCGAATTCATTCACACCGCGACCCTCCTCCACGACGACGTGGTCGATGGGTCCGGCATGCGCCGCGGCAGGCGCACCGCGAACCTCATCTGGGGCAATCCCGCAAGCGTTCTCGTCGGTGATTTCCTGTTCAGCAGGGCCTTCGAGCTGATGGTCGAGGACGGCAGCCTGAAGGTTCTTCGGATCCTCAGCCACGCCTCGGCAGTGATTGCGGAAGGTGAAGTCGAGCAACTGACCGCGCAGCGGCAGATCGATACCGACGAGGACCATTATCTCGAGATCATCAGCGCCAAGACCGCGGCGCTGTTCGCGGCGGCCTGCCGGGTCTCCCCAGTCGTCGCCGAAGCGAGCGAAGAGGCCGAGCGAGCGCTCGAAAACTACGGCAGGAACCTCGGGATCGCGTTCCAGCTTACCGACGACGTGATCGACTATGCGTCCGATGCCACCATCATGGGAAAAGGGGTCGGCGACGATTTTCGCGACGGCAAGATGACGCTCCCGGTGATCCTCGCTTATTCGCGCGGGAGCGAGAGCGACCGTGAGTTCTGGCGCGAGGCGATCGGCGGGGAGCGCGTGTCGGATGATGACCTTGCCCACGCGATCGCGCTCCTGAAGTCGACGGACGCTCTTGGCGAGACCATCGAGCGGGCACGCCAATATGGCCGCCGCGCCGTCGACGCGCTCGCGATGTTCCCTGCAAGCAAGGCGAAAGCTGCCCTGAGCGAAGCCGCCGAGTTCGCGGTCGCCCGCGCATACTGAGCCGACCGCAGGCCCTCACCTTCGAACCTCGTCGTGATGAGATCACGGGTCGCGAACGGCCATTGGTCATAATAGCCGAACATCTGCCATTGAGCGGACGATGAGAATACCCGAGCGACTTCCGATCGACGACGTCCTTCCCGAGCTCCTCGCCGCGCTTCGGGGTGGCAGCCGGGCTCTGGTGGTCGCACCGCCTGGAGCGGGCAAGACGACGAAGGTCGCGCCAGCACTTCTGGCCGAGCCCTGGGTTCTGGGCCAGGTCCTGCTCCTCGTGCCGCGGCGGCTCGCCGCGCGCTCGGCAGCGGAGTTCATGGCTTCCGCGCTGGGTGAGAAACCGGGCGGGACAATCGGATATGCGACCCGCCTCGACAGCAAGGTCACGAAAGCCACCCGGGTGATCGCCATGACCCACGGCGTCTTCCTTGCCCGGATCGAGGCGGACCCCGAGCTCAGCGGCGTCTCCGCTGTCCTTTTTGACGAAGTTCACGAGCGGAGCCTCGACAATGACCTGGCGCTGGCGCTCGCCCTCGACAGCGCGGGGGCCCTTCGGCCGGACCTGCGCCTCCTTGCAATGTCGGCGACGCTCGACGTCGATCGCTTCAAGCGCCTCCTCGAAGACCCGCCGACGATCATCAGCGAAGGAAAGAGCTTCCCGCTCGACATCCGCTATCTCAGCCGCGATCCCGTAGCGCGTATCGAGGCGCAGATGGCGGTTTCGATCCGCTCGGCGCTGGGCGATTACGAAGGGTCTCTCCTCGCCTTTTTACCGGGCGTCGCGGAAATCGAGCGTACCGCCGATGCGCTGGGCCCGCTTCCACCTGGCGTCGAGCTTCACAAGCTCCATGGTGGCATCGAGCCCGCCGCGCAGCGCGCGGCGCTCGCCCCGCCGGCTAAGGGCAAACGAAAGCTCGTCCTTTCGACCAGCATCGCCGAGACCAGCGTCACCCTCGAAGACGTTCGGATCGTCGTCGACTGCGGGCTGGCACGGCGTCCTCGATACGACCGCGGCGCGGGCCTCAGCCGCCTCGTCACCGAGCGCGCGAGCCGGGCCGCCGTCACGCAGCGCGCCGGCCGGGCCGCGCGCCAGGCCCCCGGGGTCGCAATCCGCCTCTGGGAAGAAGCGGCGACGGCATCGCTTCTCGCGCACGATCCGCCCGAGATCCTCGAAGCCGACCTCTCGAGCCTGCTTCTCAGCTCCTTGCTGTGGGGCGAATCGTCCCCTTCGCGGCTGCCGTTCCTGGACCCGCCGCCCGCGGCCGCGATCGAGGAAGCGCGAAAAAGGCTGTTTCGCCTCGGTACCATCGATCCGGAAGGGCGAGTGACCGACCACGGCCGCGCGATCGCCAAGCTTCCGCTCGAACCGAGGCTTGCGCACATGCTCATCGATGCCAGGAACCGCGGCCAAGCGGCGGCAGCGGCCGATGTCGCGGTGCTTCTGACCGAGCGCGGACTTGGAGGCAACGATCCCGATCTCGAAGTGCGTCGGCGGCGCTGGAGAAATGATCGCTCGCCAAGGGCTCAAGGCGCGCGCGGAATGGCCGAGAGCTGGCGTCGGCGTCTTGGCGGCGGCGAGGAGGCGATCGCCGGCGAGGACCTTGGCCAGGCGCTTGCGCTCGCGTTCCCCGACCGGGTTGCGCGCCGCCGCGATTCCTCGGGTGAAACTTGGCAGTCGATCGGCGGGCGGGGGTTTCGCCTGGACCCTGCCTCGTCGCTCGCGAGGAGCGAATGGCTCGCGATCGGTCAAGTCGCGGGCCACGCGTCGGGTGCACGTATCCTCTCGGCAGCACCGATCGACGAGCGTCATGTCCTCGAGCTGTTCGAGGACCGGATCGATATCCGGCACGACGGTAGTTTCGATCCCTCGACCGGCGCGGTGACTCCGACCCGCAGCCGGCGCCTCGGCGCGATCAGGCTTTCGAGCGGGCCCGACCCCGCGCCGGATCAGGACGCAATCGAACAGGCGCTGCTCGAGGGCGTGCGCGAGCATGGCCTCGGCCTGCTCCCCTGGGACGAGCGCTCCTTGCAGCTCCGGCACCGGGCTGCGTTCGCCCACCAGTTCGATACCGAAATAGTCTCGCTCGACGACGCCATGCTGATCGCGCGCCTCGAGGAATGGCTCGCGCCGCTCCTCGCCAAGAAGCGCCGCCTCGGCGATATTCCGACTGCCTCGATAGGCGCAGGGCTGCAGCAGCTCCTCGGCTATGAAGGCTCCCGAAGGCTCGAACGCCTCGCTCCGGCCTTCTTCACGAGCCCCGCGGGAAGCAGTCACGCGATCGATTATTCGGCCGACGGCGGTCCAATGGTCGAAGTTCGCGCCCAAGCCCTGTTCGGCCTGTCGAACCATCCCACGATTGCCAATGGCAAGGTGCCGCTCATCCTTGCGATCACCTCGCCCGCGGGACGGCCGATCCAGACCACGAGGGATCTCCCGGGGTTCTGGAGCGGCAGCTGGCGCGACATCGCGAAGGACATGCGCGGGCGCTATCCCAAGCACCCTTGGCCCGAGGATCCCGCCTCGGCGGCTCCGACGCTGAGGACGAAGCGCGCCTCTTAAGAGCCCTTGCCGATCGGGACCATCAAGTGCGCATAAGGCGTCCCCGCCCACATCACATAGGGCGCCGACGTGTCAGGCTTGGCCCCTGACGGATAGCCCGCGAGCACCTCCTTCGAGCCCACGACCATCACGTGAGGTCCCGTTTTGACCCAGTCGTTCTCGGCGGTCGGCTTGGTCGCGTAAGGATCGGTGTTGCTTGCATCCGTTCCGCCTTCGAGCATGTACATGACGCCGACCGCGCCCTGCGGCGGGGGCTTGTGATGGATCCAGGCGTCGGCCCACTTCAGCGCATTCGTATCAACGCACATCGGGTCCGGGCCCGGTGTTGCAGGGCTGTCCGGGATGCAGGTCCAGCCGTTCGTGCCCTTGCGAAGGATCGTGGCATTGCCGCTTGCATCCATCGTCATGATCGATGCCGCATGAGCGATTGACGAAGGAGCCGCGGATTCGGCGCTCTCCACGGCATCGGGCGATCCTGCTTTACTGCTGCTCGCGGCGGCCGCGACATTGTCCGACGCCCCGCTCTTCTCGCTGCTGTCGCCTGCCTTGTTGCAGCCGGTGAGCGCGACGATTGCGGCGCCGATCAGCAGCGTTCTGGAAATTCTCGATGTCATGGACCCCTCCTGGTCATTGAGGAAGGACGCGCCGCTTACCACATTTCGGCTACAGCGAACATTGGCTCGCATGCGCTTGATTTGCGGCCCGCTCTTTGCCACGACCCATTCGAAGATGACGATCGCCCGCATTCTCGAACAGGAACGCAAGACCACGCAGTCCGGAAAAGCGACATCGGGCAAGTGGATCCTTGAATTCGAACGTGAGCAGCCACTCCGGCCGGACCCGCTTACGGGCTGGAACGGATCAGGCGACACCAACCCGCAGGTGCGCATCGCCTTCGGCTCCAGCGACGCTGCGATCGCCTATTGCCAGAAGCACGGCCTCGATTACCACGTCGTCCCTGCTCCCCCCGTTCGGCTCAAGATCCAGGCCTACGCCGACAATTTTCGTTGAACTCGTAGCGTCCGGCGGTCGCTGAAGCCCACTCGCGCACCTTCAGGTTCGCCCCCACATCATTCATGATGCACCCGCATCTAGCGATCCGCGCCAGCTGCCGCCTTGCCGACTATGAAGTGTATCACCACATCAACACGCATGATCACGAGGCGGCAGTGGCGAAAGTTCATCAACAAGCCGGTAATCGAATATTCGCTGCTTGCGATCGGCGTGGCGCTCCTCGTCGTCTCCCCACTGGTGGGAGCAATCCCGGGCCCCGGCGGCATCATCGTTGCCGGGATTGGTCTTGCGCTCGTCTTGAAAGCGAGCATGTGGGCGAAGCGCCGCTATGTGAGATTCAAGCGCTGGCAGCCCAGGGCCGGGCGGTGGACCGACCTTGCGCTTCGCCGTCGTAGCGCGAAGCGGCGCGAGGAGCTTCGCAAGGCCGTGGAAAGCGGCTCCGGCAATTGACTTGTCCCTCAGGCTCTACTATCGGCGCGCACGACAGCGGCTGCCTCTTGGGCGGCCCTTTTTCTTTCGAATTTAGAGGCATGAGCGATGAAGCGCACCTTCCAGCCGAGCAATCTCGTCCGCAAGCGGCGTCACGGGTTCCGCAGCCGCATGGCGACGGTCGGCGGTCGCAAGGTGCTGAACGCACGCCGGTCGCGCGGCCGCAAGAAGCTCAGCGCCTAGCCACAATAAGCAAGCGCGCAGATTTCCTTGCCGCGAACGGCGGCATGCGCGTGACCACGCCCGGCTTCGTCCTTCTCGTCCGCGACCGCAAGGATTCGGACTCCTCGATGCGCGTCGGCTTCACGGTCACCAAGAAGATCGGCGGCGCTGTCGTCAGGAACCGCATGAAGCGGCGATTCCGGGCGCTCGCCCGAGAGATCGTTCCTGCCAAGGGCGTTCCGGGTGCCGACCACGTGATGATCGGCCGCGGCAAGGGCGTCGAACGGGACTTCAGCCTGCTCCGTTCCGAGCTTGCCGGAGCCTTGGACAGGCTTCGAAAACAATGATCGGCAGGCTCATGATCCTGGGCGCCAGGGCCTGGCAAAAGGGTCCTTCGCAGGTCCTTCCACCAAGCTGCCGCTACCGGCCGAGCTGCTCGGCCTATGCGATCACTGCAATCGAGCGCTATGGAGCCGCTCGCGGGGGCTGGATGGCGCTGAAGCGAATCTGCCGCTGCCACCCCTGGGGCGGCCAGGGCCATGACCCCGTACCTTGAGGATTTAAGATTTGAGCGACAACAAGAACCTGGTCCTCGCGGTGGTGCTGAGCATGCTCGTGCTGCTCGGCTGGACCTGGGCGGCTAACAAATATTTTCCGACTGCCAATCCGCCAAGCAGCAAGATCGCTGCAGGCAAGCAGCAGCCGGTGCCCCAGGGGCAATCGCAGCCGAGCGCACCTTCCAGCCCGACAGCGCTCCAGTCCGTCTCGGCAGCGCTCGCTTCATCGCCGCGCGTCGCGATCCGCACGCCGGCGCTGAGCGGCTCGATCAACCTCAAAGGCGCGCAGATCGACGATCTCCTCCTCGTCAACGAGAAGCAGACGATCGCCCAGAACTCGCCGCCGGTGCGACTCTTGTCGCCGCTCGGAGCACCAGGCGCCTATATCGCCGAGTTCGGCTGGACCGCCGAAGGAGCCCAGGCCCCGACGCTCGACACCGTTTGGACCGCGGATCGCCAGGAGCTCGCGCCCGGCCACCCCGTCACCTTGAGCACGCAGATGCCGGACGGCACGCGCTACCAGCTGAAGTTCGCGGTCGACGAGAATTTCCTTTTCACGGTCGCACAGAGCGTCTCGAACGGCTCCTCGAGGCCGATCACCGTGCGTCCGACCGGCCTCGTCAGCCGCGCCGCCAAATCGCTCGACGTCGACAGCTGGACCAACCAGGTCGGACCCATCGGCGTCTTCGACGGCAAACCCAATTACGACGTCAATTGGAAGGACCTCGACGAGGGCAAGACCGAGACGTTCAGCAACGTCCCGGGCTGGCTCGGCTTTACCGACAAATATTGGCTGACCGCCCTCGCTCCAGAGGGCGCCATCACGGGCGAATTCCAGAAGAGCCGGAACGGCGGCTACCAGGCCGATTATTCGCTCACCCCTGCCGCCGTCGGGCCCGGGCAGACCCTGACGTCAAAGGCGAGTTTCTTCGCCGGCGCCAAGGAAAAGCCGCTGCTCAACCAATATGAGCAGGCCGGTATTCCGAAGTTCAGCTACGCGATCGACTGGGGCTGGTTCCACTGGTTCATGATCCCGATCTTCAACCTGCTGCTCTTCCTCTTCAGGACGCTCGGCAATTTCGGCCTGGCGATCATCGGCCTCACCTTGATCGTTCGGGCGATCATGTTCCCGGTCGCGCACAAGCAGTTCCAGTCGATGGCGGCGATGCGCAAGCTCCAGCCGAAGATGAAAGCGATCCAGGAGCGCTTCAAGGAGGACAAGCAGCGGCAACAGCAGGAGATCCTGAAGCTCTACCAGGCGGAGAAGGTGAACCCTGCCGCGGGCTGCCTTCCGATCCTGCTTCAGATCCCCGTCTTCTACGCGCTCTACAAGGTGCTGCTGGTAAGTGTCGAAATGCGCCACCAGCCGTTCTTCGCCTGGATCAAGGACCTCTCGGCCCCCGATCCTTTGTCGCCGGTGAACCTCTTCGGGCTATTGCACTTCACTCCGCCGGCGATGCTCGCGATCGGTGTTCTCCCGATCCTCGTCGGAGCGACGCAATGGCTGTCGATGAAGCTCAATCCCCAGCCGATGGACCCGGCGCAGGCCCAAGTCTTCGCGATCATGCCCTGGTTCCTCGTGTTCATCATGGCGCCGTTCGCTGCCGGGCTTCAGCTCTACTGGATGACCAACAACCTGCTGACGATCGCCCAGCAATGGTTCCTGTACCGCAAGTACGGCCTCCATCTTAGCGACACGCACCCGGTGCACACGTGAGCGATGAAGCGGACCTGGAACGAGCCGAGCAGGCGAGGAAGCTCTTCGCTGGCCCGATCGAGTTCCTGAAGTCCGCGCCGGACCTCAAGTTCCTGCCGGATGCGAACGTGCCTGAAATTGCGTTCGCGGGCCGGTCCAATGTCGGCAAGAGCTCGCTTCTGAATGCCCTCACGAACCGCAAGGGCCTGGCTCGCACGTCCAACACGCCGGGCCGGACACAAGAGCTCAACTTCTTCGACGTCGGCGAGCCCCTCCAGATGAGGCTCGTAGACATGCCGGGCTATGGATTTGCCGAAGCGCCCAAGGACCTCGTCAGGCGCTGGCGGTTCCTCATGAACGACTATCTGAAGGGCCGCGGCATGCTGAAACGGGCCCTGGTGCTCGTCGATTCGCGCCACGGCCTCAAGGACGTCGATCGCGAGATGATGCGCATGCTCGACGACGCCGCGGTCAGCTACCATCTGGTCCTCACCAAAAGCGACAAGGTGAAGCCGTCGGCCCTTGGCGCGCTCTATGAAGGAACGATTGTCGAGGCTGCGAAACATCCCGCCGCCCATCCCTCCATCTTCACGACGTCGAGCGAAACCGGTAGCGGCATCGCAGAGTTACGAACGGCAATCCTCGAAGCAGCTACGTCCTAGGAGAGCGGCTTGCTCAAGCTCATTATCGGAAATCGGGCTTATTCCAGCTGGTCCATGCGCGGATGGCTCGCCGTCCAGCAGAGCGGCGAAAAATTCGAGGAATATGTCGTTCCCTTGTTCGATGCCGAATGGGAAAAGCGCCGCGAGGGCGACGAGTTCGCGCCCTCGCTCGGCAAGGTTCCGATCCTGTGGGACGGGGACGTCGTCGTGTGGGACAGCATGGCGATCATCGAGTTTCTCTCCGACCGCTACGGAGACGCGCTCTACTGGCCGGAAGATGAAGGCGCCCGGGCGGTCGCCCGCTCGATGGCCGCGGAGATGCACTCGGGCTTCTCGAACCTCAGGCGCGAATTGCCGATGAACGTGCGCAAGAGCTTCCCGGCCAAGGAGCTCAGCGAGCCGGTCCGCGAGGAGATCGACCGCGTCATGCAGCTCTGGGCGCAGGCGAGGGCCCGCTGGGGTGGCGTAGGGGATTTCCTCTTCGGCGACTGGTGCGCGGCGGACATGATGTATGCGCCGGTGGTCACGCGGTTTATCACCTATGGAGTGAAGGTCCCGAGTTTTGCGGGCGCTTACATGAAGTGCGTTCTTTCCCATCCACACGTCGCCGAGTGGATCGACAAGGCCCAGGACGAACCCTGGGTGATCGAGCAATACGAGGCCGCCTAGGCGGGGCGCTTCGCCTCGAGGTAGGGCGTCCCGTCCCTTCGGACATATTTGCCGTCTTCGGTAAACATCATGTCGATGTCCGAATAACCGCCACCAGTGTTCGTCCCGCCCCCGACCACGACGAACTGGCAATCGTGGCCGCTCTCGTTGATCAGGTGATGGCCGTTGGTGCTGCCCTTGGGCCAGGCGGCACAGTCACCGGCCTTGAGAAGCGTTCGTCCGTCATCCTCGACGAGGACCGCTTCGCCCTCGAGCATCACCAGGAACTCGTCCTCGCCGTTGTGCCAGTGCCGCTGCGACGACCAGGCGCCGGGCTTCAACGTGACATGGCTGGCGCCGAACTCGGTCAGTCCCGAAGGAGGTGCAAGCCGCCGGTACCAGCGCCCCTCGACGTCCTTGTCGAACGGAGAAGGGTAGCCCGTGCGGTTGGTCTGTTCGAGGGAATCGAGGTCGATCCTGGGCATGTCTTTGCTCCGTTGCCATAAACCCGACTGATGGGCGCCGCCTCGACTTCTATTGGAAATCGGGTCGGCGAACCAACAAGATGAGGGCATGGACAAGCCAGCACATCCCCTCGCGCTGTCGGCCGTAGATCCGCTGCGCATAAGCCGAAGCATCGTTGATGCTTATCACAACCAGCGGATTTCCTCGGTCAACGACCATGAAATCCGGATGAGCATCATGACGAGCGCCTTTCCCTGGCACCGCCACCCCGATTCTGACGAGACCTTCTTCTGCATCGACGGCGAGCTCGTGATCGAACTCGACAATCGCGAAGTCACGCTCCGCCCGGGCGAGTTCATGACCGTCCCCAGCGGCATTCGCCATCGCACGCGCCCCGGCGGGAGCCGGTCTGTCAATCTCACCTTCGAGAAGCTCGATTCCGACACATTGTTCGACTGAGCCGAGCTTCCCTTTGCCTGCGGCGGCATGATTGCTACGGCTGGTGCGATGCCGATCGATCCCGTGGAGCTTGCCGCCGAGCTGATTCGCTGCCCCAGCGTCACTCCCGCGAGGGGCGAAGTGTTCGACGTTTTAGAAGCAGCGCTGACGCCGCTCGGTTTCGAGGTGCATCGCTGGGTCATGGGCGAGCCGCCCGACGGTCCGACCGAGAACATGGTCGCGATGAGGGGCGGGGGTTCTCCCCATTTCGGTTTCGCGGGGCATCTCGACGTGGTGCCGGCGGGAGACGGCTGGAGCTCAGATCCCTTCGCCGCCCAAATCGCGGACGGGCTGCTCGTCGGCCGCGGTGCCAACGACATGAAGAGCGCCATTGCCGCCTTCGCTGCCGCAATTTCGCGTGTCGAGCAGGGCATTGGCACGGTCTCCCTCCTCATTACCGGGGACGAGGAAGGCTATTCCGTCTTTGGCACGCCGCGCATCATCGACTGGCTGAACGAGCGTCAGATCAGGCCCGACATGATCCTCATCGGCGAGCCGACCTCGGTCGAGCGCCTCGGTGATACGGTGAAGATCGGCCGCCGGGGCTCGGTCAACATGTGGATCGAGGTTCCGGGCGTCCAGGGCCACGTCGCCTACCCGCACCGCGGCAAGAACCCCATCGCACCCCTCGCGCGGGTGATCGCCGCGCTCGATGCGCTGCACCTCGACGACGGCACCTCTGAATTCCCGCCGTCCAACCTCGAGTTCACGGCGATCTCGACGCCGACGAGCGCCAGTAACGTCATTCCGGGCTCCGCGACCGCGCAGCTGAACATCCGCTTCAACAACCTCCAGCGGGGCACCGATCTCGTGAAGCTCGTGGAGGTGAGCGCCGCGCGCGTGGCGCCGGGCGCAGCGGTGCTCTCGAGGATCTCGGGCGAAGCCTTCCTGACCCCGCCCGGACGGCTCTACGACGTGGTGGTCGAGGCGATCCAGGAAGAGACGGGTATCGCCCCGGAGCTCTCGACCAGCGGCGGCACGTCGGACGGCCGCTTCCTCATCCAGCTTTGCCCGGTGGTGGACTTCGGCCTTCCGAACGCGACCATGCACAAGGTCGGCGAATGCGCGGCCGTCGCGGACATCCGCGCCCTTTCGAGCATCTACGAACGGATCGTTCTAAAAGTGCTTTCCTAAGCCACCGACTTGTCGGCGGTTCGGGTGCTCGCGGTCCATGCCAGGAATTCATGTTCGAACATGGCGGGGGCGAAGATGAAGCCCTGGACGGTGTCGCAGCCCATGGCGCGAAGGATGTCGGCCTGAGCGACCGTTTCCACCGCTTCGGCGACGACTTCGCAACCAATCCCCTTGATAAGCTGGATCACGGCCTGGACCAGGACCCGGGCTTTCTCGTCGATCTCGATGTCGGCGATCAGCGACTGGTCGAGCTTAACCCGGTCCAGCGGCATCGAGCGCAGGCGGGCGAGGT
>JBJMVK010000106.1:0-5741 GCA_045810725.1 Sphingomonas sp. | reverse complement strand
CGCGCCTACAACACCGTGGTGCCGAGCTCGGGCAAGGTGCTGACCGGCGGCGTCGACGCCAATGCGCTTCAGCGCCCGAAGCGCTTCTTCGGCGCCGCGCGCAACATCGAGGAAGGCGGCTCACTCACGATCATCGCCACCGCGCTGATCGACACTGGTTCCAAGATGGACGAAGTCATCTTCGAAGAGTTCAAAGGCACCGGCAACAGCGAGATCGTGCTCGATCGCAAGGTCTCCGACAAGCGAATTTTCCCGTCGCTCGACGTCGGTAAGTCCGGCACCCGCAAGGAAGAGCTCCTCGTCGAGCAGGGCACGCTCACGAAGATGTGGGTGCTTCGCCGGATCCTGATGCAAATGGGTACCGTGGACGCGATGCAGTTCCTCCTCGACAAGATGAAGGACGCCAAGTCGAACGAGGATTTCTTCGCGTCGATGAACCAGTAAGAGATCTGCCCGATGTTCGAGGGCTTCGACTTCGGCGCGATCTTCACCGCCGCGGGGCTCGCCAAACTCGGGCAGATCATCATCGGCGATCTCACGATGGCTGGCGACAATGTCGTCATCATGGGTTCGATCGCGTCCGGCCTTCCGCCCCGGGACCGGCGCAAGGTGCTGCTGTTCGGCGTCAGCATGGCCCTGCTGTGCCTCATCACTTTCGCAGTGATAGCGACCCAACTTCTCAAAGTGACCGGGCTGGTCTTCGCTGGTGGCCTGCTGCTCCTCTGGGTCGCTTACAACATGTGGGGTCAGGTCCAGCCGCGCAGGGCCGTCATTGTCGACGATCCAGAGACTTCGGCTGTCGAAGGCCCTGCGGCGAGCAAGACCCTTCTCCAGGCTGCCATCGGGATCACGATCGCCGACCTCAGCATGAGCCTCGACAACGTACTCCTGGTTGCGTCCATCGCGCGGGAAAATCCGGCCTTGTTGTTCATTGGCCTGAGCTTCTCTGTGCTCTTCATGGGGCTGGCGGCCAATTATGTTGCTCGCCTGATTGAGCGGCGTCCCTGGCTCAATTACGTGGGACTTGCAGTGATCCTGTGGGTTGCGTGCAACATGATCTACGACGGATGGGTCGGCGGGGAGCATGTGCTGGGCTTGAGGAGTGTGCTCCGGCTCGGCTAGCGACTCATAATGGACTTCAGCTTCATCAGCGCGAGCGCGCTCGCCGCCTTCTTCGAGATCCTCTTCATCGACATCGTCCTTGCAGGTGACAATGCGATCGTCGTCGGTGCGCTTGCGGCCGGCCTCCCGGCGACGCAGCGCAAGAAGGTGATCATGATCGGCGTTCTTGCCGCGCTGGTCCTTCGGATCGCCTTCGCGCTTCTTGTCACCCAATTGCTTCAGGTCGTGGGTCTCGTCTTGGCAGGCGGAATCCTGCTGCTGTGGGTCGCATGGAGAATGTACCGGGAGATCCGCCACAAGGACGAAAGCGCCGGATCGGAAGAGATCGTCGGGGACGAGCATAGCGGCGTGAAGCCCGCCAAAAGCTTTGCGAGCGCCGCCTGGGGCGTCGCATTGGCGGATGTCAGCATGAGCCTCGACAATGTGCTCGCCGTCGCTGGGGCCGCGCGGGAACATCCTTACGTGCTTGTGTTCGGGCTTGTCCTTTCCGTCCTTCTGATGGGCGCGGCGGCGAATATCATCGCTCGCTACATCGACCGCTATCGCTGGATAGCCTGGATCGGCCTGTTGGTGATCCTGTGGGTGGCATTGAGGATGATTTACGAAGGCGCCGCCCATGTCGCGCCCGTGATCGCTCCTTTGTTCGGCTGAGGCAGCGTGGCCGCGGACACCATCTTCGCCTTGTCGAGCGGTCGCCCCCCCGCTGCAGTTTCCATCATCCGAGTCAGCGGTTCGGACGCCCACGAGGCGGGCAGGCGCATCGCTGGTAAATTGCCAGGCGCCAGGATGGCCGCAGTTCGCCAATTACGACATCCCCGTTCGGGTGAGCTCCTCGACGAGGCGCTGGTTCTCCGGTTCGACGGCCCGGCAAGTGCCACCGGAGAGAATATCGTGGAATTCCAATGCCATGGCGGCCGTGCCGTGGTCGCTTCCGTCCTCGACGCCTTGACGTCAATCGGCGGGTTGCGGGCCGCGCAGGCCGGCGAATTCACGCGCCGGGCATTTGAGAACGGTCGGATCGACCTGACGGAAGCCGAAGGGCTCGCGGACCTCATCGAGGCGGAAACCGAATCGCAGCGAAAAGCTGCGCTCGCACTCGCCGAGGGTGGCTTGAGGAAACAGCTTGGGGAGTGGCAGCAACGCTTGCTCGGACTTTCAGCCGAGGCTGAGCGCGCGATCGACTTTGACGAGGAAGATGAAGGGGGTGATCCAGCACTCAACCGTGAATCCGGCTCATTGGCAGCAGAACTGGCCTGCTGGCTCGCACGGCCTCGAATCGAGCGGTTGAAGGACGGGGTGCGAGTGGTTGTTGCCGGTCCCCCAAACGCCGGGAAATCTAGTCTTCTGAATGCGATAGCGGGAGAGGAGCGGGCAATCGTCACTGCAATTGCCGGAACGACGCGCGACCACATCGAGGTTCCACTGGCGCTCGACGGAATCCCGATCCTGTTGACCGACACGGCAGGACTTCGCGAGGCGGCCGACGAGGTGGAAGCAGTAGGTGTGGCCCGCGCGGAGAGCCTGATCGAGAAGGCTGACGTGCTCCTCTGGCTCGGCGCTGCTGCGGATACCCCGCAGCATCCTCGGGCGATTCGGGTCTGGTCCAAGTCCGACGCGCCCAACCGGGGACCCCCACCGCCTGGAAGCGTTGCGGTTTCCTCGCTGACTGGCGAGGGTATTTCGACGCTGTTGGGCCTCGTCCTGAAAGAGGCGCGAGCCCTGCTGCCCGCAGATGATGCCATCGTGCTCAATCGTCGGCAGGCTGCCCATTTGCAGGACGCGGCCGAGGCGCTGGAGCGCGCGAGGACCTCGGTTGATCTCGTTCTGGTCGCCGAGGAGTTTCGCCTTGCCCGCAGGGCGCTTGATCGGCTCACCGGGCAGGCGGGCGTTGAAGACGTGCTTGACGCGCTCTTCGCCCGCTTCTGCCTTGGCAAATAGTTTCACGTGAAACATTGATCGGCTAAGGCGCCAGGGATGCACGATGTTCTGGTGATCGGCGCCGGCCACGCCGGGTGCGAGGCTGCGGCCGCCGCGGCGCGCCGCGGCGCGCGGGTGGCTCTTCTGACCTTCCGACCTGAGGACGTCGGCCAGATGTCCTGCAATCCATCGATCGGAGGCGTGGGCAAGGGCCACCTGGTCCGGGAGCTCGACGTCTTTGATGGCCTCATGGCGCGGGCTGCTGACGAGGCGGCGATCCACCGCCGAATGCTGAACCGGAGTAAGGGGCCGGCGGTGTGGGGACCGCGCGTTCAGGCGGACCGGAACATATATCGTGGGGCGATTGGCCGGCTGCTTCACGACAACGGCGTCGACCTGTTGGTGTCCGAAGCGCTCCGCCTGGTCTTGCGCGCCGGGCGCGTAACGGGCGTGGAGACCGCCGACGGGCTGCTTCCGGCCCGGTCGGTCGTCATTGCGACGGGCACGTTCCTCGAAGCGCGCATGTTCATAGGAGAGGAGGTCCTTGGGGGTGGACGGCGGGGCGAGCGCAGCTCACGTGCGCTCGCTGCACAGATTCGCGATGTCGGCTTGGGGCAGGGCCGACTGAAAACCGGCACACCTCCGCGGTTTGACGGACGCTCGATCGATTGGGCGCGCCTCGAAGACCAGCCAAGCGATGCCGACGCCTGGAGAATGTCGGCGCTGGATGTCGGCGTCCGCCAACCGCAGCTGCGTTGTGCGATCACGCGGACAAACTCGCGCACCCACGACATCATCGAAGCGAACCTTGATCGTTCGCCATTGTTTGCAGGAGCAATCGAAGGCAGGGGACCCCGTTATTGTCCCTCGATAGAAGACAAGGTGAAGCGGTTCCGGGATCGGGGCGCTCACCAGATCTTTCTCGAACCGGAGGGACTCGGCGGAAATTGGGTCTACCCAAACGGCATTTCCACATCGCTGCCAGCGGACGTTCAGCGGGATTTCGTTCGGTCCATTGAAGGCCTGGAGCGCGTCGAGATCGTCCGCCCCGGCTATGCCGTGGAGTATGAGTTCGTGGATCCTCGCCGGCTCAACCAGACGCTCGAGGTTCGCGAGATCCCGGGACTGTTCCTCGCCGGACAGATCAACGGCACCACCGGCTACGAAGAGGCCGCGGCCCAGGGATTGGCAGCGGGGCTGAATGCTGCAGCCAGCGCATTGCAGCTGGCCCAGGTCCGCTTCGATCGCCGCACCTCCTACATCGGCGTGATGATCGACGACCTCATCCTCCAGGGTGTCAGCGAGCCGTACAGGATGATGACCGCGCGAGCCGAGTACCGACTGTCGCTGAGGGCGGACAACGCCACGAGCAGGTTGGGGGCGGCTGCGCTTGCCGCCTGCTGCGTCTCCGCGCCCCGCCGCGCGCGGATCCTGGAGCATTTTGCGCTTCGCTCGGACGCGGGGTGGTCGGGCACGGCCGAAGGCCGAGCAGACGCGCTTTATCGCCCGTACGTGGCCCGGCAGCAGCGCGAGTGGGAAGTCGTGCAGCGCGACTCCCGCGTGTGGATCCCGGCCGTGTTGGACTATTCTTCGGTCCCGGGGCTTTCGACGGAGATGGTGGAACGTCTGGCTAGCGCGAGGCCCGAGACACTGGACCAGGCGTCGCGGGTCTCGGGCGTGACCCCGGCGGCGCTCACGGCGCTCTACGTGGCACTGAACCGCAGGGCGGCGGCGTGATCGAAACATTGGAGCAGGTTGGATGCCGACCTGTTTCACGTGAAACATTCGAGAAGATCGAGCGGTATGTCGCGCTTTTGCGCGAGGAGAGCCTCCGCCAGAACCTCGTTTCGTCGGCAACATTGGAGCGGGCTTGGGACCGGCATATCCTCGATTCAGCTCAGCTCGTCCGCGAGGAGCCCAGGGCTGGGGCGTCGTGGATAGACATCGGCTCGGGTGCCGGTCTGCCAGGAATCGTGATAGCCTGCCTGGTCAAGGGTCCGGTCACTCTGGTGGAACCCCGACGCCTCCGCGCGGAATTTCTCCACAAGGCTATCGAATCGCTGCATCTCAGCGCGCGGGTCCTCTGCTGCAAGGCGCAGCGCGTCGAGGGATCGTTCGACGTGATCACGGCCCGTGCCGTCGCTCCGCTCACGCAATTGCTGAAGATATCCTCACATCTGTCCACAAGAAAAACCGTTTGGGCGCTTCCCAAGGGCCGCAGTGCGAAGCGGGAACTGGCCGAAGCTCGCAAGGCGTGGCAAGGTAGCTTCCGTGTGGAGCCGAGTGTCACCGACGCGGAATCCTTCATCGTCGTCGGGACAGAGGTGAGGGCAAGGATATGATCCGCATCGCGGTAGCCAACCAAAAGGGTGGCGTCGGCAAGACGACGACCTGTATCAACCTCGCGACGGCGCTCGCGGCGATCGGCTGGCGGGTCCTGCTGGTCGATCTCGATCCCCAGGGGAATGCATCGACTGGCGTCGGTATTCCCGCGTCGCAGCGGAAACGTTCGAGCTACGACGTCCTGATCGGAAGCGCTTTGGCGACCGAGGTTGCGATCGCGACGCGCGTGCCCCGGCTGGATCTACTTCCTGCGACAGTCGACCTTTCGGGCGCCGAGATCGAGATGGTTGCGCTCGGGGACCGGACCCACCGGCTGAAGAAGGCGTTGGCAATGGCCCCGCCGGGGCGGTGGGACATCT
>JBJMVK010000105.1:0-8082 GCA_045810725.1 Sphingomonas sp. | reverse complement strand
GTGAGCTCGGCGAGGTTCTCGAGACGGCCGGCGCTCTCGGCCGAACGGTCGGCCTGGAGCATCGCGGTGTAGCCGCTCTCGTCGAGGAGGATCCGTGCGAGTTCAGGATGTGCGAGCTCGGCCGCCATCTGGCGCCAACGCGCGATGTCGGCGACGAAGTTACCGAGGCTGCGGCGCGCTTGGGGCGTTAGCTCGTCGCTGCCGAGGAGTGTGGCCGAAGCGAGGAGCAATGGCTGCTGAGTCGCACGGGCGTAGCGGTGCACGGTGGCAACCGCTTTGTCGCCGAGTCCGCGCTTCGGCTGATTGACGATGCGCTCGAACGCGAGATCATCCGCCGGTTGAATCACCAGCCGGAGGTAGGCGATCGCGTCGCGGATCTCCGCGCGCTCGTAGAAGCGAAACCCGCCGACGATCTGGTACGGCAGGCCGATCGCAATGAAGCGCTCCTCGAACTCGCGCGTCTGGAATTGGGCGCGGACGAGAATGGCGACGTCGTCGAGCGAACCGCCCGATCGCATGCGGGTTTCCGCTTCCTCGCCTACTCGCCGGGCTTCCTCAGGGCCGTCCCAGACACCGATGACTCGAACTTTCTCGCCGTCGCCCGCGTTCGTCCATAACGTCTTGCCGAGCCGGCCAGCGTTGCGCGCGATCAATCCGTCCGCTGCTGCGAGGATGTGGCTGGTCGACCGGTAGTTCTGTTCGAGGCGAATGATCGTCGCCCCTGGAAAATCCCGCTCGAAGCGCAGGATGTTCGCGACCTCGGCGCCGCGCCAGGAATAGATCGACTGGTCGTCATCGCCGACACAGCAGAGGTTGCGCCGCGGGTCAGCGAGTAGCCGTAGCCACTCGTACTGACCCTGGTTGGTATCCTGATATTCGTCGACGAGGATGTAGCGGAAGCGATTTCGGAACGCTTCGAGGACGTCCGCTTGCGTTCGGAATATGACGAGCATGTGGAGCAAGAGATCGCCGAAATCGCATGCGTTCAACGCTTTAAGCCGCTCCTGATACTGGGCGTAGAGCTCCGCGCCGCGACCGGCGGCAAAGGCCTCGGATTCGCCCGCATCGACTTCGCGTGGAGTCCAGCCGCGGTTCTTCCAGCGGTCGATCAGCCCGGCGAGCTGGCGCGGAGGCCAGCGCTTTTCGTCCAGGTTCGCCGCTTGGACCAGCTGCTTGAGGACACGCAACTGGTCGTCGGTGTCGAGGATGGTGAAGTTCGACTGCAGACCAACGAGCTCGGCGTGACTCCGCAGCATCCGCGCGGCGACTGAGTGGAACGTACCTAGCCACGGCATCCCCTCAATCGCGCCGCCGGAAATGGCAGACACCCGCTCCTTCATCTCCCGCGCCGCCTTGTTCGTGAACGTGACAGCGAGGATCTGGCTTGGCCACGCCTTTCTGGTGGCAATCAAATGAGCCAGGCGCGCGGTCAGCGCCGCAGTCTTCCCTGTTCCGGCACCGGCCAGCACGAGCACCGGCCCCTCAGTGGTCAGCACCGCCTCGCGCTGCGGCGGATTCAGGCCCTGCAGGTAACCGGGCTCAGCAGTCGGGACAGGCGATTCAGGCACTTGCACGAGGTAGGCAAACGGGAACGGAACGGCAACCGAAGCGGCGAGAATCGGAAAGTTCCTACGGTTGCTACCGATATCCCCATTATCCACAGGCTTATTACCGAAAATTTTGCTTCCGCGACTCGGCGGCGTTGTGCATGGTGCTCCTGTGATCGGGACGGCGGTCCCGGCCTCCTCGGAAGGTTCGCAAGGACAAGAAGAGTGCGGCAGGTGACCAAAGGTCCGATCTCCGCCGGCAGGCAATGGACAGAGCTTTCGGGTTCTGGTCGGGGCCAGCCGGGAAGAGGCGCCGGAAGAGGAAGTTGCCTCTCGCGCGACGCGGCTCCCGGGTTCTTCGGAACTTGGTGAGCGAAGCGGGACGCAAGAGCGGTTTCCCCAAGAAGGGCCGCAGAACATGGAGTGGTTTTGGTTGAGGCTACGGTTTCAATCGGACCAGGCCGATCGAACGACCAGCGAGCTTTCGGGCCACGTAGTCGGGTAGATTAGCCAGGTTCCTCGAAAGAGGGAGCGGCTCGATGGGAAGCGACGCCTGAGCTGGTGAGCCAGGATCGAGAGCGGGTAGGTAAGCCGAAAGGCGCTATCAACCAGGTTACGAACACCGGCATATCCTTCGCTCGGCGCAGTGGGGGCTGGCAGCGATGCCGGCCCCCATTTCTTTTGTGGGAAGGACGCGCGGTGCGGCACGGCCTCCGCGCGCGAGGCAGCGGCCCCGCAGTTTCGTCGGGACTGACCCCCGCCGATCTGGGAGCTACCCCCTAAAGGTTCTTTCCAGCGCACCCTACCGGCAGCCCGGCGCGGTTGCGCGCGAGTGCCGCTTACTCTTCGCCAGGCGGACGGAAACCAAATCTCCCCTGCGCGTTAGGGCGTTCAGGTGGGCGGCGGCAATGAGGTCGCCGGAGCGGCGGGCGCGAAGGAGTTTGAAGTGCTCAAGCTTGCCGCTTTGCTCGTGGCCTCGGCCGCAGCTGTCGCAGCCACCGGCGCAACAGCAACCACCTCTACCTCAACGCCGACCGACACACTCGTTTCTAGCTCGGCCTGGTGGGAACGCGTCACGGTGACGCTCGACGGCGACGGCAAGCCCGAAGCGTGCCGGTACGAAACCAGTCTTAGCCCGGCGAATGCAGAAGACTGCGACGTCGACTCGGGCCAGGCGGCAGTTGCAAGCCATGTTTCGTCATCGAAGGGCGAAGTCACTCGGATCACGTTCGAGCGTCGGTTCAATCCGAACGTGGCCCCCGCCAAGCCGGAAATCAAAACCGGGGATACGCTGCTCGGCGGACAGGTCATGTCGCTTGGCATCGATCCGCACGGTGCGGTCAAGAACTGCCGTGTGCTCGCCGCCGCGGGCGAGATGCAGCCAGAATATAGCTGCGATGATGCACAGGCGGAGAAGTTTCAGGCCAGCGTAGGTGGGCCCCAGAAGGAACTGCATGAGGGCTATATGACGGTCATCGTCTACGGCCATTCCGAGCACATGGTATGAGGTCGTCGAAAAGTTCGTCAATTCTAACCCATTTGGATTGAACGAGCTGGACTAGCGGCGCGGCCCAGGTACATCGCCTCTGACCCGAGGCCTGAGATGCGCGCATGCCTGGGCCGCCGCTCGAACGTTCCGATCAACGTCGTCAACGTTCACTTCAGCTCCAGCAACGAAGTCGACGGTGGAGTTTTCGAAGGTGCACGGCGCCAAGCAATGCGCGGCCTTGCAGATCGGTACAAGCGAGGTGCAACGGGGCACCCTTCTTTGATGTCGAAGGGTCGGATCGAGAGCCACGGCGGCCAGTCGCCGCGGATTTGAGCGACACGCGGTGCCAACGGCGCTCAATCGCAGGGCCGAAATCCTGGCAGAAGACTTGCACCACACAGGAGCCCGCGCTCCTCGGCGACCCGTCCGCACCGCGTCATCGGAATGTTCGAAACCGAGC
Organism: Sphingomonas sp.; assembly: GCA_045810725.1. Lineage (GTDB taxonomy): Bacteria > Pseudomonadota > Alphaproteobacteria > Sphingomonadales > Sphingomonadaceae > Sphingomicrobium. The sequence continues at coordinate 4,586 of JBJMVK010000105.1, read as the reverse complement.
CGGAGCGTTGAAACATCGACGGGTGGAGTGGCCGGGGAGTATCGGAATCGATGCGACGCTGAACACATTGCGTCAGCACGGCCCGATCGACGGTGGAAAAAAGTCCGTGCTCTCAATCGCTTCCGGAATCAGCCGAGAATCAACTGAGGCTTTTTGGCAACAGATGGAGGGCAATGACGTGCTTGCACGGCAACCGGCCCTTTCATAAGGTGTTCCGGCAGTTCTATCTACCGGACGCATCTGAAAGGGGACAATTCTATGCGTAAGCTCGGCATTGCGGTGGCTCTCGCAACCACGGCTATGGCGACGCCCGCGCTTGCTCGCGACCACAGCTTTTATGTGGGAGTCGAGGGCGGGGCCATGCTCGTCGAAGATCAAAGGGTCGATAATTTCGATCCTGCAGCCACCGAGACACCGGGTGGCGCAACGAACGGTGAGTTCGCCGTGAAATACGGTGTCGGCTACGACATCGACCTCGTCGGCGGTTACGACTTCGGTCTCGTCCGGCTCGAAGCTGAGCTTGGCTACAAGCACGCCGGCATCGACGGGCTCGAGACCCGCGATCTTCCGCGGACGGGTCTTCCGTTCGGCTCCTTCATCAACACCGGCGGCAATGGCCATGTCCTTTCCGGCATGATCAACGGCTTGCTCGATTTCGGCGATGAGAACGCCTGGAGCGGCTATGTCGGCGTCGGCATCGGTCTCGCCGATGTCAATGTTTCGATGAGCGATGATCCGGAGTTCCCCGGTCTCGTCGTGGACGGCTCCGATAGTCGCCCGGCATGGCAGGCCATTCTCGGCGTCCGCACTGCCCTTTCGCAGAACATCGATCTCGGCGTGAAGTATCGCTTCTTCAATGTCCCGAATCTGAAGTTCGGCGACAGCACGGGCCTGGGCTTCAACGAGCTGCGGTCGCGCTGGCGGTCGCACAGTCTGCTGTTGAGCCTCAACTACAACTTCGCGGCACCGCCGCCTCCGCCGCCGCCGCCGCCGCCTCCGCCGCCGCCGCCTCCGCCGCCCCCGGCGACGCAGACGTGCCCGGATGGCTCGGTGATCCTGGCGACTGATACCTGCCCGGCACCGCCTCCGCCTCCGCCGCCGCCACCACCGGCGCCAGAGCGCGGCCTGTAAGGCCTAAGCCACGGCGAAAGAATTACCGGTCCGGGCTGCTAGCCCGGGCCGGTTTTCTTATCTGCGGCAGGAATTAAGGTCGAGCGCGCTTAAACGCCCGAGGGCAATTCGCCGCCGCCGGAGAATGGTTCGAGAAACGGCTCGAGCCGCGGCGGCTTCCACCCGGACGTCGCGACGAACGCGCGATTGAGAAACGCGCGCTTGCCATAGCGAAGCGCATCGCCGTCGGGTCCGTCGACCAGGCCGCCCGCGGCAGTCAGAACCGCGTGCCCAGCTGCCGTGTCCCACTCGCTCGTCGGGGCCGCGCGGGGGTAAATGTCGGCCTTACCTTCAGCGACGATGCAGAATTTCAGCGACGAGCCGACGGAAACGAAGCCGCAGCTTCCGACCGCTGCCTCGAGATAATCGACCGTTGCCTGATTGAGGTGCGACTTTGACGCCACCGCAGTCGTGACCTCGCCGCGCGCCCGGGTGGCAATGGAGACACGTCCCTGTCCCTCGTCGAGCCAGGCGCCTTCACCGACGATGCCGCCGTGCAAGCGCGCGGTTGCCGGCGCGAAAACGACGCCGAGCTTAGGGACGCCGGCTTCGATGAAACCGATGTTGACGGTGTAGTCCTCTCCGCCGCGAATGAACTCCTTCGTTCCGTCGAGGGGATCGACAAGAAAATAAGTGTCATCGTGGGCGGGAATGCGTCCCGCGGCGACTTCTTCCTCGGCAATGACCGGAACGCCCGTGGCAGAGCGCGCCAGGGCCGCGAGTATGACAAGTTCCGCCGCCCGATCTGCCTCCGTCACCGGTGATGCGTCCCGCTTCGATTCCACGTCAAAACCCCGCCGGACGATTTGGAGAATCGCTTCGCCTGCCTCCTTCGCCGCAATCGCCAGCTCATCGACGAGGCGCCCGTAGTCGATGCTCAACGGGGCGCCATCCGAATTCCGCCGTCAAGGCGCACGGCAGCGGCATTCATGTAGCTGTTCTCGATGAGGAAGCAGGCCAGCCGTGCATACTCCTCGGGCTGACCAAGCCGTTTCGGGAACGGGACCTGCGCACCAAGCGCGTCCTGGACGTTCTGCGGCATCATTCCGACCATCGGAGTTTTGAACACCCCCGGGAGGATCGTGTTCACTCGAACGCCCTCGTTCATGAGGTCGCGGGCGATCGGCAGCGTCATCGCGAGAACTCCCCCTTTCGAGGCCGAATAGGCAGCCTGGCCAATCTGCCCGTCCTCTGCCGCGACCGAGGCGGTATTGATGATGACGCCCTTTTCGCCGTCCGCGAGCGGCTCCAGGTCAACCATGCCAAGGGCGGCATTGGCGATGCAGCGGAAGCTGCCGATGAGGTTTATTTGGATGGTCAGCTCGAACTGCTGGATCGGGTACGGCCTGGCCGCTTTCGTCTCCTTGTCGCGTGAGACCGTCTTGGCGGCCGTCGCAACCCCTGCGCAATTGACGAGGATCCGTTCCTGACCGTGTGCTTCGCGGGCTTTGGCGAACGCTGCTGCAACCCTCTCGTCCGAGGTCACGTCGACGCCGCAGAAGATCCCACCGATGTCCCCGGCAACCTTCTCGCCGCGCTCGGCGTCCCGGTCGAAAACCGCGACCTTTGCGCCCCGCTCGGCGAGAGCCCTGGCAGTCGCTTCGCCGAGGCCCGACGCCCCTCCGGTCACCACCGCCGACACGTCCCTGATGTCCATGAGTTTTCGAAATCCTCTGTTTTTCGCTTCGGGAGCACGCCTTTGCGCCGAGAGGCCCAAATGACAAGGCTGTCGCTGAACGGCTGATGGAACGCAAAGGCGCAGGCGGGCGCTTCACAAGGAGAGTTCGCGTAAGGAGGAAAGGCAATGGACTATAAGAAATTGGGCCTTGGACTTGGAGTCTTCAGCGTCGGGCTCGGCCTCGTCGAGCTGGCCGCGCCGGGCCGACTTGCGGGATGGCTGGGCGTCGAGAGTAAGTCCGCCAAGAGGCTCATCGGGTTTTTCGGTGCCCGTGAGCTGCTCGCTGGCGCGATGCTGCTCCGTGGTCCCGCCGTATCCACCAACGCATGGAACCGCGTTATCGGAGATGCGATGGATCTCGGCGCACTCGGGCTCGCCTTCTCGCGTAGCAGCAGGAAAGGCGCGGTGGCCAGCGCGCTCGGCTTCGTTGCCGGTGCGACGCTCATTGACGCGATCGCAGCGCGTGGTCTGGCACGAGAAACCGGGCGGACCTTCCCGGCTTTGGAGCCTGCCCTGGCCTGAGCCGAGGAGCCCGCGCCAACGCTTCGTCACCGGTGGCGCGCGGTTCATCGCGAATGCATGTTGGCTCCTCCAGATAAGGCGCTAGAATCCAGGATCCCAAAAGCTGGGTGGGGGTGCGCCGTGAATAAGCTGAAGATCTTTGCTGTGAGCGTCGGTGGACTGACGCTGGCTATTGCTTCTGCGCCTCGAGTTTCCGCTGCTGCGGACGGGCAGTCCGCTGCCTTTCCGGTCGCGGCCGGCGTCGCATCGTTCTACGACACATATGGCGCACAACCGATCTGGTTCCGGGGCGGCGCGAACACCGCGGCAATTAGCCAGCTCACCGCAATCCTTCAGCGTGCGCCGTTCGATGGCCTGGCCGAAGGACCCCAACTCGCCGCCCAGGTCGAGGCGGCCGCAGCGCAGGCAGCCACCGGCAAGCCGGAGGACATTGCGAATGCGGAGCGCGTCTTGTCGTCGGCCTGGGTCCAGTACGCTCAAGCGGTCAAGAAGCCCACAACAGGCATGATCTACGCCTATCCTGTGCTTCGCCCTCAGGGCGATCGTGCGGACCAGATCCTGCTTACCGCTGCTTCAGCTCCGTCGCTTGCGACCTATCTTGCGAGTACGTCAGACGTAAATGCGATCTACAAGCAGCTGCGCGACACTGCCTGGGCTGACGCCCAAGCCAGTGGAAACCGGACTCCTGATCCGCGCTTGCTCGCGAACCTCGACCGCGTTCGCTCGCTTCCAGCGAAGGGCCGGTTCCTGCTGGTCGATGCCGGTGTTTCCATGCTCACCCTCTACCAGGATGGGCAGGTCGTCGATTCGATGAAGGTGATAACGGGCACCGACGAGCTCCCGACGCCGCTCATCGCGAGCTATATGTATTACATCACCTACAATCCTTATTGGCACGCCCCGGACCACCTCGTCCGCAAGACGATTGCGCCGAACATGCTGCATCTCGGGTCCGGGTACCTAAAATCTCACGGTTATCACGTGATCGAGGACTGGAGCGAGAATCCGACGACCATCGATCCGGGCACCGTGGATTGGAAGGGAGCAGCCGCGGGGAAGGTCCATCTCAAGATCCAGCAGGATCCGGGACCGTTGAACTCCATGGGGATCCTGAAATTTCCGTTCCCGAACCCCCAGGATATCTACCTTCACGACACGCCGGACCATGAAAAGTTCAAGCTGGCGAACCGAAACCTCAGCAACGGCTGCGTGAGAG
>JBJMVK010000104.1:0-3390 GCA_045810725.1 Sphingomonas sp. | reverse complement strand
AGGACGCGGTTGCGGCCTTCCTTCGGCAGTGTGCGGGCGACCAGGTTAATCGCCTCGGTCGCGCCGCGCGTGAAGACCAGCTCACCGGCCTGTCCTCCGATCAGCGCCGAGGCAGCGACGCGCGCTCCTTCATAGCTCGCCGTCATGGTGGCGGAGCGTTCGTAGATTCCGCGATGAACCGTCGCATAGTCGCGCGAATAGGCTCGGGTAATCGCGTCGATCACCGCTTGCGGCTTCTGAGCGGTTGCGGCGCTGTCGAGATAGTGCCAGCCCTTGATCGCAGGAAACTGGTCGCGAACGTCGAGCGGCGAGTTGATGCGGCTGGGCGCGTTCAAACGACCCTCCGCAATGCTTCGCGAGCGGCTTCGCCGATCTCGTCCGGATGCTTTGCACCGTCCCACAGGCCCATGACGAAACCTTCGAGGAGAAGCGCCCGCGCGCTTCCCGGGTCGAGGCCACGGCTTTGAGCATAGAAGAGCTGCATCGCATCCAGCTCGCCGACGGTTGCACCATGCGCGCATTTCACGTCGTCGGCGTAAATCTCGAGCTCGGGCTTGCAGTTCGCGGTTGCTCCGCGTTCGAGCAGCATTGCCTTCACAGACTGTTCGGCATCGGTCTTCTGCGCCGCACGATCAACTTCAACCTTTCCCAGATAGGAGCCAATCGCCTTCCCGTTCAGAACGGAGCGGATGACCTGGCGGGAGCGGCCGCCGGGACCGAGGTGTCTGACGCTGGTGACGATCTCGTTTGTGGAAACGCCGCTTCCGATGTTCGCTCCATGGAGCTCGAACTGGGCGCCTTCTTGAAGACTGACCTCGAGTTCGATGCGCCCGTAGGCGGGTGCGGCGTTCAGCGCGAAGATCCGGATCTTCGCCCGGGGCCCAAGCGCCAGCTGCACTCGACGAAGCTGCACGTCGCCGTCCAGAGGGAGCCAGGTTTCCTCGAGAACTTCGCCCTCGCCGACGGTGAGCGTTACCGGCTGGGCGAACTCCTCCCACACCGGTCGGAGGGCATCGAGGTCGGCATAGCGCCAGCTCTCCTGCTTGTGGGTGGGGAACGGCGCCGTCACGCAGCGGCCTCCACATAGCCTTCGCGTTCGAGTTCCCGGGCAAGCTCGATGTCGCCCGAGCGCGTGATCCGTCCGGCCTGAAGGACGTGCACCCGGTCGGGACTGACATGTTCGAGCAGCCGCTCGTAGTGAGTGATCAAAAGCACGCCCTTGTCGGCCGAACGCATGATGCGGTTGATGCCTTCGCCGACGATCCTCAGCGCGTCGATGTCGAGGCCGCTGTCGGTCTCGTCGAGTACGGCGAATTTCGGCGCGAGAATGCCCATCTGCACCATCTCGGCGCGCTTCTTCTCGCCGCCGGAGAAACCGACATTGACGGCACGCTTTAGCATCTCGCTGTCCATCCCGAGAAGCGCGGCCTGCTCGCGCGCGAGCTTGATGAACTCTCCCGCCGACAGCTCGGTTTCGCCGCGCGCGCGGCGCTGCGAATTGAGGCTTTCACGCAGGAACTGAAGGTAGGAGATCCCCGGAATCTCAACCGGGTATTGGAAGCCGAGGAACAGGCCGGCAGCCGCGCGTTCGTGCGGCTCCATCGCGAGCAAGTCCTGTCCAAGGAAGGTCACTCTACCGCCTGTCACCTGATAGCCCGGGCGGCCCGAAAGAACGTAGGCGAGCGTCGACTTGCCCGAGCCGTTCGGGCCCATGATCGCATGGATCTCGCCCGCGGGCACATCGAGCGACACACCCTCGAGGATCGGCTTGTCGGCGACGCTCGCTTGGAGGTTCGCGATATCGAGCATCAGCGGGCCTTCTCCTGCCCGCCGCCGGCGGGGCAATTGAGCAGGAAATAATGGCGCATCGAATCCATGGCGTCCTCGCGGATACCCTCGAGCATGCGCCTGTCGTTGAGCGCCCTCTGGCGGTCCTCGATCGCCGACTCCCGGAGATCGAGTTGCTTGCCGGCCTCCTTGCGCTCGGCAACCTTCACGGCCGCATCTTCGCGCAGCGTGCGTCGCTGGTCGGCAAGCGCGAGGCGGTCGGCAACGATGATCTCCTGTTGATGATAGGCATCCAAGAGGAACGCGCTGCGCCGCGCCGCTTCACCCGCGAACATCGGGTTCACTGCGGCGCGTTCGCAATGAGTGACCGCCTGGTCGAGCGCGTCTAGATCGGCGGACGCCGCGGCAAAGAACAGCAACGGCATCATCAATGGTTCACTCGGCCTGCGTAGGCGTCGGCCGTACGGTAGAAAAAAAGCATCCTGTTCAACCGACACTCCCCTCGAGGCTGATTCCGAGCAGTTTTTGCGCCTCCACCGCGAATTCCATCGGCAGCTGCTTCAGGACTTCGCGGGCGAAACCGTTGACGACGAGCGCGATCGCCGCTTCCTGGTCGAGCCCGCGGCTCATTGCATAGAACAGCTGGTCTTCGCTGATCTTCGAGGTCGTCGCTTCATGCTCGATCGTTGCCGTCGGGTTCTTCACCTCGATGTAGGGCACGGTGTGCGCCCCGCACTCGCTGCCCAGCAACAGGCTGTCGCACTGGGTGAAGTTGCGCACATTCTCAGCGCGCGGAAGAACGCGTACCAGGCCGCGATAGGTGTTGTTGGACTTGCCCGCGCTGATGCCCTTCGAGACGATGGTCGAGCGCGTATTGGCGCCGATGTGGATCATCTTCGTGCCGGTGTCGGCCTGCTGGCGGTTGTTGGTCAGCGCCACGGAATAAAATTCCCCGACGCTGTGATCGCCCTTCAAGATGCAGCTCGGATATTTCCAGGTAATCGCGCTCCCGGTCTCGACCTGCGTCCAGCTGACCTTTGATCTATCGCCCGCGCAAAGGGCCCGCTTCGTGACGAAGTTGAAAATCCCGCCACGCCCTTCCTTGTCGCCTGGGTACCAGTTCTGCACGGTCGAGTATTTCACCTCGGCGTCGTCGTGCGCGTAGATCTCGACCACCGCGGCGTGCAGCTGGTTCTCGTCTCGCATCGGCGCGGTGCAGCCTTCGAGGTAGGACACGTAGGCGCCCTTGTCTGCGACGATCAGGGTCCGCTCGAACTGACCGGTATTCTCCGCGTTGATCCGAAAGTAAGTCGAGAGCTCCATCGGACAGCGAACGCCTTCGGGGACGTAGACGAAGGTGCCGTCCGAGAAGACCGCGCTGTTCAGGCAGGCAAAGTAATTGTCGCGCTGCGGGACGACAGAGCCCAGATATTTCTGGATGAGCTCGGGATGTTCGCGGATCGCCTCGGAGATCGAGCAGAAGATCACCCCGACCTTCTCGAGCTGGTCCTTGAATGTGGTGGCCACCGAGACGCTGTCGAACACGGCGTCAACCGCGACGCCGGCCAGGCGCTCCTGCTCGCGCAGCGGGATGCCGAGCTT
>JBJMVK010000103.1:0-11149 GCA_045810725.1 Sphingomonas sp. | reverse complement strand
TGCTCGCCGATCCCAAGATCCTGCCCGACGCCGTCGATGCCCTGCTCGCCATCGACCCGCACGACCCATTCTTTCTCGAGCTCAAGGGTCAGGTCCTGCTCGAGGACGGCAGCCCGAAGGATGCGATCGCGCCCCTCAGGGAGGCAACGGAGCGCTCCGGCAATGCTCCGATGATCGCCGCCATGCTCGGCCATGCGCTCGTCGAAACGAACGATTCCAAGAATCTCGACGAAGCCAAGCAGATACTCAAAGTGGCGGTCAATCGCGACAATGAGGACCCGTTCGCCTGGTACCAGCTGGGGATCATCTACGATCGGCAGGGCGACCAGGCACGCGCCTCCCTCGCCACGGCCGAGCGGAGCAACCTTGAGGGCAATCCCAAGCTGGCGCTTGCCACCGCGCAGGTCGCAATGAAGGGCATCCAGCCAGGTACTCCGGACTATCTTCGAGCGCAGGATATCGCCATGGTGTCACGGGCTGAGCTCGCCAAGAAAGACAAGAAATACCGGGACCCGAAAGACCAGTGAACGACACCAGGGACGCGCCGCGAAGACAAGGACCGATCGTGGCCGCGATATTGGGGGGCGTCATCGGATCGCTGCTGACCGCGGCGCTCCTCTTTTTCGCGCTGCCCAATGTCCTCAGCATTCGCATCGTCAGGCAGGGGCTGATTGCCGATCCCAAGATCCTGCCGGACGCCATCGATGCGCTTCGCGACGCTCAATATGCGCCGGTACTCGCAGCAAACAGGGCGGCGATCGAGACGCCGTTCGGAAGTTCCTGGAAGGGCGCGGCGAAGCCCGAGGTGACTCTCGTCGAGTTCTTCGATTACGCCTGCCCCTATTGCAAGGCGAGCAACCCCGCGGTCGAGCGCCTCGTCCAGGAGGACAAGGGGCTCCGCATCGTCTATCGCGAGTTGCCGATCCTCGGTCCCGACAGCGTGACTTCGGCACGGCTGTCGCTCGAAGCTTCCAAGGCCGGGCGTTTCGGCAAGTTCCACGACGCTCTTTGGGCCGCGGGGCGCCCTGCTCCGGAAACGAACGCGATTGCAGCCAAAGCCGCCGGAATCCCGGCACAGCCGACAGAAGACATGGACGTGGTGGCCGAGATCAGGCGCAACATGCAGCTTGCAGGCCAGCTCGGCGCGACCGGCACGCCTCTGTTCGTAATCGGCGACCGGGTCCTGAACGGCGCCGTTGGTTATGATTCGCTGAAGCAGGCGATCGAAGCCGCGCGCTCCAAGAAAAGCTGAACTGCCCTAGCGCCCGCGCTCCGGCCCCGGCAGCGGCGGCGGCGGAGCCGGCGGCAGTGAAGGAATGCTCTCCGGCAGGACCACGGCAGCAGGAGCTGGGGCCGGCGGTGGCACGGCCGCCTGTTTTCCGGGCGCTGCGAGAATTGGGATGAAACCGGCGCCTGCAGCGCCCGCGACAATGATGCCCCCTCCGCCACCGCCGCCGCCTCCCCCGCCACCGCCGCCACCGCCACCGCCGCCGGTTGAGGCAGCAATGGCTCGCGACGACATGGAGGTCGCGAGCAGCGCAGTGATCACCGGTGGTGCGATGAGGGCGGCCTTGCCGTAGGTGTTCAGGAACGCGCGACGATCCTCGTCGATCTGTTCGTGGTCGACGGCTTGTGCTGGCTCACTGGATCGGTCGCTCATCCCTGTCCTCTGACGCAACATGTCCGTTAACTTTCGATTTATCATACATTCTGAGACGTTGGCAAATTTCGAGCAACACTGGCGCTTCGGCGTACAACGGGGATCGGGGTACATGGTTGCACGCGCGGGGCCTGTGTGTTAACTTTTTAATAACCACAACCAGATGAATCGCGAGGCTGCCATGGAGACGTCGCAACAAGGCGTGGGCGAAGACCGCCGGGAATTCCTCAGCAAATACGGCAAGCTCGCTCTTGTCGCGCCTCCGGTCATCACCGCGATGCTGTCCACCTCCATGTCGTCGCCCGCGATCGCCAGGTCGGTCGGCGGGGGCGAGGATAGTGGTGGCGGTCCGAAAGGCAGCGATGACGGCGGCAGCGGCCCTCCTGCAGGGCACGGCAGCGATAACGGTCATGGAAACGACGAGGGTCACGGAAACGACAACGGCCATGGCAACGGCAACGACAACGGCCACGGCAATGACAACGGCCACGGGAACGATAACGGCCACGGGAGCGACAACGGTCACGGGAACAACGTTCACGGGAACGATAGCGCCGAGGGGCACGGCAACGGTCACGACAAACATTGATGCTGGCAGGCTCGAGCTGATCCGCTAACTTACGGGGCAACGGGTCCGCGAGGTGACGTAGGACCGCAACTGCTGCCGAGCGCTGGATGCACAACAGGGTCAAGGTTCCGCCCACCATTTTCCGACTGAAGCATGGCACGCTCATCGAGCGATTGCCCGATTGCACGCTGCTCTTCTCCGAGCAGGACCAGCAAATTCACGAGGTGAACCAGACCAGCGCGGTGCTCGCGGATCGACTTGTCGCCGGCGCAACCGAAGGCGAACTCGTGGGCGAACTCCTGAGCCACGGCGCTGAACCCGCCGCCGAGTGGGTTCGAACTTTCCTCGAGGAATCCGCACGCTCGGGCCTGCTCGAGGCAGATCGGGTTGAGGTCCCTGCCTCAGCCGCAACGCAAAGGGTCAAAGTCCACGGCCAACCGCTTTCTCTTCGATATGGATCGCCCGATCTCGAGCGTCTCCTCGCACCCGCTTTCGTCCATCTCGAAGAAATAGAATCCGGACCGGCCTACGAACTGGAGCTGAGCGGCGACAAGGACCTCGTGTTCATTGGAAGCGGCGAAGGATCGGCGTCAGTCGTTCCACGGCCCCTGGCTGCTGTCCGCCTCAAAGGCCTCATCCTCGAGAGAGCTCTTGGCGCCGCCGGTCACCTGGCCGCTCTCCACGCCGCCTGTCTCGAGCGAAATGGAAAGGCGCTGCTGCTGTTGGGGTCCCCGGGCGCTGGCAAAACCACCTTGTCCTTGGCGCTCATGAAGCACGGCTTCAGATATGGGTCGGACGACGTCACGCTCGTGAAAGCCACCGGGGAAGTCGAGGGCGTGCCCCTTGCTCCAGCGGTCAAGGAAGCCGCCTGGGCAATCGCCGAGGATCACGGCGCCAGCCTCGAGGAACTCCCGATCCACCTTCGTCCCGATGGGCTCCACGTGCGTTTCGTTACGCTCAAGAAGGAGCTGCTCGCCGGCTCGTGCCGGGTGGGTGCGATCCTTTGCCTTCGCCGGGGAACGGACCAGCCGACAGCTCTCGAGCCGATCTCCCCGCAGAAGGCTCTCGCCGAACTGTTCCGCGAGAGCCGCTCGGCCAACGGGCGATGCTCGGGCGAGATCATGCAGGCGCTGACTGAGCTCGTGAGGCGCGCAGACTGCTTCGACCTTCGCTACTCCGACGCGGGAGCGGCCGCGTTGGTCCTTGCAGAGCGAATGACCCGATGAGCAGCCGGGGTGAGGCGCTCGAGGACCTCATCCACTCCTTGTCCGATAACGTGCGCCCGCCCCGGGACTGGCGGGCGGTGGTGGCGCTGGCGAGCGAGACACTCACGATCGGCAGCCTTGCCGACGCGCTCCTCTTGGAGCCCGGTCGCGCGGACATCCCCGGGGCCATCAGGGACCTGCTGGTCGACGTCCGGGAGCGTGCGCGCCAGCGAAACGCGCGCCTCAAGGAGCAGCTCCTCGAGATGCTCCCGGCACTGAATGCTGCAGGTATCGAGCCCATCATCATGAGGGGCATGGCCCGGCTCCTCAGCGACGCGGGCGAGGACGCTCGGCTCCTTTCCGACATTGACCTCCTGGTGCCAGCAAATCGGCTCGAGGAGTGCACGGGCGTCCTCCTCGAGCTCGACTATGAACTCTTCAAGGCGGACAAGGAAAAGGGGGTGCCGACCGTGTTTGGCCGAAGCCAGGACGTCGGAATGGTCGACGTTCATGAGGCGCTCCAGCCGCTGTATCTCCAGCTCGGCTACGATGAGCTCGCGATGCACTGCCGAACTATCGGCCTTGGGGCGGGCCGCGCCTTGTTGCCCTCGCCCACGTGCCAGCTCCTTTTCACGATCGTTCACGACCAGCTTCACGACGGCGATTATTGGCGCGGGCTCGTCGACATGCGTCATCTGGTCGATATCCACCGCGGCGCCGCCGGGGGCGTCGACTGGACCGTCCTCGAGGCCTTCTTTCCAAAAGGCAGCCCCAGGAACGCGCTCTTCGTCCAACTGCGCACCGCGCGCTCGATGATGAAGGTCGACGTTCCCGCCGAATATTGCGGCGGCGCCTGGAGCGCCGCGCAGGAGCTGAGGCGCCGGGTTCAGGTGCATGCCCCGTTTCTGCGGGTGCCGTTCACGCTTCTAAGCCTAGCCGTTGATCCCCCGCCCCGCTCGAGCACAGTGGCCCGACGAACGGCACGCATCCGGACCGAGACCGCCAAGGAAACTGCACGGCGCAGGCTCGAGCATTATTTCAGGGGCGCGAACCCAGGGAAGCTGTTGCTGAAGTGATGGCTGTACGAGCGCGATCGTTCCTTAGGCGCTCGCCTTGAATCCCTGTGCGATGACGTACCATTCGCTCGAATCCTTGCGGCTCGCCGGCGGCTTTGCGTGCTTCACGCTCGAGAAGCTGCGCTTCAGTTCGGCGACGAGTTGGTTGTCGGCTCCGCCCGCGAGGACCTTGGCGACATAGGCCCCGCCCGGGCGAAGGACTTCCCGAGCGAACTCGAGGCCGGCCTCGACAAGGGCCATCGTCCGGAGGTGGTCGGTCTGCTGGTGGCCGACGGTGTTGGCCGCCATGTCGGACAGAACGAGGTCCGCTGAGCCGCCGAGCGCCTCCTTCAGCCGATCTGGCGCCTCGTTGTCCATGAAGTCCATCTGGAGGATCGTCACGCCTTCGATTGGGTCGGTGGGAAGGAGATCGATGCCGATGATGCTCGCCTGGGGGGTCTTGCGCCGGACGACCTGGCTCCAGCCGCCTGGCGCGATACCGAGGTCGATGACGGCCTTCACGCCCTTCAACAGCCCGAAGCGTTCGTCGAGTTCGAGAAGCTTGTAAGCTGCGCGGCTTCGATAATTCTCAGCCCTGGCGCGCTTCACATAGGGATCGTTGAGTTGCCGCTCCAGCCAGCGTGTCGACGAGACTTTCCGGCCCTTGGCGGTCTTGACCCGCTTCACAATTTCCAGCCGTCGCGCGCCATCAGCGACCGCAGGATCCCCTCGCGGATCCCGCGGTCGGCAACGCCGAGGTTCTGGGCGGGCCAAATTTCGATGATCGCCTCCAGGATGGCGCAGCCGGCAACGACGAGGTCCGCCCGCTCATTACCGATACACGGCAGCGCCGAGCGCTCTTCATAATCCATGCCGGCGATCATACCGCTGATTTCCTGCATGGCTTCGATGGGGACGTGGAGGCCGTCGACGGCACGCCGGTCGTAGAAAGGCAAAGCGAGATGGACGCTAGCAAGCGTCGTCACCGTTCCACTCGTGCCCAACAGGCGAATGCCCTCGCGCCGCTCGGGAAGCATCGTCGCGAAATTGGCGAAGGCGCGCCGCGCGCGCTCGCGCATCCGGCCATAGGCCTTCAGGCGGTCGGGGCCTTCCAGCGCTTCCTTGCCTTCGCTTTCAGTGAGGGAGACAACGCCCCACGGCGCGCTCCACCATGCGCGAATTCTCGGAGTCCCCTCTTCCTGGTCGATCAGCACTAGCTCTGTCGATCCGCCGCCGATATCGAAGATGAGCGCGGGCCCGTCGCCCGGCTCCAGCAGCTTGTGACAGCCAAGAACCGCGAGCCGCGCTTCTTCGGCCGGTTCGATGATATCGAGGACGATCCCGGTGACGTCGCGCACGCGGTCGGTGAACTCGCGGCCGTTGGTTGCGCGGCGGCACGCCTCGGTCGCGACCGAGCGCGACAAGGAGACGTTGCGGCGCCTCAGCTTGTCGGCGCAGATGGATAGTGCCCCCACCGCCCGGTCCATCGCCTCGCCGGATAGTTCGCCGCTTCGCGTCAGCCCTTCGCCCAGGCGAACGATCCTCGAGAATGCATCGATGACGGTGAAGCCGCCCTCGCTCGGGCGTGCGATCAGGAGCCGGCAATTGTTGGTGCCGAGATCGATCGCTCCATAGGTGTGACGATGTGGCTCTCGCCTAGGCGAGAAGCCTTGATCCGCTGGCCCGCCCTGCTCGCGATACCCCTGCTGCAGAGCCGGCGCACTGGCGACGCCTTGCGCCATGACACGCCCGTTTCTTTCCTTCACCGCGGTTGCCCGCGCGGCTGACTTGACCGGGTTTTAATCACAATTTTATGTGTTTCGGCAAGTCCGCAGGGTACCAGGGCAGCGCCGTTGACAGTGGAAAGAGCCCTTTCTATCCCGCCGCTTCCCAAGCTGCCCCGTCGTCTAATGGTAAGACTACGGACTCTGAATCCGTCAATCGTGGTTCGAATCCACGCGGGGCATCCAGCATTTTCAGCTTTGATTTCGGCTGATTAAGCTACGCTCGGCAATGTAATTTTGCGGCCTTGGCGCCCGGATTTTTCGCGAATTACCGTTTCGACCCAACACCTGTGCGTCATGTAAAACGATGCAGCAGACCTGAGGTCGCATGAATGATGAGGCTTAGGATTGCGAAGAACATGGCGTCCAGCCGACAGCGTTCGTCTGCACTCACACCATCACGAACAGGGGCAGCCACTCCTTCAGTGAGCTCGAGGCTCGGCCCATTACGGTAAATCCGCCCACCATTGCCGACCTTTTTCCTGACATGGATCAAAAGTAGGAACGAGCCAGGCTCTTAATCGCTTCGGCATCGGTGCCGAGGTTCTATTTCCACCTATACAACGACGTCGAAGTCCCCGACGATGAGGGGTTAGAGCTACCTGATCTCGAAGCTGCGCGAGCACACGCCGTGCGATGCGCCCGCGTCACGTTCGCAGAAGTGGCCAAAGACGAGGGCCGCGTGGTGCTCCATCACCGCATCGACATCGAAAACGAGGAGCGGTCCGTGCTCGCCACTGTCCATTTCCGGGACGCCGTGAAGGTTCAAGAATAACGGAAGCTTCTTTTCGGATCCTCTGTCTTACTCAGTCGAGGCTGGGCGCGGTGTGATGACCGCCTTGTGCCCTTTGGACCAGCTGGCGACTTCGTATCCCTGCTGGCTTAAGCAGCCCTCCATTGCTGCCTTGATGGCGCGTTCCTTCTTCGCGCGCTTCATCTTGGAAATGCCCCACGCTCCCCCCACGATCGCAAATGGCAGAAGGACGATCGTCGCGCTCGCAGCGGCGAGCCCCGCATAACCGCCGGCGGCGGCGGCCGCCGCACCTCCGACTGCGGCTGTTCCCGCACCCGCCGCAACTCCGCCGGCGGCGGAACTGCGCCTTCCACTCAGATCGAGTTTTCCTGCGACGAGAAGTTGGTGGCAGTCCGCGTAGGCCGCGTCGAACTGCGTCTGGCTGGCTGGCGTAACCGCCAAAGCAGGTGTGAACTCACGAGGTCGCGATGAGCACGCCTGCAGTGTCAGGCAGCAGATGAGCGCCATTCCACAGATACTGGCTTTCATGCTCGATTCCCCCAAAGAGCCGCACGTCGCTCGTCCCGGACGAGAACTCGCAGCTATTCCAATAATTTACTAGTCTTGAAACGTCGCCGCCATCATCGCGGCTGGCCGCAATCGGATCCCCGCCGTCTCGAGGAATCGCGGCGAACGATGGCATCGCGAGGCGTGGCAAACGGCCGTGCAATGCGCCAGTTGTCGATGGTCACGGCGCCGGGAGCTCTCAGCCCGGCCCTGCCGTCGTGCTTCGATCCGGCACTTGGACACTACGGCCGTCTCCAGATTCTTCCCGATTTTGCCGGACCGCAGATGAGTTAGATGCGCGACGTCCTCTCACAGTGGCGAAGGAGCAGAGCGTGGCCTCGACAATCGCGAACACTGATGCCGTTCAAACTGTCGTCATAGCCGATCCCGCCGTGATCGCTGGCGGTCCACCGCTAGCGCTTCATCGTGGCGAAAGCGACTTGCCGTTCGTGCCGTATCAGGAAGGTGTCACCTTCCAGCTCATCCAAGTCGATATAGAAGCTGGATTCTTTGTGGTCCGAGTGCGCGGCGAGCCGGGCAGGACTATCCAGCGGCACAAGCATACCGGCGAAATCTTCGCGTTCACCTTGGCGGGCTCGTGGAAGTACCTGGAATATCCTGAAATCAATACGGCTGGGTCATTTCTCTATGAACCGGCGGGATCGGTCCACACGCTGCACTTTCCAGCCACCAATGACGAGGTGACCGACGTCTGGTTTGTGCTGCATGGAGCCAATCTCAACCTTGATGCTGACGGCAACGTTGAGTCCGTGCTCGATGCGGGCGCCGCGCTCTCCGTCTATCGCGCCGCTTGCCGGAATGGCGGTTTGCCGGAGCCCAACATTATTGGCGCATGAAGCGTCGGGCACTAGGCTGCGCCTTGAGATAGACCGGCGCGTGCAAGCTCGACAGGACTGACCTTTCGCCGCTCCTCGGCAACGCCGTGCGCGCCGTTGCGACCTTGGCGCCTTCTTCGAGCCGCGCCGCCCGCCGAGGCCCATCCGTGACGCCTGACGGCCGAGAAGCGGACCGTGGTCGACGCGGCGCGCCCTATTGGGCTGAAGCCGGTGCCAGTCCCAGCCGCACCTTTGCGGCGGCGAGCATGCTGATAAACCGTGGATCGCTTCGAAGCGGGTCCAGGTCCGGGTCCGCATCGACGTGGCGGATCTCGGTCGTGCTGCTGGTCCGCTCAAAATATGGCGTCAGCGCCTCTATCGCACCATCGTGGTCGTCCAGGTCGGAAACGAGCACGCACGCAATATTGTATCGCCCCAACAGGTTTTCCGGGTCGAGCATGAGAGCACGTCGAATCCACTCGCGTGCGCGATCCTCCTCACCCAATACCCCCAATGCTGTTGCGCCCATTGCAATGGCCGAGCAATTCGTCGGGTCCTTCGCGATGACGGCCTCTACTCGGGAGATCGCAACTTTGGCTGCGCTTCGCGCCCGATGGTCGTCGCCTGTTGCCCGGTAACAACCGATAAGCATGGCCGCGTTGCGCCAGTCGGTCTCCATGAGCGCAGCCGCTTTTTCGAAGAAAGGGATGCACTCGCGAATGTGCCCTGAACGGAACAATATCCTCGCGGTTTCTCGGTTCCCTTCCCATGATTCCGGATCAAGCTCGAGTGCGGTGCGCGCTTGCTTTTCGGCCTCTTCAGCTCGGCCGTCCTCTTCCAGATATCTCGCCTTGATGCAGTGGGCCTCCGGTAGATTTGGGTTGATTTCCAGCGCGCGCTCCGCCGCGGGCAAGGCGTTCTCATCGAGCCCGTGAAAGAAACGCAGCTCCAGCTGGGCTAGTCCCATCAGGGCCCACGCCTGAGCGTATTGCGGATCGAGCGAAATCGCTTGCTCGCAAAAGCGGACGATCGACTTGTCCCGACGCAAATCTCCATACGAGCCTTGAATCCACTGCTGACGGGCCATCAGGTAGAGGTTGTAGGCCTCGGCATTACTAGTACCACGCTGCTCGATGGCCTTTTTTTCCTGGGGCAGCAGCTTGATCTTGAGCGCATCGACGATGGCCTTTGAAATCTCGTCCTGGATCGCAAAAATGTCGTGGAGATCGCGGTCGTAGCGAGCGGCCCAGACGTGGTCGCCGGCTGTGCCGTCGATGAGCTGCGCAGTGATCCGGACGCGGTTACCGGCCTTGCGGACACTTCCTTCGAGGACGTGGGTAACCCCTAAACCCTTGGCCACATCCTTAACATCGAGCGACTGACCCTTGAATGTGAAAGCGGTATTTCTGGCTACCACCGACAACGCAGATACGTTGGATAGGTCAGTGATGATGTCCTCGCTGATGCCGTCGCTGAAATATTCCTGCTCCGGCTCACCGCTCATGTTGAGGAACGGGAGCACGCAGACGGACAGCTTCTTCTGAGGCTCCGGGGCGTGCACTGGTTCTGAAGCGCCATCTCGCGCGTCCGACGCACAGGTACTTGCGATGGCCTTAAGGAGGTCTTCCACACCATCGAGGTGTTCACCGTCGCTCGCCGAACCGACACTGATTGTGTGAAACTGGCGGAACCCGAGCGGCGGCTTCACGGAGCCGAGCGCGACCGGTACCAGTCTTGCGCTGTCGCGACCTTCGGCAGCCTCATCCTGGACCCATGCGGACTGGACTGACGCCGGTGACCAGAGCACGACGACGGCTTCGGCTTCCTTGAGGGCTCGGTCTATCTCGTTGGTGAAGCGGGAGCCGCCCTGAATGTGGCGGTCCCACCAGACATCGTGTCCCGCTTCGGCAATAGCGTCCGCAAGCTTCTTCGCAGCTTGGGCGTCCTCACGCGCATAGCTCAGAAAAACTCGGCTCACAGTTTTCCCCCGATGCAAGCGTTTGTGCGCTCAACTGAACAAAGCTTCAAGCGCGCGAATGATCGAAGTCTCGTGTTCAGCGTGACGGCATCAACCAAGCGCTGACCCGATGGGCTAACTTCCGCATTCCGCCATTCGAGACGTTAGCGGATCCGACCCAATGCAGCCCTTCCCTTGCACCTTCGTAACCGCTCAGCAAAACCGGAGCCGGCGCGCACACTGTGCGATTTCGACCAGGAACTAACCTGAGACTGCTCCCGAGTCCCGTGCCACCTGGAGCGTGTCGACGGATTGCTGGAATTTGACGCAACCCGCGATCCTAACGTGATGGAGCTAATGATCGGCAGACGGCTTCCGGCTTCGGCAAGCGGCAGAAATCGGGTAAACGGCCGCTGCGCCAGTAGGCTAGTATTCCGAGACGACGAGCAAGCTCCAGATACCGCGGATCATCGCGGAGTGGGGCTGCGGCCGGTCCCATCAGGATGTCACTGTCGAAGAACCGGCCGCTTTCCAGCCAGAGCTTGTCCTCCTCTGCAACCGTTCGGCCAATTCGATTGGGATAGATCCGCCATGCAAGAGTGAAGGCGTCATCCTTGTCGCCGACGCGAGCCAGAGCGAGCATGCAAACATCAGTTTTGAAGCTGGGCACTGCCGTTGGCGGACACAGCTTTCGTACACCCGCGACATCGTTTGTTTTGAGTGCGGCAATTACGGGCAGAACCGGGTCGAGCGCCCGGACCCGATTCGCCGATGAAAGCTCCTT
>JBJMVK010000102.1:0-3606 GCA_045810725.1 Sphingomonas sp. | reverse complement strand
CGGCGGCGCCTACGGGCTGTTCCTCGACAATTCGTGGCGCAGCTGGTTCGATTTCGGACACCGCAACGACGCCGCGATCGAGATCGGGTCGGAGGGCGGCCCCATCGACTATTACATAATCGCGGGACCTAGCCTTCGCGACGTGGTGCGCCGTTATTCCGACCTTACGGGAAAGGCGCCGCTACCGCCGCTCTGGTCGCTTGGGTTTCAGCAGTCTCGCTACAGTTACATGAGCGCCGATGAGGTGCGGAGAATTGCGGCTTCCCTTCGCAAGAATCACCTTCCGGCCGACGTCATCTGGCTCGACATAGATTTCCAGGATCGCCACCGGCCCTTCACAACCAACAAGGCGACCTATCCGGACCTGAAGAAGCTTGCGAGCGATGTCGGAGCAATCGGGTTCAAGCTCGTCGCGATCACCGATCTCCATATCGCCTACGCGCCCAACGAGGGCTACGCCCCATATGACACCGGGACCGCCGGGGACCATTTCCTCAAGAATCCCAATGGCACTCTTTATGTAGCACCGGTGTGGCCTGGGCCCTCCGTCTTCCCGGATTTCACCCGCGCATCGTCACGAACCTGGTGGGGGTCTCTCTACGAAGAGTTCGTCGCCGACGGCATCGCAGGTTTCTGGAACGATATGGACGAACCAGCGATCTTCGAAACTCCGACGAAGACGATGCCGCTCGGCACCGTGCATCGCATTGAGAGCGACGATTTTCTGGCGCGCTCCGCAAGTCATGCGGAAATCCACAATGTCTACGGCATGGAGAATAGCCGGGCGACGCACGACGGGGCGCTCGCTTTGAAACCAAATGTGCGGCCGTTCGTGATGACCCGCGCAAGCTATGCGGGAGGGCAGAGATACGCAGTAACCTGGACAGGCGATAACAGCTCGAGCTGGGATCATCTGAAACTTGCGGTTCAGCAGATGTTGAGCCTGGGGCTGTCCGGATTCAGCTGGTCGGGGGCGGATATCCCGGGATTCATCGGCGGCGCCAGTCCCGAGCTTGCGACGCGCTGGTTCGAGATTGCTGCGTTCACACCAGTGTTCCGAGCCCACGCAGCCAACGATGCGCCTCGCGCCGAACCGTGGGTGGACGGACCGAAGCACTTGGCGATCCGGCGTCGTTATATCGAGGAGCGATACAGGTTATTGCCCTACCTGTACGCTGTGGCGGAAGGGAGCGCCCGTACCGGAGACCCGGTGATGAGGCCAACTTTCTACGATTATCCGGCGATGCAGAAGGCACCATGCGACCAGTCGATGGCGTTCACCCTTGGCGACGACCTTCTGGTTGCTGCCTCGCCGCATCCGGAGCAGCCGCGAGCCTATGACATCTGCCTACCGGCGAAGGGCTGGTACGACTATTGGACAGGCGTTCTAGTGCCGAGCGAAAAGGTGAGCGAGACTCCCAGTATCGGTCGGCTGCCGGTGTTCGTGCGCCCAGGAGCTATCATTCCCAAGGAGCCGCTTGTGCAGAACACGGCCGAGATTCCCAACGGCCCCCTTCAGCTGGAAGTTTACCCCGGCGAAGACTGCCGCGGTGAACTCTATCTCGACGACGGAGTGAGCGTCGAAGGGCCGAGCTTGCGCCAGCAGGTCACATGCACCGTGACGCCCAGGGGTATCGCACTGCACTTTGGTCCGCGCGACGGAACCTACCAACCTTGGTGGAAGTCGATCGCCGTGACCGTGCACGGTGCGCATGTCTTAACCAAGACGATCCCCGATCAGAATGCTCCGGCGACCGTGATCGTCGGCAGCTGACTCTGGCCGCCCAATTCCTGTAAGAGCCCTTTCATGCGCTTCATTGCCCTGGTGACTGCATTGGCTGCAGCCGGATGCACGGCGCTCCAACCCACTCAGAGCCCCGACCAGCCACAAGAGATTGCCGGCCGATCCGCGGGCGCCCCCAAACGATGCGTGCTGATTGACTCCACTCACTCCCTTCGCGTCTCCGACAGCGATCGTCACACCTTGCTTTACGGGGACGGGGGAACGCTCTGGGCGAACGATTTGGGCCCTGGCTGCGGCTTCAATAGAAACGACGTGTTGGTGACCGAGCCGTTGGGTTCCTATCATTGCCGCGGCGAGCTGGTCCGCTCATTCGACCGCTTTTCCGCGATACCGGGTCCGTCCTGCGTGCTTGGGAACTTCGTCCCCTACTCGCGGTGAGTGATCAACACCGGTTGAACAGCTCCAGCCCGGCAGGCGAGGCGTAGCCGTGAAGCGGCACGTCCCATTCGTCCGCAGGGATCGTCTCCGTTAGACGCTGCATCGTCCAGCCAATTCCGATCAGTCGAGCACCGCTTTTCTTTAGACGGACGAGCGCACGGTCGTAATGGCCCTTCCCGCGGCCGAGGCGAGTGCCGGAGCCGTCGATTGCCACCAGCGGAACCAGCACCAGGTCAGGCTCGACGACTGGGTGGCGTTTGGCCGGTTGCATCAGCCCGAATGGACCGGGCTCGAGTGGATCGCCGGCGATGAAACGGAATGGTTTCGCGGGGTTGGAGAAGCAGGGAAAGGCAACGATGGCGCCAACGGCGCGCGCCTCCTCCATCGCCGGGAGCGGGCTGATCTCCGATCCGAGGGGATGATAGCCGCCCACGACGGAAACGCCGGCGAATAACGAAGTGAGGTGCTGGGCGAGCTTTTGCTCGCGCCGCGCGCGGTCGGCGTCACTCAATGTCAGCACGAAGGCCTTGCGCGCGTCCAGCGCCGCGCGACGCAGCGACTCCTTCGACAGCGGATCCATTTCAGGCCGCTGCCGTGAGGGTTCGAAGGGAGGTGACGGGACCACCATGGCCGTTTGCCCTAAAATCCTCTGACGCCAAAACGCCAGGTGGGCGCCGTTTGCTCCTGACCCCGATGTGACCACCGTGACCAGGGCAGGGACAGCTCCCGTGGATGATCTATCGCCTCAGGGATTTTCCGAAGGCGCGCACCGGGTAGTGCCCGTCGGAATCGGACTTAAGGGTTCGTCGCTTCATTCTCAAGCTGTGCGGCCAGCATTTCGAGACGATTTGCGAGCGCTTCGGCGCGCCCCACGAGCGCCGGATCTGGCGCCGCGGGAACGGAGGCAGCAGCGACATCGGGGCTCTTGTCGATCAGCTGGTCGGCAAGGAGGAGTGAAGCAAA
The DNA here is from genome assembly GCA_045810725.1 of Sphingomonas sp. Classification (GTDB taxonomy): domain Bacteria; phylum Pseudomonadota; class Alphaproteobacteria; order Sphingomonadales; family Sphingomonadaceae; genus Sphingomicrobium. The sequence goes on along the minus strand of JBJMVK010000102.1, from coordinate 461 downwards.
CAGGAATTGGCGGGCCTCGGACAATGTCCCAAGCCCCGCGAGCGCCTCGCGGCTCTTGCCGTCGACCAGGCGGGCGGCGGCACGTAGATTCTCTTCCTCGCCCTCGCGGCAGGCGACCTGGTAGGTGCGCCCCGCGATGCTGAGATCGATGAGCGCGGCCATCAGGCCGCCGCCTGCCTAATGAGCTCGTCGAGCTCTTCGACGACTTCACGCACCTTGGCGCGAAGCTCCTCGTCCCGACTCGCCGGAGGCGCGCGGTCGGCGCGGTCCAATGCCGATCCAAGGGCTCCATCGTCCATCCTGATTGGCCTACGCAAGATGCTGATTCCCCGCAAGCGTTGACGCGGCACGGCTCACCGGACAAAGGAGCCGCGCCGCCGCCATGAGTCCCGAGGGCGGCACCGAACCCCATTGCCGGAGCCCCGATGCAGCCGACCGACCGCCGCCTCGCCAACGCCATT
>JBJMVK010000101.1:0-6355 GCA_045810725.1 Sphingomonas sp. | reverse complement strand
GGGAGAAAATTGATGAAGAATGGTTCAGACCAGCCGGGCTGCTTTTCGTGCCAGCATCAGCTCTGGGCTGGGTGCTATGCGGCGGAGCACTTTCATTCTGCGTCCAGGTATTCTGGGCGATCGACCGCCACTCCCATTCGGCGACCGACAAGCTCTACGGCATATTTCCGTTTTGGATGCCCACGATCGCTAGCGCTCGCTTGGATTGCAGATCGAACAGGCGGACGGCCTGCATAGGCCCATGCGAATTGCTTGCGCGTCATAGGGCTGAAGGTCTGCGATGGGCAGGACCTCCTAATTAACCTCGAACAAAGATCAGGCGGGTAAAGCCCTCGCGCAAGGAGACCAAGACCATGAAGTTCGTTCTGCTAAAATCGCGTGGTGGTGACTACATGGTTGTGGCCGAGAATGTGGCCTGGCTGCGCTCACACGAGAATGGCCAGACGAAGGTGGGAATGATCGGAAGCGAGGCCATCCAGGTCGCCGGCACTATAGAGGAAACAGCCGCGGCAATTCTGGCAGGCTAAACGTCGATTCCTGCCCATTAGCTCGGACACTTCCAGATCTCTCACCAATGGCCTGATTCGTGTCCCATCATGTATCAGCCATGTAGCACGGACCCGTTGCGAGCCCCCGGAAAACGCCGGAAAACAAAGAGAAATTGTCGAACGCCGTTGGATAGCGCCTAAACACCCTCATCGGCTGCCCCGCCCGACGCAGGAGTGGCAGAAAACTACCAATGTTGTGATGGTGGAGAGGGCTGGATTCGAACCAGCGTACGCTTGCGCGGGCAGATTTACAGTCTGCTGCCTTTAACCACTCGGCCACCTCTCCAGAGACGCAGGCAGGCGCGCCATGTGGCGGCGTCGCCCTTTTGTGTCAACGCGGCTGAGCGCGCAGCAAGTCAGGACCTTCGAGGCCCCTCCGCCGAGGACTTGGATGTACCGCACGGCAAGGTTGCAAAAGTGGAGCGGGTGAAGGGAATCGAACCCTCGTCGTAAGCTTGGAAGGCTTCTGCTCTACCATTGAGCTACACCCGCTCGCCAGGCGGCCAATGCCATCGGCGAACCGAAGGCGTCAACCGCCAAGGGCGCTTGACCGCGCCCAAGCCGCTGCCGTACCTAGCGATTCGGATGACACACTTGGACGCAATCGCTGCCCTTTCGACCGCTCACTTCTGGTGGCGCAGCTCGACTCGTGCGGCGCGATGGCGCGACTGATCGACTAACAACCGATCATCGACTGCCCGCCCGCCAACTGGCGGGCTTTTTTGTTTCAGGTGAATCCATGACTCAGATTCTGTCCTTTCCGCGTCTGGCGTGCGCCGAGCAGCGGTTTGCGGACGCCGCCGCCGAATCCGCGATCACGCGCTTGCTGGATGGCGGAGACCTCACTCGGGACGCCGCGCGCGACCTGTTCGGTCGCATTGTCGAAGGCTCGCTCGGCGAGCCGCTGATGGCTGCCGCTTTCGTTGCGCTTCGGGTGAAAGGCGAGACGGCAGAGGAGCTGACGGGCGCTGCGCTGGCGCTCCGCGCGGCCGCTCGGCCGTTCCCCGCTCCCTCCTATCGCTTCGCTGACAGTTGCGGCACCGGCGGCGATTTTTCAGGCTCGATAAACGTGTCGACAGCGGCTGGGCTGGTCGCCGCGGCCAGCGGGCTTCCAGTGGTCAAGCACGGCAACCGATCCTTCACGTCGAAGTGCGGGTCGGCCGATGTACTCGAGGCATTGGGCGCCAGGCTCGACCTCGATCCGCTGGAATCGCGCGAGATCCTCGATCGTACCGGCTTCTGCTTCCTGCTCGCGCCGCTCTATCACCCGGGCGTCGCGCATGCCGGGCCGGTGCGTCGCGCGCTCAAGGTTCGAACGATCATGAACCTCCTCGGCCCGTGCTTGAACCCCGCGCACCCTAAGGTGCAGTTGCTCGGCGTTGCTGATCCGACCCTCCTTTTGCCCGTTGCGCACACGCTCCACGCGCTCGGGGTCGAACACGCGCTTGTCGTTCATGGCTCCGGGCTCGACGAGGTCGCGCTGCATGGTTTTACGCGGGCCGTGTCCCTTCGTGCGGGCGTTCTCGAGGAGATCGAGATCGAGCCGGAGCAGGCGGGATTAAAGCGGATTGGAGTTGAGCGGATAGCGGGCGGAACGCCGGTTGAGAATGCGGCGCGCCTTTCGGCCCTCCTCTCCGGTGCCGGCGACGATGCGGATACTTCAGTCGTGGCGCTCAACGCCGGTGCATTGCTGTGGACGGCAGGCAATGCCTCGACGCTTCGTGAAGGGGTCAGAACAGCGCTGGACGCACTTCGCTCCGGCCGAGCCGGTGCCACGCTCGAGGCTTTCATCGAGGCGAGCCATGGCTGAAGGCATCCTCGCCCGCATTGTCGCGGAAAAGCAAGAAGAGCTGGAGCGGCGTTTCGACAGCGTCTCCCTCTGTGCGCTTCGTTCGCGAGCAGCACCGACCAAGCGGAGCCTATGCACCATGCTGGCGCAGGAGGGAGCTCGCTTCATTCTGGAGATCAAAAAAGCCTCCCCTTCGGCGGGAGCGATCCGGCCCGGTGCGGACCCCGCCGAGCTCGCGCGTGGTTATGCGAACGTCGCCGACGCACTAAGCGTCCTTTGCGACCGAGCGAACTTCGGCGGCTCGATTGACGACCTTGCCGCAACGCGAGCGCATTTCGACGGTCCAATCCTCGCCAAGGACTTTTTCATCGATCTCCGCCAGGTTGCCGAAGCGCGCATCGCTGGAGCGGACGCAATTCTCGTCATGCTCTCGCTGCTCGACGATGCAGGTGCTCGAGCAATGATTTCGGAGGCGCGCCGCTTCGGAATGGACGCGCTCGTCGAGGTCCACGACGAAGTTGAAATGCGCCGGGCCCTCGAACTCGGTGTGCCGCTGATAGGCATCAACAATCGCGACTTGCGTGATCTCAGCGTCGACCTCTCGACGACCGAACGGCTCGCATATCTCGCGCCCAGGCGACTGATCGTCTCGGAGTCCGGCTTCTCCAAAAACACGGACGTCGAGCGAATTGCACCAATCGTCGATGCATTCTTGATCGGCTCGTCGCTGATGCGCTCTCCCGACCCCGCTCAAGCGGCTCGGGAACTCGTCTTCGGCCGAACCAAGATGTGCGGCTTGAGTTGCGGCGCCGACCTGAGCGCCGCCCGGCCAGCGGCGTTCGCCGGCTTCGTCTTCGTGCCTGGCAGCCCCCGCCATGTCACGGCAGACCAGGCTGCGCCGCTGGCCGGTATCGCCCGCCGTTTTGGGATGAGGCCGGTGGGCGTCTTCCGTGACGCTCCGCTAGCGACCGTTAGCGACGTGGCAACGTTGCTCAACCTGGACGCGGTGCAACTGCACGGACGCGAGGACCTCGAATATGTCCGATCGCTCAGGCGCGAGCTCCCTTCCTCGTGCGAGATCTGGACGGCACTCAGCGTTGGTCGCCAACCGTTCATTGACCGGGGCGGCGACCGCCTCCTGTTCGACAATGGCCAAGGAGGCACTGGGCGAAGCTTCGACTGGCGATTGGTCCAGTTTCACCCCGAGCTCGAGCGATCCATCCTCGCGGGTGGCATCGGAGCGCACAATGCGCGTTCGGCGAAGTCCTTCGGCGCTTATGCGATCGACGTCGGGTCCGCAGTGGAGCTCACGCCCGGCCGGAAGTCAGACGAGAAGATCGCTGCCCTTTTCGAACGGCTCCGCGCGCCATCCCGGCGGGAGTTTCGCGCATGCGCATGAACGGCCGGTTCGGCCGCTTCGGAGGCTGTTATGTTCCGGAAATTCTCGTTCCTGCACTCGAACAGCTCGAGCAAGCATTTCTCGATGCTCAGGAAGATCCAGCCTTTGAGGCGGAGCTCAGCGCGCTGCTTGCGAACTACGCTGGTCGGCCGACGCCGCTCACCCGCTGCCGCAACCTGCCGGGGAATATTTTCCTCAAAAGGGAGGATCTTCTCCACGGGGGCGCGCACAAGACGAACCAGGTGCTCGGGCAGGGGTTGCTCGCCAAACGAATGGGCAAGACGCGCCTGATCGCCGAAACCGGGGCTGGGCAGCACGGCGTTGCGACCGCGATCGTCGGAGCGCTGCTCGGCCTCGAAACGGTCGTGTACATGGGCGCCAAGGACGTTGAGCGACAGAAGCTCAACGTTTTTCGAATGCAGTTGATGGGGGCCCGCGTCGTGCCGGTGGAAAGCGGCGGCCGAACCTTGAAGGACGCGATCAACGAAGCGCTTCGCGATTGGTCCGCGAGTTCCGATACCACGCATTACCTCCTCGGCACGGCCGCGGGGCCGCACCCCTTCCCAACGATGGTCCGGGAGTTCCAGCGGGTAATCGGCAGAGAAGCGCGTGCTCAGATGTTCGAGCAGCTTGGACGATTGCCCGACGTGGCCGTCGCCTGCGTCGGTGGCGGTTCGAACGCAATCGGCCTGTTCGCCGATTTTCTTGGCGATCCAGTGCGGCTGATCGGAGTGGAGGCGGCCGGCAAGGGCCTCGACGGCAAGGAGCATGGCGCGACGCTGCTGCGCGGCACGGTCGGCATTCTCCACGGCGCTCAAACCTACGTCCTCCAGGACGACGAGGGCCAAATTGCGGATACATGGTCAGTCTCGGCCGGGCTCGACTATCCGGCCGTCGGACCTGAACATGCGCATCTCAAGGACTGCGGCCGCGTGCAATATGTCGGCGCGACCGACGCCGAAGCGCTCGCGGCATTCGAGATGCTGGCGGAAAAGGAAGGCATAATTTGTGCCTTCGAATCGGCTCACGCGGTGGCTCACGCGCTCGAGTTGGCGGAGGGCGAGCCCGAGGCGTCGATCCTCGTGGGTCTCTCCGGGCGCGGAGACAAGGACGTGTCTCAGGCCCAGGCACTTCTCGCATGAGCCGCTATTCGGACATGTTCGATGGCCTCGCCGCGGAGGGCGCGTTCGGCGCATTCCTGATGCTCGGCGATCCCGACATCGCCACCAGCGCGCGCCTGCTCGACGCTGTCGTCGCGGCGGGGGCGGACATGATCGAGGTCGGCATTCCCTTCTCCGATCCGGTCGCCGACGGACGTGTGATCCAGGCAGCGGCGCGGCGAGCCCTCACGGCGGGCGTGGGCGTCGGCGACTGTTTCGAGCTCATCGCAGCCTTTCGTGAGCGGCACCCCCGCGTCCCCATCGGCATCCTCACCTATGCGAATATCGTCGTCGCGCGCTCCGGGTTCATGCGCGGGGCTGCCGAAGCAGGCGCTGACAGTCTCCTTATCGCCGATGTTCCCGCGCTCGAAGCCGAACCCTTCGTTCGCGACATGGAACAGGCGGGGATCGAACCGGTACTCATCGCGGCTCCGAATACGCCGGATAGTACGATCGAGCAGATCGCCGAGTTGTCGAAGGCTTATACGTATTGCGTCAGCCGAGCCGGGATCACCGGTACTCACGCCAGTGGACGATTCGATGCGGGCCTGATCGAGCGCCTTCGCGCAGCTGGAGCACCATCCCAAGTGTTCGGTTTTGGGATTTCCGAACCGGAGCATGTCCGTGCCGCGCTCGCCACCGGCTCCAGAGGAGTGATCTGCGGCTCGGCAATCGTCGAATCTGCCGCACTTGGCGAAGACGTTACGGTGCTGGTACGATCATTGAAGGCAGCAACTCGGGAACGACTCGCGGCCGCAATGAATTGAATCGCTCCGCGAAGGAGAATGGGGCCATGGCTGCGCGTGCGATCTGGCGAGGACAAATCAGGCTGGCGCTGGTGTCGATTCCGGTCGAGCTGTTTCCTGCAACCAAAAGCGGTGCGCAGATCCAGTTCCACCAGGTCCACGAGCCTACCGGCAAACGGATCAAATATGAGAAGGTCGTGCCGGGGATCGGCCCGGTCGATCGCGACGAGATCGTCAAGGGCTACGAGGTGTCCAAGGGCCATTACATTCTTCTCGACCCCGAAGAAATCGAAAGCGTCAAGCTGGAGAGCCGCAAGACGCTCGACCTCGTCCAGTTCGTGGACGAAGGCGACATCGACGCGACCTATTTCGAAAAACCCTATTACGTCGTGCCGGCTGACGATCTTGCTGAGGAAGCCTATGTGGTGCTTCGCGATGCCCTCAAGGCAGCCAAGAAGGTCGGCGTGGGTCAGCTCGCGATGCGCGGCCAGGAATATGTAGTCGCGCTAAAGCCGTGCGGTCGCGGCCTGCTGCTCGAGACGCTTCGCTATGCGGATGAGGTGCATAAGTCCTCGGGCTTCTTTCGTGACATCGGCGACCACACGCCCGACGCGGATCTCCTCGATATGGCCTCGATGCTGATCGAGCGCAAAGCCGGCGAGTTCGATCCCAAGGAGTTCCACAACCGCTATGTCGACGCGCTCCATCGCCTG
>JBJMVK010000100.1:0-25566 GCA_045810725.1 Sphingomonas sp. | reverse complement strand
GATGTGATCGACCGCGTACATGTCGGTGGGATTGAAGCCAGTGATCATCGGATCGAGCCGAGCGCGATCCTCGGGTCGCAGCGAGAGATATTCGTGCGCGATTATCGCGTCGGTGAAGGAGTAGTAATAGAGCGGCGCGTCGGTCTGGAGGTAGTAAGTGGGCGCGTAGTCTCCGGAGTTGAAATAGCTCCACGTCTGCTGAAGCGGGATTCCGAACAGGGTCGACCTTTTGACGGTCGTACCCATCATCGCGACATATTGCTTCGCAGTGAGGCCCTTCTGGATATAGTTCGTCAGGTGAAAATGCGCATCGTCGAAGAGGTATGATGTCTCACTGCGTCCCGGCTGCTCTGCTGCTTGAAGGGGACAAGGACTACAGAGCGCAGCCAGGTACGCAGTGAGGTACGCAACCCTGCCCATACGGCCCCGCCCGTCTCAGCCGAACTGCGCGTATGGGTTGAGCTTAAGGGCGGAGGCGATATCGTTGATCGCGCGCTGCCCGCGGACGCTGTTGCCCGCCAGATCGAGTGGCGGCCCGAACGTGCCGATCCCGACCTTTCCGGGGGCAACCGCCATAAGTCCGCCGCCTACGCCGCTCTTGGTTGGCAGCCCGGTTTCGAACAGCCATTTCCCGCTGTCGTCGTACATGCCCGCGGTCGCCATGATCGCGAGCACACCGGGCACGTTGGCGGCATCAATCACCTGCTTGCCGGTCACGGGGTTTCGTCCGCCGAGGGCGAGCGTCGCGGCCATCACGGCGAGATCGCGCGCGGAGACATTTATCGAACATTGGCGGGTGTAAAGATCCACCGCCACCGACGGGTCTGTGGGGAAACGCCCATAGGCCGACATCAGCATGCTGATCGCCCGGTTACGCTGATTGGTGTCGCTCTCCGACTTGTACACCGGCTGGTTCACTTCGAGGTCTCGGCCGGCGAAATCGGAATGGATCTTGATGATCTTGCCCCAGATTTCGTCCGGCGATGATCCCTTGACGTTGCCGACGGTCGCAATGGCACCGGGATTGACCAGCGGATTTTGCTCTTTGCCCTTGTATGTCTCGATCGCGCTGATCGAGTTGAAGACGTCACCGGTGGCATCGACGCCAACCGTTTCTTCGAGCTTCGCAGGTCCGCTCTCCTGCATTACGAGCGCAGCGGTGAGGACCTTCGAGATGGACTGGATCGAGAAGAGTTGCGTTGAATCACCGGCTTCGTGGATCTTGCCGTCGGGACCGACCACAGCGATTCCGAAATAAGTCGAGGGGACTTGTGCAAGCGCCGGGATGTAGTCGGCGTTCTTTCCCTCGTTCAGGTTTTTGTATTTCGCATATGCGGCCTTCACCGCGGCATCGATCTGAGACCCCGGGATGCTCGCCGCAAACGCACAGTCCGGGATCGCGAAGTCGATCGCGCTGACGGCGCCGGCGGCGATCAGCGCACCCATCACTCCGCGCCGTGAGAAGTTGAGATCAGTCATCGTCCTTGCTCCTGGCTCGTTCGAGTCAATCAAAAAGACTCCACAAGTTCTTGCTCGAGAAGTCCCAGTGGAAGCTGTATTGGAAGCGGACGTCCTTGCCGGTGTTGCCGTCGTTGTCCGTGCGCTTGCCCCAGAGCAGTTCGCCGCCCGTGAAGACCCCGCTGGCGGGATGCCAAAGCAGATTTACCGAGGCGTATTGGCCTTTATGAAAGGCGGTTGCGGTCTGGAAATTCGTATTTTCGACGCGGTCGAAGCTGTAGCCGATCGAGGAGGTCCACTGCTTCGACCAGTTGAGGTCGACGTACGAAGTCCAGCCGAACAGCTTCACCGCCTCCGCGCTCGGCACCAGGACGAGGCTCGGCGGTTCAGGGATGACGGCGACGTTTGGACCAAAGTCCATCCCGCCATCATTCATGTAGCTCGCAATGCCGCGGCCATAAACGGCGCCGAGCCGGAGCGTTGCTAGGGATACATTGAGCGAGGTGCCAACATTGACACCCCAGCCGGTCTTGTGACCCCTTGGCTCGTTATTCTCGGTGCCGAGCGTTTCATACCCGAGCCTTCGGAGGATACCCGAGAGCTGTACGTGGCCCCATTTCCCTTCGTATCTTGCCTGAAGCGTCAGGTCGGGCACCTTCTCGTCATTACGAATGTTCGACGCGATATCTTCGTCGATCAGGCGCAGGTTACCCGTGTCGATGTCGTTGGTGGCATGCTCCAATGCCGCTGCCATCTTGAATCCGTTCCGGTTCCAGAAGGTCCAGCGGAGCTGGGGAGTACGAAGGAACACCATTCCAGTCGGTCCCCAATAATCGATCACGTTGGGGAACAGGTCGCCGTCCATGAAGAGACTGTTGGTCTGGCCAGCCAGGAACGGTCCCCAGCTCGCATACATGTGACGCACGCGCATGGTTGTCTGGCCCGCATCCGCGCCGACACCGTAGAGATCGAACTCGAACTTCGCTTCGTACGGCTTGTCGAGGAGCGTGCCCGTAGCCTTCACTCCGAGGCGCGACTGGCGAACGCTGAAGATCGACTGGCCATTGGTTCCGAATTCACCCCCCGTGGTCGGTATTCTCGATGGCCGAAGCGTTGCCTCCCAGTCGGGATTGACCCTGTTGAAATCCTGGATCGCGTCGAGCTGCAGGAAACCGTAGAGTTCCAGGTTGCGATCAGCGGGGGCCTGCCTCGCGGGGGGCGGCACGGCTAGCGGCGGCGGCGAGCTCGGAACCCCGAGCACGGACTCCAGCCGGTTCATCCGCGCACGAAGATCCTGTAGCTCCTGCACCGCCTGCGCGCGTTCTTCGGCCGTCAGCGGCCGAGTTGAGGGATCCTGACTGGCACCCTCAACAGCGCCCGACGCCGGTTCCGCGGCCCAAGCCGGACCGCTCGCCGCCAGCGCCGATGCCAGAACCAATGATTTGATCATGAATGCCCCCGCTCGAACGCCGACCCAGGGGTGACTATGCGTTCACAAGCATCAGCCGTAACTCAGGGGTTATCCCCGGAATCGGGCACTAAAGACCACGGGGGAAGATACGAACTTGTCCCGAAGCTGGCCGGATCGCGTTTTCGAGTGCTCAGCAGCCGTTAGCTCGAAGTCACTGCGCCGGCGGCGATGCGATCAGCCTCTGGAGTCCCTTCGCGCTGATCCTCGCCCAACCATCGAACAGGTGCTCAAAGTCCGCCCAGTTGCTCGCCGACGTTCGCCACGTCATCAGGCTGTCGCCGGCAAGGCCGTGGTCGACCGCTCGTCCAAGCAATTCGCCGCTGAGAGAATCGCGCGCCTCGATTACGAGAGTTGCGTGGCCTGCTTGATTAGCTACGACCCTGTTTGGACTAAAGGACCTCATTTCAGGCGCGGTTACATCGACGTTCGCCACGCCCACCAGAACCTTGAGCGCGTTCTCGGCAGGCGCCGAGACAAGCTGGAAGCCGGCTTCCTGGAACTTCTTTTCAAACATGCCCTTCAGCTTGTCCTGCGCCTTGTCGATGGCCTCTCGAACGTCAGTATCGGAGACCCGGTTCAAGCCTGGCCGCGAGCGATTGAGATCCTTGGCCCAGTTCTTCCGGAATGAAACTTCGGTCGGCTCCAGGATGATCGCCTTGTATTGCCGGAAATCAGCACCCGGCCGGAGGTAGAGCAGGTCAATATTCTTTGCCGCCACCTTGACCAGCCCGTCCCAATTGGGCGGCGCCGACTTCGCCGCGCAAGGCGCGGCGAGACCCAAGGACAGCATCGCACCTCCAATGAGGGCACCTCGGAGCAGCTGGGAACCTGTCACTGTCGAACCCTTTCAGTTGATGGAGGCATTTGATTGAGCCTCCACGCCGGCTGCTTGTCGCGGAACAAGTGCGCCGGCTCTATTCGGGAAAATCCCGATTTCCGGTTCGATTTGAGTTTGCAATCACAAGGAACGCGCCAGGGGCACCATATTGCTGTACGTTGAGCAAGCGCATGGTGCGGGGTTGCAGAAGGAGTTGGGGGCTTGAACAGCTACAACAATCGCCGGCATCGCACGTCGATGCCGCGGCAAGCTTCGGGTCGCTAGGTGGCGGGCCCAATCAAGCGCGTACTGATCGTCGACGATCACGACGCGTTGCGGCGCGGAATCCGCGCGCTTGTCGAAACGCGGCCCAATTTCGCCGTCGTCGCAGAGGCCGCGAGCGGTCACGCAGCGATCGAAGAAGCGAGGAGAACCCAGCCCGACATTGCTATCGTCGATTATTCGCTTCCAGAGCTGAACGGCCTCGATCTGACGCTTGCGCTCAAGCGAGAACTGCCGCGACTCGAGATCCTCATCTACACGATGCACGCTCGAGACGAGATCATCACCGGGATTCTGAAGGCGGGTGCACGTGGCTACGTCATGAAATCCGATTCCGAAGAGCATCTGCTTGCCGCTCTCGATGCGCTGGCAGTCCGGCGTCCCTATTTTTCCGGCGCGGTTTCCGAGGCTCTCCTCGAGCAGTTCCTCCAATCAAACAGGCACTTGAACGTCGGTGTGCTCACCCATCGCGAGCGCGAGGTGGTCCAGCTGATCGCAGAGGGAAAGATCAACAAACAGATCGCCGATACGCTCGTCATCAGCGTGAAGACCGTCGAAACGCATCGCGCCAGCGCGATGCACAAGTTAAAGCTGAAAACGACGGCTGATCTCGTCCGTTACGCAATCCGCAACAGCCTTATTGAGCCTTGAGCGCCTAAGAATTAGCTAGGCGCTCGCCCCGATCGTCGCGAGGATCAGCGCACCGCGCGCGGAACTTTCGATAGTCAGCTTCCCGCCGACCTCTCTCAGGCGCGTCCTCATGTTGTCGATGCCCCGTCCACCACTCGGAAAGCCGCCGGCTTGAGAAAAACCCGCGCCGTCGTCACCGACCGAGAGCGTGACGGACACGTCGTCCGAGAACAGCGAGACAATGACATTCTTGGCATTGGAGTGGCGGGAAACATTGGCAAGCGCCTCTTGCGCCACGCGGTAGATCGCGTGCGCGCTCTGGCCGGAGATCTTGCGGGACAGCGGCATGATCTCGGTATGAATGGCCACGCCCGTGCGTTCTGCGAACTCGCTCGCCATCGCCCTTAGGTCATCGCACAAAGCCCGTGCACCGTGGCTCGAGCTTCCGACAGCGCGAACCTCGCTGTGGAGCTCGGCTACCGTTGCACGAAGATCCGCCAGGACCGTGTCAAAGGCGTCGGAATTCGGGGTTCTCGACAAGCGCTTGAGACGCATCAGCTGGAGTTCGAGAACGACAAGCAGTTGCGAGGTCGAATCGTGCAGCTCGCGAGAAAGTCGGTCCCTTTCCTCCAGGCGAATCCGGACCTCGTCACCGCCTCGGCCCGATTGAGGCAAAGGACTGCTCGCGAAGGCTGAAGGCCTTTTAACGCCAGCCGTTGGACTGACTTGCGCAAGCTTTTCGTCCGCTAAGTCCATGGCCAAGTCCTCGGGTCGACTCCCGAGCATTAGCCAAAGAAACGCGACAAATGTCTGACCAACCGGAAGCCGAGGTTTATCGGCACTCGTTTATAGTATATCCTCAAGATAACGCTACGCAACTTTCCTTAGGTAAGGTCTCTTATGCATGAGTGCGATGGACTTCTTCAGGGCCCGTCCGCCGAAGCTCACGGATGGATCGCGACCAGGGGCCTGCACTCAAGCGGGGTTTTCCCCGATTCCAACGCTTCGAAAAATGTACTGAATTGGAGAAGCTTCGACGGCCAACACCCTCTCCGGTCGACGAGCCAGTGTGCACGAGCTGCTGCACTGAAGCGCCGCCCGGCTTCTCCCCGCCGGGCGGCCATTCGGCAACAGTCCCGCGCAATTCGTCGAACTCGGGGGCATTTGTGCCCGGAAATGGGGTCAAATCCCGATGTGAACCGGCTCTTCCCGAAGCCACCGAGAAGGAAGGCATGTGAGCTTTCGCATGCGGCGCGAGAAAGTACGCCTCTTTTTCCGCAAGCGGGGGCACCATGATTGTCTTATCAACAACAGGGGACTGATGATGCGAAAATACCTGCTAGCAACCGTGGCCTGCCTGACGATTGCTTCTCCAGCCATCGCGAAGGACGGCAGCGGCTATGTTGGTGTCGACCTCGGCGCGGTCTGGCCCAAGAGCCATGATGTCGAAGGCGGAATAGACTTCACCAACCCTGTGGTTGCCGACATTCCGTTCCACAATATCGGCAGCCTTGATTACAAGGCCGGGATCGATGCCGACCTCATCGGCGGCTACGATTTCGGGATGTTCCGGCTCGAGGGCGAGCTAGGCTACAAGCACGGCAAGGTAAATAATCTCAACCTCGACAATGCCTTCCTCGGGGAGATCAACGTTCCTGGCGAGATCAACATTGGGAACTCGGATTTCGACGTCGACAACAAGACCAATGCCTGGTCGGGGATGGTCAACGGATGGCTGGACCTCGGCGGTGAAGGCAGCATCGGCGGTGGCATCGGCGGCGGCGTCGGCTACGCCGGCATTCATGAATTTGGAAGCAGCCACAGCAGCTTTGCATGGCAATTGCTTGCCCAGGCTTATTATCCGGTCAGCGAGCAGATCGACATCGGGCTCAAATACCGCTTCTTCCACGCCGGCAAGAACAACGGCACCGATACCTTCACCTGGGCAACGCCCGCGGTCTGCACATTACCGGTTCCGACGACCTGTTCGGGCGGCACGGCGACCATCGGCGACAATGCCCGATTTGTTTCGCACAGCGTCCTTTTGAGCCTCGTGTACAACTTCGCGGCTCCGCCACGTCCACCCCCACCGCCTCCTCCTCCGCCGCCTCCTCCGCCGCCTCCAGCGGCATCGCAGAATTGCCCGGACGGCTCGGTGATCGTGGCGACCGATGTGTGCCCGGCACCGCCTCCTCCGCCCCCGCCGCCGCCGGTTGAGCGCGGAGAGCGCGGATCGATGTAAGTTCATTGCTGCGCTCAGGGGCAGATCCTGAGAGCGGTACCGAAGAAGTGATCCCGGCGGAGGCGACTCCGCCGGGATTTCTTTTGGGATCTGGAGAGGCGGCTTGCGAGTGCTTGCTTCGGGGCCTCAGCGTCGTTGCCCCTGAGATTTAGGGAATTGCCTGATGGCGACACCTCTTCGTCGTTCGTAGTCGAACGGCTGTAAGCCGCTCAACGGCTAGCATCGGGGGTGTTGCGAATGACTATTCACCGCTCCGTCATCCTTCTGGCAGCGATTGCGCTGCCGGCCGCCGCGATGACTTCATCCTGCAACCGCGTGGGGCAGAAATCCGGCGAAACGCAGGAAGCCAACGAGGCCGATGAATCTCCTGAAAGTACATTCCCGGATTGGGCAGCCAATGGGGCTGCGCCAGCACCGCAGGCGAAAGTGGATCAGGCGGCAGTCCAGTCCATCCAGGGGATGAGCAACTATCTGAAGTCGCTCAATAGCTTCCGACTGCAGACGGTTGGTAGCCTCGACACCGTAACAGCCGACGGCCAACGCATCCAAATGGATGGCACCACGAGCTACGTGGCCAAGAAACCCGGCTTCGTCATCAAATATGTGAGCGACAAGAAAGACAGGGATTTCTACTACGACGGCAAGCAATTCACCGTCTATTCGCCAAATCTTGGCTTCTACGCGACGGTTCCTGCACCAGGGACGAACGTCGAAGTGCTTGATACAATCTACAACAAATACGGCATCCGCTTGCCGTTGGAGGACCTGTTCCGCTGGAACGACCAGACCCATGAACAGCGCATCGAGAAGTTCCGGGCTGCCTACAACCTTGGCACCGTAACGCTCGATGGAGTGAAAACCACCCATTACGCGTTCCGCGAACCGGACCTTGATTGGGAAGTGTGGATCGATCAGGGCGCCAAGCCGCTCCCACGCAAGTTCTCGATCGTCGACCGCACCGACCCGGCGCGGCCGACCTTCAACACAAAGCTCAGCTGGACCGTCAATCCGTCGCTGAGCGCCAGCGAGTTCACGTTCGCCCCTGGTCCGGACGCGATGAAAATCCAAATGGCAGATTATAAGGGATAGCATCATGGCCGAGCGCACTTGGTTCCAAATTGCGCGCGCTGGCGCGTTTCTCGCCCTTCTCATGTTCGTTGCCGATGAAGGCATCTCCCGCGGTGGGCGCGGTGGTGGTGGCGGCGGCCGCGGAGGTGGTGGTGGTGGCTTCAGTCGCGGCGGCGGCGGTGGCGGCCGTGGCGGCGGCGGTTTCAGTCGTTCGGGCGGCATGGGCGGCGGTGTAAGAGGAGGTGCCTCCCCGAGTTTCGGCCGCGGCGGTGGCAGCTCATTCGGACGGGGAGGTGGATCCTACGGGCGCGGCGGTGGTGATTTCAATCGCGGCGGGACGTTCACCCGCGGCGGCAGCTACAGCAGGCCGGGGGGCGTTGGCGGCAATCGCGCAACCATGCCCGGCAACCGCGGCCCAGGCATGGCGCGGCCTCCCGCAGGAGGCGCAGGCCGACCTGGCGGCGTCGGCGGCGCTGGCGGTGCAGGACGACCGGGCGGTGTCGGCGGCGCAGGACGGCCCGGCGGGGTCGGAGGTGCCGGACGCCCCGGCGGCGTCGGTGGTGCCGGACGGCCCGGCGGGGTAGGCGGCGTCGGCGGTGCCGGCAGGCCGGGCGGTGTCGGAGGAGTCGGCGGTGCCGGCCGTCCGGGCAAACCCGGTGGGGTCGGCGGCGTCGGTGGAGTAGGTGGCGTCGGTGGCGTCGGTGGCGTTGGCGGAGTTGGCGGGGCTGGTCGGCCCGGCGGAGGGAACAACGTCGGCAACGGCAACCGCGTCAACAACGGCAACATCAACACCGGCGATGTCAACTTCAACGGCGATTACGACGGCTGGGGCGGCTGGAACGATTATCCCGGCTGGGGTTTGGGCGTTGGCGCGGGGTTCGTGGCGGGCGCAGTGACCGCCGCAGCGATCGGCTCGAGCTATTATTCCTTGCCCTATGGCTGCTCTCCCTATCCCTATCATGGGTACAGCTATTATTCGTGCGGCGGCGCCTGGTACCAGCCGCAATATGAGGGCGACACGGTGGTTTACGTAACGGTTCCGGATCCGTCAGGAGGACAGTCGACAACCGTAGTGCAGCAATAAGGGGTCTAAGCTCAGATCACGTTCGTGGCCGCAGCCCTGATCTGCTCTGTCCGCCAGGTACGTGGAGACACCCCGAATTCGGATAGAAACCAGCGGCTGAACGAACTTGACGTGAAGAAGCCGAGGGTTGCTGCAAGCGCAGTCATCGAGCAGCTGTTCGCTGCAAGATGCTGGACCACGAGCGAGCGCCGCACCTCGTTGAGCAGCTCGGCGAAACGGCGGTTTTCCCTGGTCAGGCTGCGCTGCAGCGAACGCGGGCTCTTCCCGAGGTGCGCGGCGACGTGAGAGAGGGTCGCGCGCCCGGCCGGCAGGGCCAGGCTGATTATGCGCATGACCCGCTGCGAAACTGGCGCGACCTCTGGGGCGATGGGCACTAATGCCAGCAGTCGCCGCGCATGAGCGGCCATGGATGGGTTGGCCCACGGCCAGGTCTCGTCGATCGAGCGGCGCGAGCAAGTGAAACCGTTGAATGAACTTCCAAATTCGACGCTTCGACCGAAGAAGCGGTTGTACGCCGTGCTGTCTTCCGGCGCGCAACGCGACAAATGGATGCCGAGCGGTTTCCAGCGAAATCGAGACGCGCCCATCAGTGCGACATAGGCAACGCCGATGGCGAGATCGGCAGTCTGCGGAGTTGCGAATTTGGCTAGCAGCTCCACCCGCAGGACCGGATCTCCTTCACTCTCCTCGAGCCCCAGGATCAGGATGTCGTTGAGGTGCCGACGGTACTCTGTGAGTGCGTCCACGACCTCGTGCATGCTCGCGAGATGTTCCAAGAGAAGGCTGATTGGCCCGAGGCTTGCGAAGTTCCGGCATTCCGCCATCGCCAGCCCGAATGTCCGGCACCCGGAATCATGTGCGGATTCCTCCAGGAGCTTGCAGACGGATTGGGCCGGAATGTTCATTTCTGGATCCGTGATCACATCGGGAGCGATGTGGACCCGTCGAAGCATCTCATACGGATCGAGGCCGACATAAGATGCGACCTCTGGGTAGCTCGTCAGAGTCACAGCCCGGACGTTCGGAATCAATGCACGGACCTCCTCGAGCTGCTCTTGCCGTGTCCCATCCACCGTTCCCATCGGCATCAATACGGATCCAGCCCGCAAATCCTGCGCGAAACGCCAAATTGTAGGCGGGATCGGAAAAGTTTTCGGGGTTCTTTTCGGCTAGCGACGCAAGCGTTCGACCTAGTCACCCCTGGATAGTGTCGACGTGTGGGAACCCCAATTTCCCAATAGTCATGAAAGGCTCGCTTGCGGTTGCCCCTGCGAGCGAGCCTTTCTTCTGAAGCGGCGGACGAGAAGGGGAGAGATCGCCCGCCGCTTCAGCTTTCTTGATTCAGGGATTGAGATGCGCAGCGCTCTGGACCACTCGGACCGTCACCCGGCGGGAGTTGGAATGCGCCTTCTCGTCCGCCGCTTGGGCGGCGTGGTAATATTCCTCGCCCATCGCCGAAGCAGCCAGGACGCGGCCGGGCTGCACGTGCCCACTTTGCTTCAGATAGTTGATTACCGCCTGCGCCCGGCGGTTGCTCAGTTTCTCGTTGGCTTTCGCGGTTCCACGTGGATCGGCATAGCCGAGAACCGAAATGGCATAGCCCTTGTGCTTCGGCGCCTCGCTCGCGAGCGCGGTCAGCATCTGCTTGCCCTCGGCCGAGATTACCGCGCTTCCGGTTTTGAAGAAGACGTTCTTCTCGGCGAGGACATTCCACTCGCCCATCTTCGAATAAGCATTCCGAAGCTCGGCCTCGCGCCGCGCAGTCTCCTCGACACCAGCCTGGATCTGGGCGGCAGTCTTGTAGTCCTTCGCCTTGTAGTCGACCTCGTGGGCAACGAAATGGCCGCCGGGCCCGGAGGTCCCTTCGACGACGACCGGCAATCCGGGAATCAGCGAACTTGCGGGAACCACTTGCTTTTGCCCGCCCAGTGCGCCCGAGATCGAGCGCACTCGCGCGGTCGGCAAGAGCCCAATCGTCTGATTGCCCGACGGAGTTTTAATGGTGAGCTGCCCATGGTGGTGGGTGACGATAATGCCTTCCATCTTCACGTCTTGCGCAAGTGCCGGTGCAGCAGAGATCGCTGCGACAGCAAGCGCGATGAAGCTACTGCGCGTTAGAGCCGGGATCATCGATGCCTCCTCTTTCCTGATCGGCTTGTCTTTACGTCAGGAGAAACGAGCCGGAATCAGTGAAAACCCGCAAAAGACGACGGCGAGGTCCTGCGACTGCCCTGGCTGAAAGTCGCAGGCGCGGGAGATGGAAGTTGATTCCGGCCGCAACGCCGCATTTCCCGGAGCGGTGCTCAGCGCTTCGGGACGGCGACGTCAACGCGGATGATCGTGCCGTAAACGATTGCGCGCGCAGCCGCCGCGAGATCGGCGGGCGTGACGTCCTGGAGTTGCGTGCGGAGCTCGTCGTGCGAACGCAACGCTCCTGTCCCGACGAACTGGAGCGCGAGCCGGGCGGTGAGTTCCTCATTGCTCTGGGCGGCGCTGAGGTCGCGTCCAAGTATGTGGTCCCGCGCTGCCTGCACTTCGGCAGGGGTGGGGGGCTCGGCTGCGAGCCGCGCGAGCTCAGCCTTGAGCTCGCCTTCCATGGTGTCCGCACTCGTCGGATCAACACCTGTCGAAATTGTCGCCCAAGTGCGCCGTCCGTCCGTCCGCATCTTGCTGTAGATGTGATAGACGATGCCCTTGTCCCTGATCGCCGAGAGGCCGAGGCGTCCGGAATAATCGTGGGTGAGGACATAGAGAAGCATCTGCCAAGCGAGGGCTTCGCGAGTTCCTGCAGGTGGGCCCTCGACGACATAAGCTAGTCCTCCTTGCGCCAAGGGCTTCGCTATCTGTTCCCGAACCGAGCTCATGGTGGTGACGGCAAAAGAGGACGCACCTGCCGGCGGCCTGCCGGGCTCGGTCCTCCCCAAGTGCCGCTCGATGGCGGCGAACGCCGTCGCCGGGTCGATATTTCCGCTGAGGATGATCGCCAGCGGCTTTGGAACGATGGATCTTGGTCGGCCTGTGGTCGAAACGATCAATTGCTGCAGGCGAGTTGCCGGGTCCTCGCTGCGCGCTTCAGCTTTCGGTTCGGCATGCCGCGCCGCGGCCGCGGCTTGGCCGACAAGCGTTTCGAGGTCCTTTGGCGCTCCCGATCGCACAATTGCGCCGAGACCAACGAAGTCATCGGGCTCGACTCCGCCCTCGACTGGTGTCGAGAACAGCAATTCGAGCGTCACTGCGTCTGAAAGGGAACTCGTTTGAACTATCGCCGGAAAGCCACTCTTCAGACGCCGCAGCTGCGGCTGCCCTGCCGGACTGCCCGTCGGCCGGCCGCCATGCCGGTCGGCGGATTGCTTGGGGCTCCCGAGGCCGGGCCGCGTGTTCGAGGGTGTACCCGAGACCATCCAGCCGATCGTCAATCCACTTGGCTTCAGGTAAAGTTTCGCCACGCGCTTAAGGTCGGCCCCCGTCACCCCTGCGATGCGCTGCGGCATGGCGACAAGCGCGTCGAGCGCCCCAACACCCTCGAAGAAAGCGAGCTGGTGCGCCGCGTCTTCGCTCGTCTGAACATCCTCGGCGAGAGCGCGAATGACTGCAGCTCTCGCGAGCCGAAGCCGGCGCTCAGCGACCGGGCGGCTTGCAATCGTCGCTATTCGGCCCTGAATGTCGCGCTCGAGCGCATCTGGGTTCGCTTTCATCGAAATGGAACCGCTGATCGCGAAGAGAAACGGCTCGCGCGTGGGCGTAAGCAAGGTCGAAATCTCGTCGGCCGCTCCGGAGAACAACGAGCCCGCGACCGACTTGGACCCGGACCAGTCGCTCTGGTGTAGATTAAGACCCGAGCCACCCGAGAGGATCTCCTGGAGCACCATGAAGGCGGGAAAATCCAAGCTCGACGCCGCGGGCGCGGGGTAGGCAAGCATGAAATATTGTCGGTCCACGGCGCCTTCGAGCCGCACCGTGCGCTCGCCGCTCTGCGGTAACTCCTCGGCAAGGTGCGACGGGGGGATCTCTCTTGCGGGAACGTCGGCGAAATCCCGCGAGACGAGCAAATGCGCCTTGGCTGGTTCGAAATCGCCGACGATGGCGAGCACCGCGTTTCCGGGGGCATAATGGCTGGCATAATAATCGCGTGCATCTTGCGCCGTCAGTTCCCTCACGTCGCTTACGTAGCCAGCCATGGGGCTGCCGTACGGGTGCGCTTGGATGGCCGTCCTCGTCACGGCGTCCTGCAGCACCGAAGCTGGATCGTTCTCGTAGCTATGCAGCTCGGTGATGACCGCGCCTTTTTCGGCCGCGATCGAGGCCGGGTCGATGATCGTTCGCGCCATCCTGTCTGCTTCGATCCTGAGCAGGAGGTCGAGCCCGTCCTTGGGCATGGTCGAGAAATAGGTTGTCTGATCCATTGCTGTGTAGCCGTGCCATTCCCCGCCGGCGTCGTAGATCAGCTCGGTTGCGCGTTCTCCCGGGAAGTTCGTGCTGCCGCGAAAGGCGAGATGCTCCATGAAATGGGCGAGCCCGGTCTTCCCGGTAGTCTCCGCCGCTGACCCGCTCTTGTACAGCATCTGCACGCTGACCACTGGAAAGCTGTGGTCCTCGAGCATGATCACGGTCAGTCCATTTGGAAGATGACTGATCTCGGCGCGGTCGAGATCGAGCCCGGCGGTCGCCGGTAATGCGATCGCCGATACCACCACCGCCAATGCTAGAAGAACCGCTGCTCGCATCACCCCTCCGCCCTCTTGCTAGCGTAGGACGGCTCTATAGCGAAAAACAGCGGCAGCTATGACGGCGCCGCTACAGCCGTTAATGTGGCGTAATGATCGCGGGCCACGTCTTCCACCGGTCGACATCGCGCCGGCCACCGCTCGCCACGCGCGGAGAAGGCATTTTCATCATTGACGCGGACGAACGCCGCTACATCGACGCTTGTGGCGGGGCCGCGGTCTCATGCCTCGGGCATGGCCATCCGAGAATAATCGCCGCGCTCGCCGAGCAGGCAGCGCGTCTCGAATATGTGCACACGGGATTTTTCACGACGGAGGCTTCCGAGGAACTGGCAAGGCGGATTGCTCGACTGACGCCCGGCGCACTCGAGCGCGTTTGGTTCACCAGCAGCGGTTCGGAGGCGATCGAAGCCGCTTTGAAGCTCGCGCGCCAATATCATCTGGAGCGAGGCGACAGCGCTCGCAGCCGAGTGATCGCAAGGCGCCTGAGCTATCATGGCAACACGCTCGGCGCCCTGGCCGCAGGCGGCAGCACATGGCGCCGAACTCCCTACGCGCCCCTGCTCTTCGACGTCACTCTGATCGAGCCCTGCTTCGAATATCATTTCGCGAACATGGGTGAGGCCCCCGAGGAATATGGACGCAGGACCGCGGATGCGCTCGAAGTGGAAATTCAGCGGCTCGGGCCAGACACGGTGATGGCCTTTGTGGCGGAGACGGTTGTCGGGGCGACCGCCGGAGCGGTTCCCCCGGTAGAAGGCTATTTCAAGCGAGTGCGCGAGATCTGCGATCGCTACGGCGTGCTCCTCATCCTTGACGAGGTAATGTGCGGCTCGGGGCGCACCGGCACGTTCCTCTCGTGCCAGCAGGACGCGATCGTTCCTGACATCGCGACCTTGGGAAAGGGACTTGGCGCCGGGTACCAGCCGATCGGAGCGGTAATCTGTACCGGCGATGTTTACGAGGCCGTCGAAGAGGGCTCAGGTGCGTTGAAGCACGGGCAGACCTACAATGCGCACCCGGTGGGTTGCGCCGCGGCCCTGGCTGTCCTGAATGCGATTGAGGAGGAGCAACTCCTCGAGCGCGTGGAGCAGGCAGGAAGACGCCTGGCGACGCTTCTCAAGGATCGGTTCGCCAGTCATCGCAGCGTCGGCGATATCCGTGGACGCGGACTTCTCCAGGCAATGGAACTGGTCGCCGATCGCGAGACGAGGACCCCCTTCGACCCCGAACTGAAGCTTCACGAACAAGCCAAGAAGGCCGCGTTCTCAAGGGGGCTGCTCGTATACCCGGGCGGCGGAACAGTTGACGGCCGCTGCGGTGATCACATCCTTCTCGCTCCGCCGTATAACGTGACCGACGGCGAACTCGAGATGATCGTCGATCGGCTGGCCGAGACGATTAACGCGGTGCTGCCCGAATGACCCGCGATCCGCGCTACGACATCTTGTTCGAGCCGGTGCGCATCGGGCCCGTCACCGCGCGCAACCGCTTCTACCAGGTGCCGCATTGCACGGGCATCGGCTGGACCCAGCCCGAGACGCTGGCGCGACTGCGCGGGATCAAGGCCGAAGGGGGCTGGGCCGTGGTCTCGACAGAAGAGACGGAAATCCATCCCAGTGCCGATTGCGAGCCATTCCATGAGGGCCGGCTTTGGGATGATCGCGACGTGCCGGCGATGGCCTTGACCGCGCAAGCCGTGCACGAGCATGGAGCATTGGCGGCGATCGAGATCATGCACCACGGCGGCTCGGTCGCGAACTGGGGAACCCGGCTCGCGCCGATTGCACCATCACATCGCCCGATCATCTACAATCATCCGGTCCAAGCCCGGGCCATGGACAAAGAGGACATCCGCAACCTTCGCCAATGGCACCGGGACGCCGCGGTTCGCTCGAAGAAGGCGGGTTTTGACATTGTCTATGTCTATGCGACGCACGACCTGTCGATCGCGCACCAATTCCTCCAGCGGCGCAAGAACGATCGGGTCGACGAATATGGTGGATGCCTCGAGAACCGGGTGCGGCTGCTCCGCGAGTTGATCGAGGACACCAAGAACGCGGTCGGCGATAAATGCGCCGTGGCGGTTCGCTTTTGCGGCGATGAGCTGATCGGCGACGAGGGACTGACTCACGACGGCGAAGCGCGCGATGTCGTCGCGATGCTCGCCGAGCTACCGGACCTCTGGGACGTCAACATTTCCAACTGGCCGAACGACAGCCAGACCTCGCGCTTCGCGAAGGAAGGGTTCCAGGAGGAATATACGAGCTTCGTCAAGAAGTTGACGAGCAAGCCGGTGGTCGGCGTCGGACGCTTCACTTCGCCCGATACGATGGTGAGCCAAGTGAAGCGCGGAGTGCTCGATTTCATCGGGGCGGCGCGTCCATCGATCGCGGACCCGTTCCTTCCAAAAAAGATCGAGGAAGGGCGGATCGACGACATACGTGAATGCATCGGCTGCAACATGTGCGTGTCGAGCGACTACACCTCGACCAACCTCAGATGCACCCAGAACCCGACGATGGGCGAAGAATGGCGCCGCGGCTGGCACCCCGAGATCATCTCGCCGCGAAAATCGGAGGGATCGGTCCTCGTGGTCGGCGCGGGACCCGCGGGGCTCGAGGCGGCGCTTTCGGCGGCCCGGCGCGGCTACGAAGTCCATCTCGCTGAATCGGGTTCGGAGCTTGGCGGGCGTGTGACCAGCGAAAGTCGTCTCCCGGGGCTCGCGGAATGGGCTCGCGTGCGCGACTGGCGCGTGACCCAGCTCGGGCGGATGGCCAATGTCTCCATCTATCGCGAAAGCGCGCTCGAAGCCGAGCACGTGCTGGAATTCGGAGCCCGCCACGTTGCCATCGCCACCGGATCGACGTGGCGGCGCGACGGCGTCGGTCGAAGTTCGGGCTTCGCGCTTCCAGGCTTCGATGAGGCGCCGGTTTTCACCCCCGACGATCTCATGACCGGCCGGGATCCGGAAAACGGTCCCGTGATCATCTGGGACGATGATCATTACTACATGGGGGGCGTCCTTGCCGAGCTTGAGCGCTACGCCGGACTCGAGGTCGCGATCGTGACACCCGCCGCAATGGTGTCGGCCTGGACCGTCAACACCCTCGAGGCATTGCCGATCGCAAAGCGAATCGCGCGCATGGGTATCGAAGTGCGGACCTACACCAGCGTGGCTGGGTTCGTCGGCGGCAAGGTCCAGCTGGTCAGCGGATTGACAGGCGAAGAGAGCGAAATTCCCGCGGCCGCTTTGGTGACCGTCACCGCGCGCTTGCCTATCGACGACCTCCATGAGCAGCTTCGCGATCGCTGGCGCGAAGCAGGTATCGCTTCTGTCGCAAGGATCGGCGACTGTCTTGCGCCGAGCACCATCCAGCAGGCCGTCTATTCGGGCCACAAGTGGGCGCGCGAACTCGACGAGGAGCCGGAGCTGCTGATCCCGCGCGAGCTCCCGATGATCGAATCCGGGCGGCATTCATGACCGCCGCACTTGCCCTCGCGCTAGCGTTGTCGTCGAGCCCCGCGGGCATCCGCGCGCGGGACCTCGGAATCCCTTTCGAAGGCACGACCGGTCGGCTGAATGCGATCACCGACATCCCGGGCGTCGAGGTCGGCCAAAAGACCCTCATCGAAGGAAATGATATCCGCACGGGCGTGACCGTCATCTTCCCGCGAGGACACTCCGACCCGCGGCCCGTCTATGGCGGCTTCTTCGACCTCAATGGCAACGGCGAGATGACCGGGCGGGCCTATCTCGAGGATTTCGGGATCGTGCAGGGGCCGATCGGCCTCAGCGATACCAACGCCGTCGGCGAGGTCTATGCGGCCATCCAGCAATGGAGTTCGAAACGGTTCAAGTCCGCGACATGGCCGGTCGTCGCCGAAACCTGGAGCGGCTACCTGAATGACATAGAGGGGTTTCACGTCACATCGGAGACGGTCGCGGCAGCTCTCGACAGCGCGAAAGCAGGGCCGGTTCAGGAGGGAAATGTCGGGGGCGGGACCGGCATGGTTTGCTTCGGCTTCAAGGGGGGTATCGGAACCGCGTCGCGCGTCGTTTCGCTCGGTGGACAGCATTATAATGTCGGCGTGCTTGTCCAGTGCAACACGGGGGACCGCAAGGTGCTTCGGATCGCGGGCGCACCGGTCGGAGAGGCACTGGCGAAGCGGTGGCTGCCATGTTTCGATCCCAAGATCGCACCAAGTGCAGGAGCACTGACCGCCTGCAACTCGGGGGCGCAAAGCAACTCCCCACCGGACCAGGGCTCGATCATTATTATCGTCGGCACGGATGCGCCCTTGTCCCCTCCGCAGCTCGACCGAGTCGCGAAACGCGGCGCCATGGGCCTCGCCCGGCTCGGCTCATATTCCGGCAATTCATCCGGCGATCTGGTCCTCAGTTTTACGACGACGCCCGCCGAGGTGAACCACGAGGATCAGGAGAAACCGAGCCCCGTCACGCCGGTTGGCAATGCATCGATCGATCCGGTCTTCAAGGCCGCAACGGAAGCTACAGAGGAAGCGATCGTGAATGCGCTCGTTGGCGCGCGAACGATGACGGGCACGAGGGGCGCTCGCTACTTCGCAATCCCCCATGACGAGCTGCGAGCTATCTTGAAGCGCTACAACCGGCTCGAGGAATCCAAATGAAGAACCTTCCGCGGGTCACTTATTCGAACATTGGCGAGGACTTCTCGGGCGTTCACGCGCACCTCGATAAGGTCATCCCCGAGGCTGAAGCCCGGCTATTTGGCAAGAGCCGTTCGGCATCGATCGGCGGACGCGACCGGCCCGAAGGCGTCGTCGTTCGCCCCTCCAGCCCGATCGACCGCGACGTCGTTCTGGGCGAATTCCCCCAAGCGGACGCGAGGCTCGTGAACGATGCTGTCGAAGCGGCACGCGCCGCATATCCTTCCTGGCGCGATCTGGGCTGGGAGCGACGGGTCGAGTTGTTGAGGCGAGGCGCGGACGTTCTTGAAGAACGCAAGTGGGACGTCTCGGTCGCCTGCCTGGTCGAAGTCGGCAAGTCGCGGCTCGAAGCCGTCGGGGAAGTGGAGGAGGCGATCGACCTCGTCCGGCACTATTGCATGGAGATCGAACGGAACGACGGCTTCCGCGAGGAACGGCCCGGGGCATCCTCTGCCGAAACGTGCGTCGTCGTCCTTCGTCCCTATGGCGTATTCGCGGTCATCGCACCGTTCAATTTCCCAGTCGCCTTGTCAGCAGGCATGATCTCGGCAGCGCTCCTTTCTGGAAACACGGTCGTGTTCAAGCCGAGCGACGCGGCTGGCCTCACGGGCAGGCTCGTGGTTGAGGCGCTCCTCTCGGGAGGCCTTCCGGACGGCGTGCTCAATCTCGTCCACGGGGGCGAGCCGACCGGCACGGCGCTGGTCGGCCATCCGAGCGTCGACGGTTTCGCCTTTACCGGGTCGAACGCAATTGGAATGTCGATCCTGCGGCAAGCCGCGTCTAAGGGCGCAATGCGCCCCGTCCTCGCGGAAATGGGCGGCAAGAATCCGGCGTTCGTGACGGCCAGCGCTGATCTTGCCGTCGCCGCGTCAGGCGTCGCGCGCTCGGCGTTCGGCTTGTCCGGCCAAAAGTGCAGCGCCTTGTCCAAAGCCTATGTCAACAGAGAGGTCCTCGACGATTTCCTCGACGCGCTCGTCGCAACGTCCCGCACGCTTGTCGTCGGCGACCCGCGTCGAAAGGATGTCTTCATGGGTCCAGTGATCGACGAAGCGGCCGCCGGCCGGTTTGCCGAAGCCTCCGCCGAAGCGCGCAGGGCCGGAACAATTGTAGCTGGCGGCGACCCACTGTCCGGCGACCTGTTCGACCGCGGCCCGTACGTTCAACCGACAATCGTCAGCGGCCTCCCAGCCGACCATCGAACCAATCGGGAGGAACTCTTCCTGCCCTTCATCTCGGTGCTTCCGTTCGACGATCTCGACGACGCGATCGCACAGGCCAACCGCAGCGCCTACGGGCTGACGGCTGGCATCTACACCCAGGAGAAGAACGAGCTCGATCGGTTCCTGGCGACGATCGAGGCGGGCGTGCTTTATGCCAACCGGTCGAGCGGAGCGACCACCGGCGCATGGCCGGGCTTTCAGACCTTCTGCGGCTGGAAAGGTTCGGGGATTACCGGCAAGGGCGGCCTTGGAAGCTGGTACGTTCCCCAGTTCATGCGCGAGCAGAGCCACACGATCTTCGGCTCGCTGTGAACAAGCTTTACGATTCGCCGCGCGCTGCGCTTGGAGGCCTCCTTAGGAACGGAATGACGATCATGTCCGGCGGTTTCGGACTTGTCGGCAATCCCGAAAGTCTGATCTGCGAGATCAGGGCATCGGGGGTAAGCGATCTAACCGTCATTTCGAACAATGCCGGCGCAGACGGCTTTGGCCTCTGGCACCTTCTCGACAGCCGCCAGATCCGCAAGATGATTTCGTCGTACATCGGGGAGAACAGGCTGTTCGAGCAGCTATACCTTGCGGGCGAGCTGGAGCTCGAGCTGAACCCTCAGGGAACGCTGGCTGAGCGCATCAGGGCAGGGGGCGCGGGCATTCCGGCTTTCTACACGGAGACTGGGGTCGGAACCGTCGTCGCCGAGGGCAAGCCGCAGGAAGATTTCGGGGGAAATCGCTATGTACGCGAAACCTGGCTTCGCGCGGACCTCGCAATCATCAAGGCGTGGCGTGCCGACACCGCCGGCAATCTCCAGTTCCGCAAGACTGCGCGAAACTTCAATCCCGTCATGGCGACCGCGGCAAATGTCACGGTCGTTGAAGTCGAGGAGCTCGTCGACGCAGGAGAGATCGATGCCGACTGCGTCCATACGCCCGGGATCTATGTCGACCGGATCGTCAGGAGCACGATCAACGAGAAACGAATTGAGCAGTTAACGCTAAGGGAGCGGACCTGATGATGGTTCGACGCATGCTGGCAACGGCACTTGCGCTCCTCGTCTTGGGCGGACCGTCGAAAGCCGCACGCGAGCCAGTCTTGAAGCAGGTGGACCTGCCGCACAGTTATTACTGGCGCGAGCTTTATCTGCCGCAGCTGACTACTGGGCCATCCAGCGCCAGCTTTATGCCCGATGGCAAGACGCTCGTTTACAGCATGGGCGGCTCGCTTTGGCGACAAGCGATCGGTTCGAACGAGGCGATCGAGCTGACCCATCCCAGAGCCGCATATGACTATCAACCCGACGTCGCGGCAGACGGGAGCAGCGTCGTCTTCAGCCGCTACGACGGGAATGGGATCGAGCTGCGGCGCCTAGATCTCAAGAGCGGACGCGAGCAGGCATTGACGTCGGGCGTAGACGTCAATGTCGAACCTCGCCTCTCGCCGGACGGCAGGAAAATCGCATGGGTCTCAACGCGCGGCACCGGCCATTTCAACCTGTTCATTGCCGATTTCGGCGCCGGCGGTCTTCGAAACGCTCATCCATTGCTCGGCGAGAGGCGCAGCAAGGTTCCTCGTTATTATTATTCGGCATTCGATCACGCGATAAACCCGTCCTGGACTCCCGACGGCAAGCGCATCCTCTACGTCACCAACAACGAGGTCGCCTGGGGCACCGGGGATATCTGGTCGGTCTCGGCCGACAGTCCCGGCGACCGGCACAAGGTCCTGAGCGAGGAGACCAGCTGGAGCGCACGCCCGGAAGTATCGCCCGATGGCAAGCTTGTGTTGTTCGCCACTTATCATGGGCGCCAGTGGCGCCAGCTATGGGTGACGACGCCGAGTGGCGAGGCGCCCCTTCCCCTTACGTTCGGCGACTTCGACCGATGGAACGGGCACTGGTCTCCCGATGGGCAACGCATCGCCTTGATTAGCAACGAGCATGGAAACACGAGCCTTGTCGTTCACGATTTTGTTGGAGGCGCCGAGGTTCCGATCATCGCGGCAAGGCGCCGCTACATCAGTCCACATACCTCGCTGACGCTCGATATTCGCGACGAGCAGGGAAGGAGCGTGGCGGCGCGGGTCGCGGCCATTGGGAGCGACGGTCGCGCGGCGGCGCCGAGCGACTCTTGGATGCAGGGCGATGACGGCTTCGACCGCGCTCTGCAGTCGAGCGAGACTCATTACTTCGACTGCCTCCAGGCCTGCACCATCGAGGTCCCCGCGGGCGAGACGTCGATCTGGGTGCAGCGGGGGTTCAAATACCTCCCGTGGCGTCAGGTGGTGAGACTCGACGCGGGCGTTCACCAAACGGTACCCGTCAAGCTGAAGCCGAACGCTCTTCCAGCCTCATTCGGGGTCTTTGAAAGCGCCGATCTCCACGTTCACATGAACTATGGTGGCCATTATCGGAATACCCCCGATAATCTCGCGCGGCAGGCCCGCGCCGAGGATTTGAACCTCGTCTATGACCTCATCGTCAACAAGGAGGAGCGGGTCCCCGACATTGCTTATTTTCGTTCCGGGCCTGACCCCGCAAGCGGCGACGGGGTCTTGATCCTGCACAGCCAGGAATATCACTCGAGCTATTGGGGCCACCTAGGCCTCCTTGGCCTCACGGGCCATTATTTGGCGCCGGGGTTCTCGGCCTATCAGAACAGTCCCCTCGCGAGCGCCTATCCGGATAATGGGACCATCGCCGATCTCGCCCATCTACAGGGCGCACTGGTTGGCTACGTCCACCCGTTCGACACCGACATTGACCCTGCGAATGACAAAAGCCTCAGCAACGAACTCCCGGCCGACGTCGCCAACGGCAAGGTTGATTACATGGAGATCGTCGGATTCTCCGATCACAGGTCGACGGCGCGCATCTGGTATCGACTTCTGAACCTGGGCTTTCGCATTCCCGCGGGCGCCGGCACCGACGCAATGGCCAATTACGCGGACCTGCGCGGTCCGGTCGGAATGAATCGCGTGTTCCTCGAGACCGGCGGCGATGAAGGTCCTGCTGCGGCGCTGGCTGCGCTGAAGGCCGGCCGCACGTTCGCAAGCAATGGGCCACTGCTCGGGCTCGACGTTGACGGAAAGCACCCGGGCGCCGTTGTGCGACGGTCCGCAAAAACTTTGCATTACCAGGTGGCACTGCGCTCGCCGGTTGCCGTCAAGCATTTGGAGCTCGTTGCCGGCGGGGAAGTCGTGAAGGCGTTCGAGCTCACCGGCGATCATCGAACCTTCGATGCTGAGGGGGACGTTGGGGTGGGCGATGCACGGTGGCTGCTCCTTCGCGCGTGGAATGATGGTTCCGACCCCGAAGTCCTCGATATCTACCCCTATGCGACCACGAGCCCCATTTACGTCGAGCCTTCGGGCGCCGTACCGCGGGACCCGGCGGACGCGGACTATTTCGTACGATGGCTAGATCGCGTGATCGCGGATGCTTCAGCACGGACGGACTACCGGGATCCTCGCGAACGCAGCGCAATCCTCGATTATCTGGCGACCGCCCGAAAACATTTTCAGGACTTGGCGGATACTGCAAAGTAGCACGGCGCTCGCCGCGGCGCCTTTGGACCGCTTGCCAGGGAGCGCCCGAGGGTCGAACTGGTGGTAAGTGATTGACTTAGGTATTTGAAAAGTAAGTGGTGGAAAGCGCCAGGGCTCGCACCCTCGGGCCCGCTCATTGAGAGTTTGCTCAAACACTAACAAAAACAGCCATTTAGCTGCATCCGTCAGTTTTAAGAGTTCAGTTGAACCACGACGAGTCAGGAACCGCGCTTGCGGCGCGGTTTGGCTTTGATCTCTCTTGGCGCCGTGTCGCCCGCCATGAGCTGCATCAGACCTGCGTGGAGTTGCGCATCCTCAGCGATGAAGAAGAGACCGCCACGTCCGTTCTGGCTGCTTGCGCAGTTGCCTGTAAGCCGACCCTGCTGGTTCAGGTCGCCAAAGATCACATAGGGGTGGTCACCCTCAGTCGACACGCCAAGCTTGGCGTGGTTGCCGCCGCCCATGAGGCTGATCTTCTTCTCGAGCCACCGGCCGCTGGTGGCGACCTCGACCGGTCCGGGTGCTCCAAGATCGTCTCGCCAGCAGATGATCTGCCGGCCCCGCTCGGTGCTCGGAATGCGCGGCGACGCCCACCAGGTCGCGGTCCTCAAGGCCACGCCGCCTAGCCGCGCAGACACCATCTGCCAGGGCGGCACGTGAAGGCCTGAAGGCTTTGAAAGGAGCCGGACGCCGCTCGAGAGCATGACGTCGGTCAAGGTCGTCGAGTTTGATTTGACGCCCAGCCGGTTGGCGCGGGCCTGTATTTCCGCCGGGCCGCCGATCCTTGCGAGCTGCGCATTGGTGATGTCGGTCACAACCGACGCGTTGCCGAGCGCATCGAGGACTGCCGCCGTGTCGATCGGCGAAAGCTGAAGTGCGAAGAAGTGCTGGCTATAGAGGATGTTGTTCGGTTTCGCGATGCAGCCGAGCGTGTTCCCGGATCCCTTGCGCGGAAAACTTGCAGTCCCGGAGCCGGGCCAGGATGGCGTCGTCACCTGCAGCACGATCCCGTTCCCCGCATTGTCCCATGCGATCACGCCTTTCGAATGCCCCCATGGTCCGCCGCAGCCATCACCGCAGCCGCGGATGACGGGGTGGCGGTAGAGCTGATCGTTCCAGACGACGAAGTTGAGATTGCTGTTGTAGATCTCATCGAACGTCGCGCCGAGCGGATCGGCAAGGCTGGTGCCGATGAGGCCATCGCCGGCGAGCAGCGCCGTGAAGTCCGAATTCGCAGCTGCATATTGAAGGCCGGCCTGTTTCGTTTGACGAGTGCCCCCGAACGCGCAGCCCGGTACCGCCGGCGTTGGGAAACTTTGGGCGTTGAGCTTGAAAGCGAAGATCCAGCGATGGGGTGCGCTGGAGGCGGCAAGAGGCTGAGGAGCCGCCTGAGCCCCCTCGATGGAGGTCATCGTCAGCAGCCCCGCTGCGATGCAGACAACGATCCGGATGAGCGCGCTTCTACCGATCATGCGAACACCTGACGCCTTTCTCATGAAGCCACCCCCGCGCTCGGTCGGCACGAATCGCTTGCCGCTACGATTTCCCTGATCGTTGATGCGTCGCCTGGCAGGTGCTTGCTCGCGGCCACGGCCATGCCTCACTTCCGACCGGAAGTTCACCGAGCGGTCAAAATTCATCACACAAGGAGAGAATTTGCAAGAAGTCAGTAACGAAGGTTCGACTCAGTGACCCCCTTCAACCCATCCGACGCCGGACGCACGGAAGCCTTCGGCAAGGGCAGCCTCGAGATCGAGAGACTCCCACTGGCGCAGCGGATTGAGATGTTCGTAGAGCTCCGGGAGAAGGCAGACACCAAAGCGCCGGACGTCCCCGCTCGCCTTGTATCCGGACTTATGCTGATCGAACCGCCAGTCCGGATCACGGGCAGTCTGGCCGACGTACAATCCCCATGACGCGCGCTTCGGATCGTGCAGCAGAATGACGTAGAGAGAGTGACGAGAACCGGCCTCACGGCGCGTCACCGCTCTGAACGAATGCGCCACCCGAAGCGCCGCGGGCATCCACTCAGGCCGTGCCATTGCCGCTGATGTCAGCCCGGGCGAGAGGCCGGGCTCCGCCGGGCAATGCCGCCGCCGTGTATCCCCGGCAACCGAGGTTGGCCTCGCCATGCCGTCGGCGGGACGGTTCAGTCGTCTGCATGCCGATCTCCCGTCGTCCTTCCTGGCCCATCTTCGCCGATTAGCAAACATCCTGCTGCGACAGACTTCGTAACCATCACCGCGCTGAACCGAGAATAGGAATCGGACGAGAAGATTGATCATTGAACAATGCGAGGAGTCGCCGGCGAATGCGTCTAGCGGTAATCGGCCTCGG
>JBJMVK010000099.1:0-5070 GCA_045810725.1 Sphingomonas sp. | reverse complement strand
TCGAAAGCGCTGCGCTTCACAATTGACGTCAAACTCAGAGAAGCGCGCCCCAAGCCGGACCCAAGAGCGGTTCCAGGCGATCGCGCTTCCGCTTGGGCGGCGAAGAATTGCCTGCGGAAGGGGTGGTGCCGCTTAGGTGACTCGAACACCTGACCCCATCATTACGAATGATGTGCTCTACCAGCTGAGCTAAAGCGGCTTGGCTCTTTCGGAGGTGGCGCCCCCTAACAGCGCTCCGCTTCATGAGCAAGCGCGGGTTATCGCTCATCCGCGCAAACATTTATGCTTAACGCTTTGGTAACGCCGCTCGGCCATTTTCCACTCGATCTGCAGGATGTGGGGCGCGAGAGCGTAATGGACAGTTTTCGAGAGCATTCGAGCGATTTCGACTTACCGTCGTCCACGGACACGGAAGCCCCGTCGCATGATGTCACGGCCGCAATCGGCACCGACGAACGCCGGATGCATGTCCGCGCTTATAATTATTGGGTCTCGCTGCTCGAGGGCCGTGACTTTCCCTCGATCGAGGATTTGGAGCCGGCTGACGTCAGCGATTTCGCTACGAACAGCGTCCTGCTGGATTTTACCTGCGGCCGCGACAATCCCGCGATCCCTTATATCGGTACCGCCATCCGCGACGAGTGCGGGCTCGACGATGATACTCAGAGAATCGCGGACGTGCCGACCCGGTCGCTGCTGTCTCGCCTTACAGACCATTATATGCAGATCATCGCCAACCGGGCGCCGATCGGCTTCGAGGCCGAGTTCGCGAACCAGCGTGGTCAGACCATCTGCTATCGCGGTATCTTGATGCCCTTCTCCTCCGACGGCGAGATGATCGACTTCATCTACGGGGTCATCAACTGGAAGAGCGTGAAGCTCCATCCGCAGCCAGAGGAGCAGCAAACTGACGGGGTGGACTTGCCGGTCGTTCAATTCGACCAATCGCTCGGCGAGGACGCAGACGAGCAAACGGACGGACCGCTCCCGGTCACGGAGGCGCTCGCCGGTGGACCGTTCGAGCTCAGCGAAGCGGCTCACGAGGAAGCCCTCGAACTCAGCGAGGCGGTCGAGGAAGAACCCCTCGAACTCACCCAGGCAATCGAGGAAGAACCGCTCGAACTCACCGAGACAATCGAGGAAGAAGCGCTCGAACTCACCGACCCTCTTGCTGACGAACGGCTACAGCTGACGGACATCGCGGAACGATCGCCAGCGCCCCCTGTCGCAATTCCGGCGACCGTCGAGATCGGCGGCATCGCCGATGCCAACGACGCGGCAGTGGTCCATTTCTCGTGGGAGGATGGTCCGCTCGCGCATGCCGAAACCGGTGAACTTCCGATTGTCGAGCTCGACGAGAATGCGGGGCTTGCGGATCGGCTGTGGGCCGCTCGGGAGACTGCCGACGCCGTGAAGGCGGGGGAGGGCCGCACCCGCGTAGCCCTCTATCGAGCGCTCTCGCTTGCCTATGATTTCGCCCTCGCGGCCCAGCAGCGCCCCGAGGAATATGCCGAGCTCCTGGAGGAGTCGGGCATGAAGGCGCAGGCCCGTGCGCCCATGACGCCCATCGTGAAGCTCGTCTTCGGGATCGATTATGACAAAGCGCGCCTCACTGAATTCGCCGCCGCTCTCTCTTATGGGCTTCGTCAGGATATCCGGCTCGGCGATTTCCTGAATTTCATCGAGAAACAGCCGGGTGGACTGAAGGCGCTCGTCGCGGCCGAGCGCCAGGCCCGTCGTCCGCAAGCGAAGCCGGACACCAAGGGCGAAATCGCCCGCGCACGCCTGCGCAGCGCGCCGACAATTTCGCTAGCCGACGTTTCGCCGGAAGAGGAATTCGCGGTCGTGGTCACCCGGCGCGGGGTTGACGGCAATCACGAGCCGGTGGCCATCATCGAAGATGAGGCGCTGGTCGAACGCGCTATCCGCGGGGCCCTGTAAGCACAACGCTTTAGAAGCCAACAGCCGGGGTTGTTCGCTTGCGGAGGGCGGGTCTATAGGCCCGCCAGCCACAGTCCCCGGAGCAGAAATTTTCCAATGACGGCCCATACGCGCCTGGACCCGCCGCTCGTCGAGTCGATTCGAAGGGCGCTGACTGGACACGCGCTTCCGGGTGAAACCCAGGGCCTCTCACGCGAGGCGGAGCGGGAGGCGGCCGAGTTCATCACGCACGTCGCGGCGACCCGCCGACCCGGCGACCTTGGCCTGAGGATCGAGTCCACCGGCGGCGAAGCCGGTCGCAGGCGCATGCGCATCGCAATCATCAATGACGACATGCCGTTCCTCATGGACTCCGTGGCGAATGCCGTCGCTGCGAGACAGCTGACCATTCACCGACTGCTTCACCCTGTCGTGTGCGTCGAGCGTGACGAGAACGGCGAGCTGCACCGCGTCGAGCCGCTGTGCGGAGACAAGGACCGCCGCGAATCGATGATGTACCTGGAACTGGACCGCGCTGATGCCCGCGGCCGGCAGGAACTTGCGGCCGACCTTCGCCGAGTGCTCCACGACGTGCGGCTCGCGGTGCGCGACTGGAAAGCGCTGCAGGCCAGGATGCGGGCGGACGCGGCCGATGCGACCGCCGAGGGCTCGGCGTTACTCAACTGGTTCGCCGATGGCGGAATGACCCTGCTCGGTTATCACGTCGAGAAGCCTTACGAGGCTCCGACCGATGCGCTCGGTATTTTCAGCATCCCGGGAGCACCGACGGACGAGGGCGGATGTCTCGGCGCCATGCGCTATTTCGAGACAGGCGGCGAAGTGCCGCTGGTGGCCAAGGCCGAGCGCAAGTCGACCGTTCACCGCCGTGTTCCGCTCGACCTCGTGGTCGTTCCGCTCAAAAAGGGCGACAAGGTCATCGGTATCGGCGTCCACGCGGGCCTTTGGACCAGCGAGGCGCTGCGCGTTCCTCCCGAGGAAGTGCCGGTGCTTCGGGAGAAGCTCCAGCAGCTCGACCGCGACTTCGGGTTCGACCCGAAGGGCCATTCAGGCAAGGCGCTGCGCCACTCGGTAGCTTCGCTGCCGCGCGATCTCGTGACTGCCATCGATTACAATTCTTTGCGCGAACTGGTCATGATCGCGATGTCGCTCGCCGACCGGCCGCGTCCCGCGCTTCTCCAGGTTCGGAGCATCCTCAAGGGGCAGCTCTTCACCTTCGTTTGGCTTCCGCGCGAAGAACTGAGCACGACGCGCCGCCTGGCGATCGCGAGGCTGCTCGAAAACGAGGTCGGGCGCGAGATCACGAGCTGGTCGGTCGAACTAGGCGACGCCGACCTCGCGCTCATCCGCTACACCCAGTACATCGACGAGGAGGCGCCGCCGCCGGACGTCGCGACTCTCGATACCGCCGTCGTGGAAATGGTGAGGGGCTGGGCTCCGGCGGTCGAAGCTGAGCTGGTCGGTACTGCAGGTGTCCCACGCGCCACGCGCCTCGCACTGACTTATATCGGTGCGTTCCCCGACAGCTATCGCTCGCGGTGCGCGCCCGAGGAGAGCGCGGCCGACATCCTGCGCTTGGCCGAGCTTTCCGACGATTCGGATCGCGACGTCCGTATCTCGCGAATCGCCACCGACGCGCCGCGCCAGCTCCGCCTGAAGATGTACCGCAGCAGCGGCCTCATCCCTTTGTCCGAAGCCGTTCCGGTCCTTGAGAATTTCGGCTTTCGAGTGCTCGAAGAACTTCCGACCGCGCTCGCCGACGGGATAGGTTTCATCCACGACTTCCACGTCGAGGTTGGCCTCGAGGCGGATCTCGATTCGATCCTTGCGCGCGCTGGGGAGATCGAGCGCGCCATCGCCAATGTGCTCTGCGGTGGTGCTGAAGACGACGAGTTCAACCAGCTCGTTCTTTATGCGGGCCTCGATACGCAGGCCGTCGTGTGGCTCCGGGCGTGGTTTCGCTATCTGCGCCAGACGGGCAGCAGCTTCGGCCTAGTCACGGTCGTGGACGCGCTGCGCCGCGCACCGCATGCTACGCAGGCGCTTATCGCCCTCTTCGTGGCCGCGCACGACCCGTCGGCGACCAAGCGCGACGAGCGCATCGCCGACTATCGCGACCAGCTCGATCGATCGCTCGGGAAGGTTCGCTCGATCGACGACGATCGCATTTTGAGGCGCCTGCGGGCACTCGTCCTCGCCGTCGTCCGCACCAACGCTTTCGCGCCCGCCGCCGAAGAAGCGCTTGCCTTCAAGATCAATTCCTCTGAGGTGCCGGGGCTCCCCGCGCCGGTGCCATGGCGAGAGATCTGGGTTTACAGTCCGCGTATAGAGGGCATTCACTTGCGAGGCGGGCCCGTGGCGCGCGGTGGAATCCGCTGGTCGGACCGGCGCGACGACTTCCGCACCGAGATCCTGGGGCTCATGAAGGCGCAGCTGGTCAAGAACGCCGTCATCGTCCCGACGGGGGCCAAGGGCGGATTTTATCCCAAGCAGCTACCAGCGATGTCGAACCGCGATTCCTGGCTCTCGGAAGGGACCGAAAGCTACAAGATCTTCATCCGCTCGCTGCTCTCGATCACCGACAATCTCGTCAACGACAAGGTCGTGCACCCTGACAGCGTCGTGATCCACGACGGGCACGATCCTTATTTCGTCGTCGCTGCCGACAAGGGCACAGCGACATTCTCGGACATCGCTAATTCGATCGCGCTGGATCGGGGCTTTTGGCTGGGCGACGCCTTCGCCAGCGGCGGGTCGAACGGATATGATCACAAGGCCATGGGGATCACCGCGCGCGGCGCGTGGATCTCGGTCCAGCGGCACTTCCTGGAGATGGGCGTGGACGTCCAGTCCGACGAGGTGACCGTCGCTGGCTGCGGTGACATGTCGGGCGACGTGTTCGGAAACGGCATGCTCCGCAGCTCGACGGTCAGGCTGGTGGCCGCCTTTGACCATCGGGACATCTTCATCGACCCGAACCCTGATCCGGCGGAGTCGTACGCCGAACGGGCTCGACTGTTCGCCCTGCCCCGCTCCAGCTGGCAGGACTACGACCGGACGCGGATCTCGCCCGGGGGCGGGGTGTGGTCCCGCAGCGCCAAGGCCGTCGTGCTGTCGCCTGAGGCCCAGGCC
>JBJMVK010000098.1:0-8235 GCA_045810725.1 Sphingomonas sp. | reverse complement strand
TCGCGTGACCTCGTGGAGCGATTCGACGCTGGTCCAGATGCGATGGCCGTCCTCGTCGCTTTCGACGTCGTCTGCACCCGCCTCGATCGCCGCTTCGAGCACCTTGTCGGCATCGCCGGCGCTTGCCGAATATTCGACGAGCCCGAGCCGCTCGAAGCCGTGGCTGACGCTGCCGCTGGCGCCGAGATTTCCGCCGTTCTTCGAGAAGATGGTGCGAACGTTCGTCGCTGTGCGATTGCGGTTGTCGGTCAGCGCCTCGACGATCAGTGCAACACCGCCGGGACCGAAGCCCTCGTAGCGGATTTCCTCGTAATTGGCTGCGTCCGAACCCGCTGCCTTGTCGATCGAGCGCTGGATATTGTCCTTGGGCATCGACTGCGCTCGAGCGGCGATGATCGCGGCTCGAAGACGGGCATTTGCGTCGGGATCAGGCAGGCCCATCTTTGCTGCGACGGTGATCTCGCGACTGAGCTTGGAGAAGAGCGCGGAACGTTTTTTGTCCTGCGCCCCCTTCCGGTACATGATGTTCTTGAACTTGGAATGACCCGCCATGGCCGTTCCTTACTGCAGCCCGAGCGCTTGGCGATAGGTCTCGAGGATCGCGTCCTGCTCCTGCCGGGTATGCGCTTCCATCTTCCGCAGGCGAACGATCATCCGCATGATCTTGGGGTCGTAGCCGTTCGCCTTCGCTTCGGCATAGACGTCACGGACATCGTCCGAAATTCCCTTCTTTTCTTCTTCGAGGCGCTCGATGCGCTCAATGAACAGACGCAGCTGATCGGCCGCGACGGTACCCTCCGCCATTCTCTATATTCTCCGCTTCTCGACGTGTGAGACGCGGCTCTAGCGGGTTGAACGCTCTTATCAAGCGGCTAAGGCAGCCAAGTGACCGAGACTCTCCCACCCCGCTCCCGAAAGGTGAAGATCCTCGCGACGCTCGGCCCTGCCTCGAGCGATGCGAAGACGATCCGGAAGCTGATGCTTGCCGGCGCCGACGCTTTCAGAATCAACATGAGCCACGGTGACCAGAAGACCAAGGCCAAGCTTGTCGAGCATATCCGCTCGCTCGAGAAGGTGTTCCACCGCCCGACGACCATTCTCTTCGATCTCCAGGGTCCCAAGCTCAGAGTCGGACATTTCGACGGCGGCCGAGCGCTGCTCGAAAAAGGCAAGCGCTTCATCTTCGACCGCGACGAGAAGGCCGGCGACAACGGCCGAGTCCAGCTGCCGCACGCCGAACTCTTCCAATCGGTTAAGCCCGGGACGAGCATCCTGATCGACGACGGGCGGGTCAGGTTGAAGGTGATCGACGCAGACGACGCTCGGATCGTTTCAGAAATCAAGGTCGGGGGCCCGGTCTCGGACAATAAGGGCGTCAATGTTCCCGACGTCGTTGTTCCTATCCCCGCTCTGACCGACAAGGATCGCGACGACCTCCAATTCGCGCTCGACATGCGAACCGACTGGATCGCACTGTCGTTCGTGCAGCGGCCCGAGGACGTGGCCGAAGCGCGCTCGCTCATCGGCGAGCGCGCGGCGCTCCTCGCGAAAATCGAAAAGCCGGCCGCGATCGACCGGCTGAACGATATTATCGCGCTCAGCGACGCGGTGATGGTCGCCCGCGGCGACCTCGGCGTCGAGCTCCCGCCCGAAGACGTTCCGCCGCTGCAGAACAAGATCGTGGCCTGCGCACGCCAGTTCGGAAAGCCGGTCGTGGTCGCGACCCAGATGCTTGAATCGATGGTGACCTCCCCGACGCCGACCCGCGCCGAGGTCAGCGACGTCGCGACCGCGATTTATGACGGCGCCGATGCCGTGATGCTCTCGGCCGAGAGCGCGACCGGCCAATATCCGATCGAAGCGGTCACGATGATGGATCGCATCGCCAACAGCGTGGAGCGTGATCCCTCCTACCAGGCCCGTATCCATTTCACCCAAACGAGGCTCGAGCCGACCACTGCGGACGCGCTCGCGGGCTCGGCGCGTCAGATCGCCCAGACCGTCTCGGCGACGGCGATGGTCTGCTACAGCAGCTCGGGCGCGACCGCGCGGCGCATCGCGCGCGAGCGGCCGCCGGTGCCGCTCCTGGCGATGAGCGCATCGCTCCACACCTCCCGCCGCCTCGGCCTCTTGTGGGGTGCACACGCGGTTCACACGCGCGACGTGTCGAGCTTCGAGGAGATGGTCGAGAAAGGGAAGCGCATGGCGCTCCGCCACCAGATCGCGAAGGGCGGCGACCGTATCGTCTTGATGGCTGGAATCCCGTTCGGCACCGCGGGATCGACGAACGTCCTGCATGTCGTCCGCCTGATCGGTGACGAGCTCGATCGCTATCACGCCGGCGGTGGTTCAGTGGGGCATTAGAGCCGGGATTTCGTCGGCGATTTCACGGGCGAGGAACCCGATCGGCCCGACCTTCTTCGCGAGCCGTGCGCCGGCCTCACCGTGCAGCCAGACCGACCATAGCAAGGCATTGAGCGGTTCAGCGCCCCGGGCGAGGAGCCCGCCGACGATGCCCGCAAGGACATCGCCGCTTCCCGAGACCCCGAGGCCCGGAGCCCCGCCTTCATAGGTCCAGCACTCGCCGCCCGGTGTGACGACGTGGCTCGCGACACCCTTGACGAGCACCACCGAACGATAGAGCTCGGCAGCCCGGATGCCAGACTGGAGGGAATTCTCTTCGACCTCGCTCGAATCGCAGTCGAGCAGGCTCGCGAGCTCCTCCGCGTTGGGGAGCAGGATGGGCATGGACGAGCGCTCATGTCTGCGCCTGTCGGGCGGTTCGAGTGCGTGGAGGAACGCGACGTCGAGTGCGACCGCGGCGCTGCTTTCCAGAAGCGCTTGGGCAATCTCCTGGCATCGACCGGAGCTCTTCACGCCGGGGCCGGCAACGACCGCATCGGCTTCTCGAGCAAGCTCCTCGATGCG
Organism: Sphingomonas sp.; assembly: GCA_045810725.1. Classification (GTDB taxonomy): domain Bacteria; phylum Pseudomonadota; class Alphaproteobacteria; order Sphingomonadales; family Sphingomonadaceae; genus Sphingomicrobium. The sequence continues at coordinate 5,307 of JBJMVK010000098.1, read as the reverse complement.
CTGCGCGGCATCGCTCGAAAAGCCGCCGTCCTTCGTTTCCGAAAGGCCGATGACCATCGCTTCGGGCATGGCGATGCCGAGCCCGATGGCTGCGCTCTCGACCGTTGCAATCCGGAGCTTGCCGGCGCCCGACCGCATTGCCGCGATCGCGCAAAGCAGCGCCGCGCCCGGCACGGCCGAGCTACCAGCGACGATGAGGATGCGCCCCTTGGTCTCCTTGCCGCCGTCGATGACAGGAGGCAGCGGGTGGTCTTCGAGCGCGGCCTCGTCGAGCGCTGTTCCGCTCATCGCGTCCCCGTGACAGCATCCTTCGCGGACGTCTTGGGGGCACCTTCCGCTTCCAATGGCACGCCATAGTTCCAGAGGTTGAGCTCGGGGACGCAAAGGCCGTGCGGATCCGGCTCGAAATGATATTGAGCGATTCCGCAATTGAGGACGTCCGCCTCCTTGTCGATGCCGAGTATGGCGGCCTCGTCGAGGCCTTCGAGGATGTAGCGGAAGCAGAGCACCACGACCTGGTGGCAGACGATCAGCACGCGCCGGTCGCAATAGTGAAGATTGATCGTGTTGAGCATCGAGCGAAGGCGAAGAACGACGTCCGCCCAGCTCTCTCCGCCAGGGGGGCGGTGATAGAATTTGCCGAGGCGTCGCCGGTGCGCGGCTTCCTCGGGGAAGCGCTCTCGGATGCCGCGGGTGGTCAGCCGGTCGAATATCCCGAATTCGCGCTCGCGCAAACGTTCGTCGACGAGGGTCTGCGCCGGCCCGCCGGCGAGTGCGCCAGCGCGGCAGATGATCTCTGCGGTCTGTTTCGCGCGCACGTACGGAGATGAGAGGATAAGCTCGGGCCTTTCATCGCGGGGCAGGGCCGCGAACCATCGCCCCGCGGCCTCCGCCTGCTTCCCTCCGAGCGCCGAAAGGGGCACGTCGACATCGCGTACGTCGATGTCGATCTCGTGCGAACCGGCCTCGTCGGCGGCATCGCGCGCGATATTGCCCTCGCTTTGGCCATGGCGGAGCAGCCATAGCCGTTCCGGCCAGTTCTGCCGCATCAGCTGAAAACCTCCTGGCCGCTCAAAGCATGAGCGTCAGGATTGTGCCAAGTCCGGGTCTACTCGGCCGCGACCGCGGTCGGCTGCGTCCGCCGCCGTTTCCGCTGCTCGTCCATCCTCCGGAACGTCGCGAGCGCCTGACCGACGATCTGGTCCATGTTGTAATAGCGGTACGTCGCAAGGCGGCCCACGAAAGTCACTCCCTCGGTAGCGTCCGCGAGCGCTTCGTAGCGTTTGTAGAGCGCCTGGTTCTCCGGGCGCGGGATCGGGTAATACGGATCGCCCGTCGCCGAGGGATATTCGTAGGTGATGGTCGTCACGCTCGAGTCCTGGCCCGTCAGGTGCTTGTACTCGCTGATCCGCGTGTAAGGCACGTCGGGCGAAGGATAGTTCACCACAGCCACGGGCTGGTGCCATTCCTCGTCGAGGGTCTGGTGGTCGAACTTCAGTGACCGGTACGGCAGTTTGCCGAAGCGGAAATCGAAATATTCATCGACTGGGCCGCTATAGATGATGTGATCGGCGATCTCGTGTGCCTGGTCCTTGAACTCGGCGAAATCGACGCCCGTCCGCACTTCGATCAGCGGATGGTCGAGCATCTTCTCGAACATCGCCGTGTAACCGTTGAGCGGCATGGCCTGGTAGGTATCGCTGAAATAGCGGTCGTCGGTGTTGGTCCGAGTCGGGATCCGGGACGTCACTTGCTTGTCGAGTTCGCTCGGATCGAGGCCCCACTGCCTGCGGGTATAGCCCTGGAAAAAGAGCTCGTAGAGCTCGCGGCCGACGGCGTTGATGACAACGTCCTCGGACGTCTCGATATCCTCGACGGGGTCGGCGCGTGAGGCGAGGTAATCCGCCGCTTCCTCGTCGGTCTTGAGATCGAGCTCGAACAGCGCGTTGAGCGTGGTTCGGTTGATCGGGATCGGCACGAGCTTGTCGCGAACGATTGCCCGGACCCGATGTTCGTAAGGCCTCCAATCGGTGAATTGCGACAGATAGTTCCAGACCTGCTCGCTGTTCGTATGGAAGATATGCGGCCCGTATTTGTGGTAGAGGATGCCAGCCTCGTTCGGCTCGTCATAGGCATTGCCGCCGACATGCGGCCGCCGGTCGATGAGCAGGACCTTGGCGCCGTGCTGCGATGCCAGTCGCTCAGCCAGAACGGAGCCGGCAAAGCCGGCTCCGACGATCAAATAATCGTATTTTCCGCTGTTAGCGGCGCGAGGGACGCCGCTCATTCGGCGGCAACCAGAAGGGCCGGCGAGGTCGCTCCCGAACGGGTGCCGAGCACGTCGGCGATGAGGCCCGCCATGCGCGCCTGGGTCGTATCCCAGCTCGAGGCGCACAACATGAGATCGGCTTCTGCGAGCCAACCGCCCTCGGGATTGCGGGAAAGCTCGAGGGCCTCGTCGCAGGCCGCGGCGAACTCTTCTGGCGTCGAGGCAATCTTGACGCCTTCGATCCCGCCATAGTGGCGAACGACGTCCTTGACCGGCGTCGAGACCACGGGCTTTCCGCCGGCGAGATATTCCGGGGTCTTGGTCGGCGAGATGAACTGCGTCGATTCGTTCATCGCGAACGGCATCAGGGCGACGTCCCAGCCCGAGAGATAGGCCGGCAGCACTGCATAGGTCTTGCTTCCGAGATAATGGATATTGGGCCGCTTCGGCAGGTCCTCTTCGCTGATCTTCACGACCGGCCCGACGATCACGAACGACCAGTCCGGGCGCATTTCGGCTACCCTCGCAAGCAGTTCGGTATCGAAGCGCTCGTCGATGACCCCGTAGAAGCCCAGCCGGGGACGACGCAGATCCTCCTGGTCAGCCGGGTCGAAAAGCTTCGAACGCGCCTTTGCGAAATGCGCTCGGTCGACCGAGGAAAGGAAGCAGTGGACGTTGGGATGACGGTCCTTCTTCGCCTCGTACAGGCTGGAGCCGCCGGTGAAGATCACGTCGGAGCGCTCGATGAGCTCCTTCTCGAGGTCGAGCAGTTTCGCGGGCGCGAACTTGAATTTCGAGAGCTCGTCCATGACGTCGAAGACGAGAACGGCGGGATCGATGTGCCGTGAGAAGGGGAGCATCATCGGCGTGTAATACCAGGCGATGACGCTGCCTTTGAGCGAGGCAAGATGCGCATCGAGAAGGCGCTTGAGCGCGGCTTCGCGCGCATCCTCAGGCATGCCCTGGGGAAGGTGGGGAACGATGACCCGAACGTTCTCGGCGTCCTGCGCTTCTCGCACCTGCAAAAAAGCTGTCTCGTTTGCGGCGATATCGACTGGCTCTTCCCAGTAGATCACCGGCATTTCACGAGAGAAGCGGCTCATCAGATGCTGTGGACGCTGGAACACGAAGTTCCACCGCAGGTGCGAAAAACAGATCAATGTTGTGGGTTCGGAGTCAGGCGCCGAGTGCTCGGCTTCGAACTCTACAGGCACCCCGACGCGGGTCAGCATTTCTTGTTAGTCCTCCGTGTTTTAATTGCCCTGACTGTTGAACGGACCGCGAGGCGTTGCGGTTCCGTAACTTAGATTAGTGTTAGCGCTAAAATGATGCAGATTGTGCACTGCAACAACGACGGTGCGAGTGGTTCGAGCGCCGGACCGCCATACGCGTAATGTTACGGGTTGGAAACGGCTGGGCGAGGTTGACCAATCCGGAACGCGCGTGGAAGGAGCGGGCGCTGAGGAGAGACAGCTTGGCGACGACTATCGAGGAGCTGGAAAAGCGGCGTGAGCTGGCGCGCATTGGCGGCGGCGAAAAGCGCATCGAGGCGCAGCATGCCAAAGGCCGCCTGACCGCGCGCGAGCGCCTCTCGGTCCTCTTGGATCCGGGCAGCTTCGAAGAATATGACATGTTCGTCGAGCACAACGCGACCGACTTCGGGATGGACGAGCAGAAGATCCCGGGGGACGGCGTCGTCACTGGGTCAGGCACCATCAGCGGTCGCCTCGTCTATGTCTTCGCGCAGGACTTCACCGTGTTCGGAGGCTCGCTCTCCGAGCGGCACGCGCAGAAGATCTGCAAGGTCATGGACATGGCGATGAAGGTCGGAGCGCCGCTCATCGGGCTCAACGATAGTGGCGGCGCACGCATCCAGGAGGGCGTTGCGAGCCTCGCTGGCTATGCCGAGGTCTTCCAGCGCAACGTGCTCGCTTCGGGCGTCATTCCCCAGGTGAGCCTGATCATGGGGCCATGCGCCGGCGGCGCGGTCTATTCACCCGCAATGACCGATTTCATCTTCATGGTGAAAGACAGCTCCTACATGTTCGTGACCGGCCCGGACGTGGTGAAGACCGTCACCAACGAGGTCGTGACGCAGGAGGAATTGGGCGGAGCAGTCACGCACACCACCAAGTCGGGGGTTGCCGACGTCGCCTTCGAGAATGACATCGATGCACTGCTCGCGACGCGCGAGTTCGTCGACTTCCTGCCGCTCTCGAACCGCCACGATCTCCCGGAGCGGCCATGCGAGGACCCGATCGACCGGGTGGACGAGAGCCTCGACACCCTCGTCCCACCGAGCGCGGCCACGCCCTATGACATGCACGAGCTCATCCGGAAGGTTGCCGACGAGGGGGACTTCTTCGAGGTCCAGCCGGCGCACGCGGCAAACATCATCATCGGCTTCTGCCGGATCGAGGGCCGCACCATAGGCGTCGTCGCCAACCAGCCGATGGTGCTGGCGGGCGTACTCGACATCAACTCGTCCAAGAAGGCGGCGCGGTTCGTTCGCTTCTGCGATGCGTTCGACATCCCGATCCTGACCTTCGTCGATGTCCCGGGCTTCCTCCCCGGAGTTGGCCAGGAGCACCACGGGATCATCAAGCACGGCGCGAAATTGCTATTTGCCTACGCCGAAGCAACGGTGCCCAAGATCACCGTGATCACCCGCAAGGCCTATGGCGGGGCGTATGACGTCATGGCCTCCAAGCACCTTCGCGGCGATTTGAACTACGCCTGGCCGACCGCCGAGATCGCGGTGATGGGTGCCAAGGGCGCGGTCGAGATCATCTTCAGAAAGGACGCGGGCAATCCGGACGAAATCGCCAAGCGCACGGCCGAGTATGAGGAACGCTTTGCCAATCCCTTCGTGGCGGCGAGCAAGGGCTTCATCGATGAAGTGATCATGCCGCATTCGACGCGGCGGCGTGTGGCGATGGGTTTGCGTAAGCTCAGGAACAAGCAACTCGAGAACCCTTGGAAGAAGCACGGTAACATCCCGCTGTGAAAAGCGTCGAACCGTTCTTCATTTTCTGGTG
>JBJMVK010000097.1:0-12110 GCA_045810725.1 Sphingomonas sp. | reverse complement strand
GACGCATCAGGCGGTGCAGCTCGGGTTCCTCCCGCGGCTCAAGACGGAGCATACGAGCGAAAAGGCACTGGGGCAGATCTACATTCCGGTGGTGAACTGGGGCCTGCTTTTCATGGTGATCCTGCTCGTGATCGGGTTCCGCGAGTCCGGTCGGCTCGCTTCGGCCTATGGCATTGCGGTCACCGGAACGATGCTGATCACGACCATGATGCTGACCGTCCTCGTGTTCGAAGTGTGGCGCTGGAACAGGTTCCTCGCCGGAGCGGCGATCGGACTCTTCCTCGTCGTCGACAGCACCTATTTTGCCTCCAACATCACGAAGATTCCGGATGGCGGCTGGTTTCCGCTCCTGGTCGCTGGGATCAGCTTCACCGTGCTGACCACTTGGGCAAGAGGCCGTCAGCTCCTGCGCGAGCAGCTCGCCAGCTCCGCGCTGCCGCTGCCAGTGTTCATCAAATCGATCAGGAAATCGGTGCATCGCGTCCGCGGCACTTCCGTCTTCCTGTCGGCATCGGCCGATACCGTCCCGGCCGCGCTGCTCCACAATTTGAAGCACAACCAAGTGCTCCACGAGCGAGTCATCATCCTCAACGTCAGAGTCGAGGAGGTTCCGCATGTCGCTCCTGAGCGCCGGGTCGAATTCCACGACGCAGGAGAGGGCTTCTACCGCGTCATCCTGCACTACGGGTTCATGGAGGAGGTCGATATCCCTCGCGATCTCGCCTTCATCCGAACCTGCGGCGAGCCCTTCAACATGATGAGCACCAGCTTCTTCCTTGGCCGTCAAAAGCTGGTTGCCTCGAGAAAGCATCCCGGCATGGCGCTCTGGCGAGAGAAGCTCTTCGCTTGGATGCTGAAGAGCTCGGAGAGCGCCATGGAATTCTTCAAGCTGCCGACCAACCGGGTAGTCGAACTCGGAAGCCAGCTTCAGATCTGAGGTCAGTGCACGACAAGCCGCGGCTGCTGGCCGGCGATGCGTTCCTCAAGCTTTAAGGTGGCGACGAGCGCCAGCCGCCCGAAAGGGAGGAAGCCGAACCGGCACACGCTCGAGGAGAAGCGTGGCTCAGCTGCCGAGCAAATCCGCCGCGCGCATGGCGAGCTCGGTGCGATTATCGACGCCAAGCTTGTCGAAGATCGCGTGCAGATAGACTTTCACGGTCCCTTCGGTGACTCCGAGCTGCGACGCGATGTCACGGTTGCGAAGCCCCTGGCGCACCAACTCCACGAGTTCGCGTTCGCGCGGAGTGAGCGAGGGCGCCCTCGAGGCCCGCTCCTTGGCGATGTGCGTGCGCTCCTCGATCTCGGGATCCACCCAGCTCTCCCCCTTTCGCACTTTCTCGATGCATTCGAGCAGCAAGGCCGGGTCGGAGGTCTTGAGCACGATCCCGTCGGGCGCGAGCCGGTCGGCGGTGAGGAGCTGGAAATCGTCCATTCCCGCAGTCAGGAGGATCACGGTCGGTGCGCGCTTTGCATCGCGAAGTTGGCGCAGTACTTCGAGCCCCGAGCCGTCGGGCATGTTGACGTCGAGGAGAAGCAGGTCGGGCTTCTGCCGCTGTACTTGCGCAATGGCGTCTGAACCGCTGCGCGCGCGGCCGATCAGCTCATATTCCGTTCCTCTCAGCAGCACCTCGAGCGCGGCACCGATCATGGGATGATCGTCGGCAAGTAGAATTCGGGTCATGCAGCCGCTCCCAATGGAATCGTAATGACGATGTTCGTGCAGCCCGGCTCCGAAAAGAGCGAGAGCGAGCCGTGAGCCCGGTCGACCCGCTCCTTGAGCGACCAGGGTTCGATCGGCGAATTTCCATTCGCAAGGACGAAGCCCGAGCCATTGTCCTTTACCTGGAGTCGCAGCTGGTCGTGTTCGACTGCAACGTCGACGTCAATCCGGCTGGCGCCGCCGTGGCGGACCGCGTTGGCTACTGCTTCGCGAAGAAGCTGCTGGAGGTCGAGCTGGAGCCTGATCGGGATCGAGGCATTGTCATTGCTTGCCGCGACCCGGCAGTCGATGGCCCATTGCTGCTCAAGACGCTGGGCAAGCGCCTTCAGCTCGTCGACCGCCTCGGCGAGCTCCAGCTCCCGGTTGCGGCGCAAGGCCGATACGAACGCGCGGATCTCGACCTGTTCCTCGATCAGCAAGCGCTTCAGCTCCTTCAGATCAGATTCAACCTGCCCGCCCGAACGTGAGCCACGCATGATTGCTTCAACGCGGAACGCTGCGCCGGCGAGAAACTGGACGACACTATCGTGGACATCGCGCGCAAGCGACAGGCGCGTGCGTGCAGCGGCGCCCTCCTCGATCGCCGAAATCAGCGCGTCATGATCGAGGACCGCGCCGGCCGCGCGGCCCAGCTCGACGCCGAGCTCGAGATAATCGACGGAAAGGTCCGGGATATCCCAGAGGATCAGCCAGCCCCGTCTGGTTCGCGTGCGCACCTCGGCAACGACGCCTTCGACTGCACCAATGTCACGAAGCTCGGAACCATCGAGCAGCTTCTCGGCGGCGATGAAGCGATACCATCCATGTTCGCGCGTGCTGAGGGATTCGTTGCGATCGAGATCGAACAAGATCACGGGTACGCGTTCGCGCAGGAGCGGTCGTTCGAGCCCCACCGCGCCGGCCGACCCGACAATCACTCGGACACCCTTGAACTGCTGCTCGTCAGCCGTACCCACCAGCAGTGCTCCCGAGCGCGCCTGCGCGGCCTTCATCGCAAGTCCAAGGGCTTGAAGGAACGGATCTTCATCGTGTCCAATGCGGCGGTCGAGCTCGTCGACGCCGAAAAAAAGGCGAGTGAACTGCTGGTGGACACCGAACCAGATCAGCACTGCGGAAAGCGTCAACAAATGCCCGCTCCGGACGATGAAGCGCTGCATCTCGAACGCTTCGCTGCCGGCGACGAGAAGTCCCGCCACCAAGTGCAGGATGATGAGCGCTGTCGCGGTGAGCAGGGTCTCGCGCCAGCCCCAGCGGATCGCGGACGAGAGAAGCGGGAGGATGAAAAACAGGAAGAAGGGGCTGGTGTAGCCGTTCGTCGAGAAGATGATGGCCGTGAACACCATCATGTCGAAAAAATGCACGGGCAAGGCGAGCCGGGCGTCGAGCCACCAGTTGCGCCAGATGAGCGCGGTGATCGCGAGCGCGAACCACACGTAGACGAGGAGCAGCAGGTTCGTCTGCCGGCCGAGATGCTCGGGCTGAGTTCGGTCGAACCAGATCGACAGCAGAAACAGGAGGGCGAGGATCAACCGGCCGAGGGCGATCACCCGGCCGCGCTGGTATTTGAACAGGCTCTGGGCGCTGGAAAGGTTCAGCCTATTGCTCCCCCCGAAGCAAACTTGGGGCGAAGCTTAAACGTAAGTGAGCGCGGGAGGAAGCGGCTCTTGGGCTTGGCTAGCTCGCCATCTTCCTTGCGCCAAGACCGAGCACCATCTGGTTGGCGCGCTCGTAGGGCAGCGGCTTGCCGAACAGATATCCCTGGATCGTATCGCAGCCAAGGTCGCGCATGCGCTCGAAATCCTCGGCGGTCTCGACACCTTCTGCAGTAACCGACATTCGGAAGCTCTTGGCGAGCTGCACGATCGACTGGATGATCGCCACATTCTCCGGTCGCGAGCCGGCCTCGCGAACGAAGCTGCCGTCGATCTTCAGCTTGTGGAAAACCGCCTTGTTCAAATAGCCGATCGACGAATAGCCCGTGCCGAAATCGTCGAGCGCGATCCCGACACCGAGCGCTCGAAGGCGCTTCAGCACGTCGAGTGTCGAGCCATTGTCCCCAAGGAACACGCCTTCGGTCACCTCGAGCTCGAGCCGGTTGCCCGCGAGACGATGGCGGGCGATCGCTTCGCTGACGATATTGGGAAGCGCTGCGAGCACGATCTGCTTAGGGCTGATGTTGAGCGCGACTGTAATGGGCTCGGGCCAGCTCGCCGCTGCACGGCATGCTTCGTCGATGACCCATTCGCCGATGACCGGCATGAGCCCGGTTTCTTCGGCGACCGGGATGAAGACGTTCGGCGGGACGAACCCGCGCTTCGCATGGTTCCAGCGGATCAGCGCCTCGAACCCGATGAGCTTCTGGGTCTTCGCGTTGATCAGCGGCTGGTAGACGAGGTGGAAGTGCTTGGAGGCAATCGCGCTCCTGAGGTCCGCCTCGAGCCGAACCCTGTCTTCCTGCTCCGACTGGAGCTCGGAGGAGAAATAGCGGGCACAGCCGCGCCCGGCATCCTTCGCCTGGTAAAGTGCGAGATCCGCTTTCAGGATGAGGTCGTCCACCGTGGCGCCGTCGATAGGCCCGAACGCGCAACCTATGGAGACTCCGATCCGGATCTCCGTCTGGTCGATGAGATAGGGTTCCTTGATGGAAGCGATGATCCGGTCCGCGAGCTTCTCGACCGCCTGTCGGCTCTGCGCGTCCGCGACCACGATCGCGAATTCGTCGCCGCCCATTCGCCCGACATCGCCTTCTGCGCCGACCTCGTCGACGAGCCGCTTCGCAACTGCGCGCAGAACGGCGTCGCCCCTCGGATGGCCAAAGGTATCGTTGACGGGCTTGAAACCGTCGAGGTCGAGAAACATGATCGCGCACGGCACATTGCCTGTCGTCGCCGCGCGCAGGGCTTCACCCAGCAGCTGGCGGACGCGGCCGCGGTTGGGAAGGCCGGATAAGACATCGACGTTCGCGAGATGAGTCAGTCGCTCCTGCGTCTGGCGGATCTCGGTGATGTCGGAGCCGACTCCCCGGAAGCCTTCGAAGCGCCCCGCGGTATCGACGATGGGATCGCCCGCGATCGAGATCCAGCGTCCGCCCCGCGGAGTCTTGAGCTCCATCTCGAGGGCGTTGAACGGCTTCTTCTCGAGAAGCACCCGGCCGAGCTCGGCGTGACCGCCGAGCAGGGCTGGAAGCGAGTGACCGATCAATTGGCCCGCAGGCTTTCCAAGGAGGGCGCTCATTCGCGAGCTGATATAAATCACTCGGTTGTCGCCATCGATCTGCCACAGCCACCCGACGCCCCGCTGCTCATATTCCTGGAGGAGGAGGCTCGCGCTTTCGCTCTGGCTCCCAACGTCCGCGTTCGTCTTGAGCTGATGGAAAGCCCAGCGCGCGACCGTCAAAACGCCGAAGATCGAGATCCCGAGCGTGAAGAGGATCGACAGCATGTGCTGGAAGGGAACCGTGTGGCGCCCGACGAGGAGCGCTCCAGCGACACCTCCGGTGAAGGTGATCATCCAAGCGTTGGCGCAGGGCGGGATGACCACGAGCCCGAGCGCGCCGATGCCGAGGCCGGCCATCACGGAGGCCGCGATGACCTGGGTGCCCGGGTCGAGCGAGGGGAATAGATACAGCGGCAGGCTGAGGAACACGAGGCCGCGGCATGCGACCTCGGCGACCATCGTCCACATCGGCACGCGGCGCCCGGATCGTCCGACGCAGGTGACCGACTGGGTGCGCGCGAGCTGCATTGCGCCCAGGTTCACCGCAGCGACCGCGCCGATCCACGGCAGGATCAGGGTCGGAGCGACCGAGGACCACAGGTTCGCGGCCATCATCAGTGCTGCGACAATGTTTGCAGCCGCGAAGAAGGGCGCGAGATGCGCGCGCGACAAGAGCTGCACGTCGCGAAGCGGCGAACTTTCCGAATCGGCGTCGCGAGCCGTCAGGCCCGCCGATTCCCCGCCGGGAAGTCTAGCCGAAATCAAGCGCTTATAGCGATCTGGAGCTTCGTACATCCGCCAGCTGTTCCACGTCCAGCCGCTGGATTAGACAAAGAGAGTTGAAGCCGGGTTAAGTGCGGTCGCTATTTCTTTTATGATTCTGCACATTCGACATTAGCCCAGATCAAGCCCGCCGAAGCGCGGGAGGCTCCTCGCAATGACGGCGAAGCGCCTCTATATGCGAAAGGCAATGGCGACCGACAGCGCGACCCTCGACCGGCGGGTAACGGCCCAACGGCGCACGTCCGACAGCCTGAAGATCCAGTCGCCCGCCGAGCCGATCGCCCGCGGGATGGGTCTCGATCGGCCGTTTTTCGAGGACAAGAACCGGGCGTTTTGGATCCTGCAGACGATTGGCTGGACGGGCTATTTCTTCCTCCGAACCATTTCCGGCTTTGCGAACAGCCTCGGATGGATGCTTCTGGTCCATACGCTGCTGCTCACCGCGACCGGCTATTCCCTGACCCTGCTCATGGGTTCGCTCTTCCGGCGCCTGATCAAGATCAAGCCGATCTGGACTGTGCTCCTGTCGCTTGCCGCTGTCATTTTCGCTTCGGGGACATTCTCGATCATCGAAACCTGGAGCGTCGCGACTTTCCTGAAGCCCCAGATGCGGCCCGAGGGCGTCGTCTATTTCACTGCGCTGGGCCTCGATTTCATCCTGCTCGCGGCCTGGACCGCGCTCTATTACGGGATCAACTATTTCCTCCTTCTGGAAGACCAGATCCGGCTTCGCGAGCGGCTCGAAAGCCAGGCCTCGACCGCGCAGCTCGCGATGCTCCGATACCAGCTTAACCCGCACTTCCTTTTCAACACCCTGAATTCCATATCCACGCTGGTTCTCCTGAAGCAGACGGAGCGTGCCAACGCGATGCTTGCGAGGCTCTCCTCCTTCCTGCGCTACACGCTTGCGAACGAGCCCACCGCGAAGGTGACGCTCGCCCAGGAGGTCGAGACCCTGAAGCTTTATCTCGAAATCGAGAAGATGCGCTTCGAGGACCGCTTGCGGCCGCGCTTCCGCATCGAATCGGAGACGATCGGCGCACGCCTCCCCTCGCTCCTGCTGCAGCCGCTTATAGAAAATGCGATTAAATATGCCGTTACCCCGGCCGAAAACGGGGCCGACATATGGATCACTGCAACTCGGGAGGGACAGGCGGTCAGGATCGAAGTCGCGGACAATGGCGACGGCGACGGCGCCGGAATCGCCGCGAGCCCATCGACCGGCGTCGGACTGGCGAACATTCGCGACCGACTGTCGCAGGCCTATGGCGCATCGCATCGGTTCGATACGAAACAGAACGAGCAGGGGGGGTTCAGCGTTATCCTAGAAATTCCCTTTGAGACCGGAGAGACTGCCTGATGACCATCCGGACCATTTTGGTCGATGACGAACCGCTCGCGACCCAGGGCCTGCAGCTGCGATTGCAGGCGCATGAAGACGTCGAAGTGGTCGCCACGGCGGCCAACGGGCGTGAGGCGATCCGCCAGATCAAGACGCACAAGCCCGACCTCGTCTTCCTCGATATCCAGATGCCGGGGTTCGACGGCTTTTCGGTGATCCAGGGCCTGATGGACATAGAGCTCCCGCTCTTTGCCTTTGTCACGGCGTTCAGCGAACATGCGCTGCGCGCCTTCGACGCGCAGGCCGTCGACTATCTCATGAAGCCCGTCGACGAAGACCGGCTTGCGGCGACAATGGACCGCGTCCGCCAGCGCCTCGCAGAGAAGCGAAGCGCGGGCGAAAGCGAGCGGCTGAAGGAAGCGCTCGCCGAACATGCCCCGGAGGCCGCCGAGGAGCTCGCCGAAGCGTCTCCGGACACGCCTTCGGCCAGCCGTTACGAGAAGATGATCAACATCAAGGACCAGGGGCAGATCTTTCGGGTCGATGTCGACACGATCGAGCGGATCGATGCGGCCGGCGACTACATGTGCATCCAGACTGGCGACAATACTTTGATCCTTCGCGAGACGATGAAAGATCTCGAGAAGAGGCTCGACCCGCGGCGGTTCCAGAGGGTCCACCGTTCCACCATCGTTAACCTCGATCTCGTTCGTCAGGTCAAGCCGCACACCAATGGCGAGTGCTTCCTGGTGCTAGATTCGGGAGCACAAGTGAAGGTCTCGCGTTCGTACCGCGATGTCGTCGCCAGATTCGTCCACTGATAAGCCTGCGAGCCCGCCCGGCTCGAGACTTTCGGGGGCCCGGATCCTCGTCGTCGAGGATTCGCCCGTCATCGGCTCAGCCACAGCCGAAATGCTGGACGACCTCGGCTGCGAAGCGATCGGTCCGGCGCCCAACATGGCGCTCGCCCGCGAACTGATCGCAGCGGGCGGCTTCGACGCAGCGCTGATGGATGTTCACATTCGCGGCGAGCGGGTGTTCCCACTTTGCGAGATGTTGGAGGCCATGGAGATCCCCTTCGTCTTCACGAGCGGCTACGCCGACTGGCACATGCTGGAGAAGTGGGAGGACCGCCCGCGGCTGCAGAAGCCCTATACGCCGCAGCAGGTCGAAGAAGCGCTGGCCTCGATCCTTTGAGGGCTGATCATGCCGCGACGGGCAACCGCACTGTGACGCTCGTGCCGACGCCGGGCGTGCTCCTGATCGCGAGCGAACCCTTGTGCCGCTCGACGATGTGCTTGACGATTGCAAGCCCGAGACCAGTCCCTCCGGACTCGAGGCTGCGCGCTGCATCGACCCGGTAGAAGCGCTCCGTGACGCGCGGAAGATGCTCCCGCGGAATGCCCGGGCCGTGGTCGGTGACACTGACCATCAACCATCGGCTTTCGCGACTCGCCGATATCTCGAGAGATGAATCCGGCCGGTCGCAGCCATAGCGAAGGGCGTTGCTGATGAGATTGTCGAACAGCTGCACGAGCTGCGCGCGGTCACCCAGCGCGGGCGGCAGGTCTCCGGCGATGTCGATGGCAATCCTGCACTGCGTGGCCGGGCGCGTCGCCGACGCCGTCGCAATGCTAGTCTGTAGGACGTCGCTGATCGCAACCCGGTCCGAGGGAGCGACGAAGCGGTCGGCCTCGATCCGTGAGAGGCTCATCAAATCCTCGATGATGCGCAGCATCCGGCGCGATTCATCGCGAATGACGCGTCCGAATTTCGAGCGGGTCGCGGCGGAAAGGTCGTCCTCCTCGGCGAGGGTCTCGGCATAACCGCCGATGGTCGAAAGCGGAGTCCTCAGTTCGTGGCTCGCGTTGGCCACAAAATCGACCCGCATCTTCTCAGCGGCGACGAGGTCCGATCGGTCGATCATCCGGATGAGGACCCGGTCATCGTCGAGTTCGCGGATCGAGAGCAGCCAGGGGCGCCCCGGGTCTGCGATGCCGGTAACCTCGAGGTCGCCGGAGCGGATCGAGAGAATCTGCTCGAGCGCCTGCGGGTGGCGGATCGCGAATCGGATATCGCGTCCCTCAAGGCGGCCGCCGAGGAGCAGGCGGGCACGAGCGTTTGCAACGCTGACGATGCCATGCTCGACGACGAGCGCAGGCTCTTCGAGCGCTTCTATGAGCGCGCGCACGCTTGGGCCAGTGTCCCGCATGAAGGGTTCAGTAGCGGATTGGTCAGGCATCTTTCCATCCGCCTGATATAGAGCCCCCTCGCCGGAGCGAGGGGGCCGCCTTTCGAGCCGAAGGGGAGAGAAGGCCGAAAGGCTTAGAAGACCAGCTGACCGAACAGTCCGATCTCGTCATATTTGCCGTGATCGAGACCCCCGATGTTCCCGTTCGACGTATTGAGGAAGCCGTTGCTCGTCTTCTCGTGCTTGTAGACAAGCGAGATGTCGATCGGAGCGATCGGCTTATAGGTGACGCCGACGTTCAGATAATTGTCCTTCACGTCGCCATCCACTGCCACGGCCCGGAAATTCGTCGGCTTCACCCAGTCGTAGCGCGCGAAGGCATTGAACTGGGGGTTGAAGGCGAAGGAGCCGAATGCCGAGAAGCCGTGGCCGCTGTCATTATCGACGCTCGGCGGCTCGGCAGGCTCCGGGGTCGTGAGGATGTTGTTCCAGTTCTTGGCGTAGAAATATTCGACTCCCGCGCGGATGCGCTTGTCGGTGTAGGCGGCAAGCGCGTTGAAGCGCGTGGCATGATGCTCGACATTGACCGTGTCGTTGCTCTTGCTGAGCTTGCCGCTGTAGCCACCCGCTGCGAGCACGATGTTCTTCACCGGGTGGACGTCGATGCGGCCTTCGAGGTCGATCGTGTTCGTGTTGCGCGCAAGGGACTTGTAGCCGCCGCCGTTGATCGCGGAGACCTGGTAATTGACGAGGCCGTTGCCGAACCCGCCAAATATATGGACACCCCAGTCACTGGACGTGCCGAACTTCGTTCTGTCGATGAGCGTGTTCTCTACGTAACGGTAGCCATAGACCCCTTCAGCGAACGGAACCCACGGGAGGTCCGCTTCCCCGACGCGGATCGTAAAGGCCGGGTTGAGCTTGGCTTGGAGATAGGCCTTCTTGACGTAGACCAGCACGTCCCTGCTCGGAGCCGAAGCCACCGCATAATTCGAGTTATACCGGAAGTCGGTTGTGATGTTGGCTGAGAAGACATCGTTGAACTTGTGATCGATGCCGACATAGAAGCGCTTCAGCTCGGTCTGCGTACCGTTCTGGATACTGTCCGTCTTGTTGCCGGCGAGGTCGGTCGACGTCTGGTTGATGTTGCTGACGTTGAGAAACGCCTTGCCGCTGATTGTGGTGCTGCCCCACCACCCCGGCGCAGCGGGCTTTTCAGGCACAGGCACGGGAACGGCGGCGACCTTGGCGACTTCGGCCGCCTGGGTGGCCTGCGCCGACCTAAGCTCATTCACCTGCTCCTGGAGAGCCTGGATCTGGGCGCGAAGGGCGGCAATGTCGTCGGCGGTTGGCGCGCTTTGCGCAAACGCCGGGGCGGCGGTCAGGACCGTGCACGCGAGAAATGCCTTAGAAAAGCGTGAAATCATCGGAAAAAACCCCCCGTATGCGTCGAATCGAGCAGTGAAACTCAGTGCGGCGCTAACGGGCCCGAGCGGATGATTGTGTGACGACCGGCAGACACTTTTATGACAGTCGTTTCAGGCGTGGCTTGAGCCTCTCGGGCCTGTGCTATTTCTGCATCAGTGTACAGGGGCTGGACACCGGACCGCACTGCAACAGAACGGCAACATTCCGGTCATTTTCGAGTCACCCGCGAGGCGTAGCGCAAAGGTGGAAGCGGCGGCGGGAGTGCCGCTGCCCGTTCACCCTCAGGGGGTATCTTCAAATGACCATGTTCACTCGTTCCATCGTGTATCTCGCTGCGTCGGCGAGCCTGGCGGTCGCGGGCGGCGCAAGCGCCACGATCACCGGCGCAGGATCGACCTTCGTCTATCCTGTCCTTTCGCGCTGGGCGGCGGATTTCAAGAAGGGCGGCGGCGACGAAATCAACTACCAGTCGATCGGCTCCGGTGGCGGCATCGCGCAGATCAAGGCCGGCACCGTGGACTTCGGCGCCACCGACAAGCCGCTTTCGGCCGATGAGCTCCAGGCGGCGGGCCTTGCACAATTTCCAGTGGTGATCGGCGGCATCGTCCCTGTAATCAACATTCCCGGCGCTCACCCCGGCCAGGTGAAGATGAGCGGCCCCTTGCTGGCCGCGATCTACGCGGGCGAGATCAAGACCTGGAACGATCCGAGGATCGCGAAGATCAATCCCGGGCTCCACTTCCCCGCGAAGGACATCACCCCGGTCCATCGTTCCGACGGGTCCGGCACGACGTTCAACTTCACGCACTTCCTGAGCCAGGTCAGCCCGGGCTGGAAGTCGAAATTCGGCGAAGGAACAACCGTATCTTGGAACGGTGGCATCGGTGGCAAGGGCAACGAAGGCGTCGCCGGCTACGTCAAGCAGATCCCTTATTCGATTGGCTATGTTGAATATGCCTACGTGAAGCAGAACAATCTTGCTTTCACGATGATGCAGAACTCGGCTGGCAAGTTCGTTGCCCCGAACGCGAAGAGCTTCGCGGCCGCGGCGGCGACTGCCGACTGGTCGCACGCGAAGGACTTCAACCTCGTAATGACCAATGCGCCGGGCGCGGCCTCCTATCCGATCGCCGCGACGACCTTCGTCCTCATGTACAAAGAGCCGAAGAATTCCTCGTCGAGCGCATCGGCGCGCAAGTTCTTCGGCTGGGCGCTGACGAAGGGACAGCCGCAGGCGACGAGCCTCGATTATGTTCCGCTTCCAGCGCCGCTGGTGAAGCGGATCCAGACCTACGTCGGGTCGAACATCAGGTAAGCTGCAACTTCGCAGCAAACAGGGGAGCGGCCCGCCCGTCCGGCGGGCCGTTTCCGTTTTGCCAGGCGATTCGCCGGCAGTTGATATGGGTTGATGGTTGTGTTTGGATAGAGTT